>JAAYJV010000087.1 GCA_012522755.1 Candidatus Hydrogenedens sp.
CTCTTTTATATCCCAAGACATGCCTACGCCCCTCCCACATCCGTCCGATCCGACCGATCCGACCGATCCGTCCAATTCCCCAGACTCAACCGACTCCTT
Organism: Candidatus Hydrogenedens sp.; assembly: GCA_012522755.1. Classification (GTDB taxonomy): domain Bacteria; phylum Hydrogenedentota; class Hydrogenedentia; order Hydrogenedentales; family CAITNO01; genus JAAYJV01. The sequence continues at coordinate 100 of JAAYJV010000087.1, forward strand.
TGAGTCTCTTATATGCCTTACGTCTTTTCCGATCCCCTATCCCCTATCCCTATCCCCTATCACCTATCCCCTATCACCTATAATACGCCCCGGTCTCTTCGGTTTTAATATTTCAATCTTCGAATCCCGGAAAAAAACTGAGCCTCCCGATTGCCTGATCATGTCTTCTGATAAAAACGCAGAGGCGCACTGTTCTCCATGAGCCCTTTACAATAGACCGCCAGTTCCAGAGCGTGATAATCTCCCCACAGGGCCGATTCACCCTGAGGAATCTTTTTTCCTTCAGGGATATAGTCCCAGCCATTGGGGCGGTGATAAACCGTGTGGAGCAGCACCCCTTCATGATCGGGATCGTTGCTGAGATAGGGCGGGGAAAGAAGTGTCTGCGCCAGCTGAAGCCCGGCCCGGTGGTAGCGGGCGCCACGCCCGTCTTTTCCGAGATAATCGCCCAGTCGCAACAGGCCTTGAGCGCTGATGGCTCCGGCCGAACTGTCCACAGGCTCCCAATCGTTATCCGGTTCTGCAGGATGGTCGAGATAGTCCCCCATCTCCGCCAGTCCGGGTGCGCCTGTATCCCAATAGGGAACGCCATCAGTGGGCGTATTTTCCAGGAAGAAATCCGCCATGGCCAGAGCACCTTCTTCCAATTCCTGCAGGAAAGCAGCACCGTCTTCCCGCTCGTCCAGAAGCTCTTTATAATCTCTGAAGAACTCCAGCTGTTCCGCACAGCCGAGCAATCCCCAGGCGAGACCCCGGGTCCAGGTACTGAAGGCGGCATAGCCCTGCTGTGTTGAGGGACAGCGATAACGGCCGTCGGTCACATTGAAAATGCTTTCATGGGCCACACGTCCCCGCACATCATAAATGTCCCGCCCCGTGCCGTAATAGACGTTGTAGCGCAGTGTCGTGCGTATATGCTCAACAGCCCGATCAAGAAGGGAGATGGCTTCATCATTCTCGCCCATGAGCCGATGTCCCAAAGTATGGGCCACAACCAGAATACGGCAGGAGCGGATGGTATCCACAAATAAAGACTGGGGACCATTGAAGGAATGGATATAACCGCCACCGTCATGAATCTTTGTCCACCGGGAAGCCTGCACGGCTCCGGAGACTTTGAGAGCCAGCTCATACAGGCGGACCAGATCTTCCGTATCATCGCTGCGCCCTTCAAGAGCCAGGCGACGCAGGTTGCCATAGGTGGACAGGTTGTTGAAGCCGTGATCATGGACACCCACATGACTCAGATGAGGCGCCATATAACGCAAGGTATCTTCCCGACCGGAAACGAGCAATTCCTCATCGCCCGTGGCATCAAAACACAAGAGTCTGCAACCATATAAAAAGCCCTGGGTCCATTCGGTCCAGCCCCGGCTCGTATATTTCCCCCCTTGCGTGAAGACGGGCGTCCCCTTTGTGGAATCCCAGCGTTTCGCAAGCCCTTTAAGACGGGGAACCGTCAGTGCAAAAAAGTGATCGAGAATCTCAGGAAGACTTTTCAAAACATCTCTATTGTCAATACGCATGGAATCAGTCCTTTCATTCTTTCCTCAGTGCCGGAAAGAGCAACTCTCCGACAATACGTACAATATTTTTGTGGCGGGCATGCTCCAGTGCCCGTATACCTCCCCATGATAACACCAGTACCCACCAACCCGGGAAGGGCGATGCCATTCTCTCAGGATACAGTGCAAAACCTGCAGCAGCCAGAAGCAGAAAAAGGATGAGCCTCCAGGCCTGTCTGTTCAATCGCCGGGGAGTGGGGCACCAGCGATAAGCAGCGTAATTGGCTGTCATGGATATGATCTGGGCGAAGAGCAGGATCACGCCCGGAAGATGCAAGGGGATGCATATGGCATATGGAAAGACCTTGAAGAGATGAAGGAGCGGGAAGAGGGGCACACGAAAGACGGGCTTCAATCGGTTGAACACCCAGAAGATGGAGCGCAAAAAAATAAGCAGACAAAGCCACAAACCCACAGCCGCCCTCAGGCCTTTGACCGACTCGGGAGAGAGGGGCGCGATCATCAGAGAAAGAAAGGTCCATCCCAGAAGGGCCGATCCCACAGCCCAGAGCCAGGGACGCAAAGGCGGAAGAGGAGGAAAGGCCGCCGCCTCCGCCGACACCCTGGCATGCTTCTCCGACTGGGCACCCTTGTGATCATTCTCATAATAGCCCACTTCATAAATACAGTAGAGGGAGAAGAAGAGAAGTATGAGTGTACCCGCCACAGGCCAGGAAAGGGTATAGGCAAAAAAGAGGAGTGCCAGGTCTTCCAGAAGAATCTGATAGGTGAAATAGCGGCTCCCCGCATATTTGCCCTCCACAGTGTAACGAAAAGGCAGGTAGAGTTTTCTGAAGGCCGGATCGCTGTGCTCTGTCCATTCAATCAGGCGGCCGTGAGGCATTGTTTCCAGCAACTCGGCATCGTCTTCCGAATCGGTGATGAAGAGGGTCTCCTCCCGGCGATCTTCAGGGAGATGCTCCTTCAAGGCGACCCCTTTGCCTTTGCGACGGAGATTGCCTGATCCGGAGCCGGGCTCCGAGGCGATGAGATGGAAATCCTGCAGACCCGCATGATCCAGCAAAGGCCGGATAAGGGGCGCGAAACCGAAGCTGATGACCAGTATTTCCCTGTCAGCCGGAAGACGATCCAGCAGCCAGCTGTTCATGGATTCCCGGGCAAACTTTTTTGACTGATGTCGCCAGAGAAAGAGGCTCCAGGGCATGAAAAGCAAGCTGAGACTGACGCGGAGAAAATCACGGTGAACAGGATAAGAACAGAGCCGGAACCAGGCCAGTACCTGCAAGAGCCAGTCGCTGAAAGCACAGATCAGAAAGGCCAGTATACGCGGGCGCAGTCCGTCCAGAAAGCGTTCGGTGGAGTTGTCGAGAAAAAGGGTGTAGTCAAAATCCAGCAGGATACAGGTGAAGCGTTGCGAAGCCAGATCCTTTTCCAGGTCTCCGGCTTCGCTATGCTTCATTTCAAGATCGCTGCGTGTCATCACCCACCCGCCAGCCCGCGCCCGATAGACCGGGCTGGAATTTTAAAGTCTTATGGTTCTTCCCGTGTTGGCTGATTTGTAAATGGCCTCAATGAGAGCAACGGCATTGCGGCCTTCCCGTCCGTCGATGAGTGGCGCACGGCCTTTGAGCAAAGCCTGGGTGAAGTCAGCAATCTGACGACGATGTCCTTCCGTTTTCAGACTGCTCAGCGGATCCGCCGCACCGGAACCCAGTTCCGATTCGCGGTTCAAGGCCTCTTCAATCTTCTTGTCTATGGCACGACGTTTTTCAAACTGCCAGAATTTGATGGCACCGTCTTCCGTAATGACGCTTCCCGTGCTCCCGTGAATTTCCACACGGGCCGAATGTCCCGGCCAGATGGCGGTACTGCCTTCAATCACGCCGAAAGCGCCACTCTCAAACTCAAGCATGGCCGTTGCCGTATCTTCCACTTCAAGACCTTCATGCAGTCGACGGGAGGTCTGGGCACGAACCGTTTTCACAGGCCCCATGAACCACTGGAGCAGATCGATCTGATGGATGCCCTGATTCATGAGAGCGCCGCCGCCGTCCAGTTTTTTCGTGCCGCGCCAGGCACCGCTCGCATAGTATTCCGCTGAACGATACCATTTGATATAGGCATCGCCAAGAACCATGGTGCCGAATCGGCCCTGTTCTATGGCTTTTTTGATCTTCGCTGAATCATCAGCAAAACGGCTCTGGAAAATACAGCCCAGATGAACGCCAGCTTCATCGGCCGCAGTGATGATGCGGTCAATACGCTTGGTGCTCACATCCAGTGGCTTTTCAGAAAGGATGTGTTTTCCCGCCTTGGCGCAATCCACGGCGATTTCCATGCGCAGGCCGCTGGGTACGCAAAGACATACAGCCTGAATATCATCGCGCTCCAGCATCTTGCGATAGTCCGTATAGACTTCAGCACCATATTCCCCCGCCAGGGCGGCCGCAGAGGCTTCCACCACATCAGATACGGCCACCAGTTTTGCGGATTTCACCTGGGCAATGGCTGCGCCGTGAATGGGTCCGATGTTGCCGCAACCAATAATTCCATAACCAATTTTTGCCATGTCTCAAAGACTCCTTTCAGGGTTGACCATCATGTTGCCTTTACAGTGTACTACAGCTGCACCCCAAAAAGGGAAAACCCTCCTTCTTGCCGGAATAAAAACTCCGAAAAGAAGGAGGGAAAAAGGAAAAGAAGCAGAAAAAAGACATGGCGGAGAGGGAGGGATTCGAACCCTCGGTACGGTTACCCGCACAACGCCTTAGCAGGGCGCCACCTTCAGCCACTCGGTCACCTCTCCGTGGCTGCATGTAGTGTACCACGAGATTTCACCAAAGATCAAAATCATGACCACGGGAAAGGAAGAATCAACCACGAAGAGACGAAGGACGAAGGGCGAGGAGCGAGAGACGAAGGACGAAGGGCGAAGGGCGAGGAGCGAGGAGCGAGGGACGAGGGCTGGTAGGGGCACGGCATGCCGTGCCCACTCTGTCCACTTGCTCCACGGACCCTCCATTATTGCCCGAAACCAGCCCCCGCCCCGTGACCTCACGGAAAACTGATTATATTTTGATCCCGACTGTGTCCAATGAGTACACTATAATAACAGGTATGTATCACATCCAGTGTACATTTCCTTCTATCCCCGAAAATGTTGACCCCGGCCATGAGGATACAGCAGCCATGACCAGACCATCAGGACAAAAACCCGTAGCATCCCGCCCTGCCTCACCGGCTAAAGGCCCGGAAAAGGAAGGCGGTCTTTTTTCAAAAATCGGAAATCGTTTCAATACCGCGCTGCAGAGTGGACGTGGCGAAGAAGCCCCTCGCCCCGCACCGGCGGCCCCTGTCGCAGCCACACCGGCTGCACCCAAAAAACCAACAGAAGAAAAAGCGTATGTACGCACAAGAGGAAGTTCGCCATCCATGAAGATGTATATCCCCGAAGGCACAGTGGTTCAGGGTTCCTTAAGCGGCAAAGCCGAAACCGAAATTCACGGACGTGTGGAAGGCAATGTCACCGTGGAAGGGGCTCTCTTTCTTGGCAAAAGTGCCGTCATCACCGGTAATGTGAAAGCCACCTCCTGTCAGGTGGATGGCAAGGTGGAAGGAAGCATGGATTGCGGCGACGAGCTCATCCTCAGTGAAGGAGGCAGTCTGGCCGCTGATGCCTCAGCCGGCAAGGTCGTGCGTATCTCCGGAAATATTGCCGGAAATGTCACCACCCCGGGCACACTGCGCATTGAAGCGGGCGGTGTTGTCAACGGAGACGTGCAGGCGCGCGTTTTCTCTATGAGTGAGGGTGCTGTCCTCAATGGACGCTGTACCATGCGCACTGCAACACAACAAGACACTCTTTTTAAAGAGACTGGAAAAACCTGATAAAGACGAGGTGCGATCATGTTCTTTTTTCATCCTGCTGATCTTCTGATGATTCCGGCCATAGTGCTGGCTCTGTGGGCGCAGGGGCGCGTAATGAGCGCCTACAAAAAATATGCGGCTATCGAGACACTCTCCGGACTCACCGGTGCCCAGGTGGCCGCCGGGATTCTTCACGGTGCCCAGGTGCACAATGTGGACATTGAAAGTGTGGGTGGAGAGCTCACAGACCACTATGACTCTGAAAAAAAGAAATTGCGCCTCTCTCAGGATATTCACCACGGGAGCTCCATTGCCGCTGTAGGTATTGCAGCCCACGAAGCCGGACACGCCCTGCAGGATGCACAGAACTACAGGCCCATGCGCGTGCGCCATGCCATTTATCCTTTGTCAAAACTGGGAAGCAGCCTCGCATTCCCTCTCATCGTTATCGGATTGATCTTCAATACTCTGCCCTTCTCTCCGATGTTGATTCACGCCGGTATCTGGCTCTTCAGCGCTGCAGTGGCTTTTACACTCATCACCCTGCCCGTGGAATTTGATGCGAGCCGTCGGGCCGTCGCTGTCCTGTCGTCAAGCGGACAATTCACCAGCGATGAATTGAAGGGAGTCCGCAAGATTCTCAATGCAGCCGCACTCACCTATGTGGCCGCAGCCGCTGCAGCCGCCTTGCAGCTCATCCGCCTGATTATCATTTCGCAAAGACGCAGATAGTGGCATGAACAGCGGCATGCTCATGAAACGGTGCAGCCTCATATTTCCGGCTTTGCTCCTCTATGCAGGACTGTCTTGCGCAGCGCCGCCTGAACAGATATTCACCGTACGCATCAAAACAGTAGTGGAAGGGGTGGGACTCTCAGCCCGAAAATCAGCCCAGGAAAAAGCGGAGCAGGAAGCCCTGGCCGAAGCTATCCAGTCACTCACGGAATCGCCCGACCTGAGCCACTATCAGCCCATGCTCAAGGAAGCACCGCGCTATATCCGACAGACCCGGATCCTCCATACGGAAACCCTCGACCAGAGTACGGAACTGGAGGCTGATATCGTTTTGCTCGAAAAACCCCTGCGCCACGATCTGGCCACCCTCATGCTGCCTCATCTTCCCCACAAGCCCGTTGTCCGGCTGCTCTTGGCGGAATCTGTTCACGAAGAAACACACGATGGAGGGCCCACTTTTGATGAGGGTGAAAAGGTATTGAGAGAACGGCTCACTGATTTCGGCTTTGACACACGGGGAATCCATGATCTCCTCGATAATTATGACATAGATTTTCTCGCGGAAGTGACAGCAGGTGAACGGGAAGAAGGAGCCTCTTTCGCTCGCTCCTGCCTCGAAGAAGTGATCATCGTCGGGCGGACTCTCGTTCATCAGGAAGCACTCAATCCCGGATCCAATGTCCTCCGAAACCGTGCTGAAACAACGCTCCGGGTCTTTTCCGGACGGGAAGGGAAATTGCAGGATACGCTCTATGCCCAGGCTGTGGTGCAAAGTGCCGACGCCCGCGAAGGTGCGCTGCAAGCCGTTCAGGACAGCTGCGGCAAACTGGCCGGCGAGTGTATTGTCGCCGCCATACTCACCGGCAAGGGACATCTCGACAGTGAGCATGTCATGATCACTGTGGAAAATCCTGAAACGGAAGAACGCATGGAACGACTCACTGATTTCCTGGAGAATCTGGATCCTGTCGCTTCCGCAACCCTCCTTTTTTATTCTCCTGAACAGACACGGATCAGCATTGTCTTTCCGGGATCCATGGCCTGGCTCTCAGACACACTCACAGGCATTCTTCTCCAGGGAAAAAAAGTGGAAGTGGCCCGCTGTGTCGGCCGTGAACTGACCCTGCGATTGAGATAATCACGCCCACGCACCTCATCCCTCGCACCTCGCCCCTCGTCCCTCGCCCCTTGTCCCTATCCCTGAACAATAAAAAAGGCTGCGGAAAAGCACAGCCTTCCGCAGCCTGAATCTTACTCAGTAAAAACCAAATCAGTCTTTGTCTTTATCTTCTTCTTTTTTCTCTGTCAGTTTGGTGACGGGGCGCTCATAACCATGTTCGGCATAATCCCGATACTTGGGCGGAATATCGGTCATGGCGTCTTTGGCGAGCCATCTCAGTTTTCCGTCCATGAGCAGCTTGGCAACTTTGTTGTATTTCTTGTTGAAGTTGCAACGGGCCTGCTTGAAGTTGGCTTTGATCCGCCGGCGCGCTTCACTGCAGAAGAGATCAGCCAGGGCCTGCGGAGTATTATCATCAGGATTTTCTTTCATGAGCTGTTCCGCATAGGCCAGCGTGGAGCACATGACAAAAAGATCTGTACCGATATCGACAAAGTTTCCGAGAATGATCTGTTCATATTCAAGTTTGGGACCGTAGAGAGCCATGGTATGGAAAATTTTCCGGGCCAGTTTCTTGCAGCTCTTCGAAGCGAAGCGGAGATGACCACGGTTGGTGGCATTGAGCTTTTTCACCTTGAAACTGCGGCTTGCGGGCAACCAGGTTGTGGGATACCACCAGGCATAAAAGCTCAGCAGTTTCACGCCCTGCTTGATCAGATTCATGCCGCGCACTTTTCCTGTGATAATGGGCATGGCCAGACTGAAGTGCGTGTCCAGTGCCTCACGGGCCATGATGAGATGCATGACCTCGGAGGAACCTTCAAAGATCCGGCCGATACGCATGTCACGCATGGCAATTTCCGCAGCCGAAGGTTTCTCGCCACGGTTATAAAGAGACAGCGGACTTTCATAACCGCGACCGCCGCGAATCTGAACGTAATCATCCAGACATTTCCACACATATTCAGAGCAGAAATATTTTGCAGCCGAGGCTTCCAAGCGGATGTCAGCCCCTTTATGATCAGCGAAGGCGCAGGTCAGGGTAACCATACTCTGCATGGCGAAAAGATGGGAGGTGTAAAAGGAAATCTTTTTGGAAATGGCCTGATGACGGCCCACCGGCTGACCCCACTGCACACGGCTCGTGGTCCAGTCTTCCAGTTCTCTGATAAACATTTTCAGTGCGCCGATACCCGCTGCAGGGAGTCCGAGCCGTCCCGTGTTCAGCGTAGTGAGCGCAATTTTCAACCCCTGTCCCGGTTTGCCGATCAGGTTTTCAGCGGGCACTTTCACATTCTTGAAGGTGAGAGCACCATTGGCAATACCATGCAGACCCATGAAATGACAGCGACGGGCAACTTCCACTCCTTCCCAGTTCATCTCAACGATGAATGTGGAAATCTGAGGGATGACACGACCACTTTTAAGCGTCTTGTCCGGTGTGCGGGCCATAACCACGACCAGAGTCGTTTTCGGATCCGTGCCGTTGGTGCACCACAGTTTATCCCCATTGAGGGTGTAGTAAGTACCGTCTTCGGAGGGCTCCGCCCAGGCCGTCATTTTCGCCGGGTCAGATCCCACATCAGGCTCGGTAAGAGCAAAGGCCGAAATTTCACCTTTGGCCAGCCGGGGCAGAAAGCTTTTCTTCTGTTCCTCAGTACCGAATGTCATCAAAGGCTCGGGAACGCCGATACTCTGGTGAGCGGAGAGATAGGTAACCGTGCTGCCGCAATAGCTGCCCACCAAACCCAGTACACGTGCATAGTTGGAAATGGACAGGCCGAGGCCGCCGTACTCCTGGGGAATTTTCATCCCGAAAAGTCCGAGCTCAGCCATCTTGTCCAGAGCCTCAGGACTGTACTCGCCGGTGCGATCTATTTCATAAGGGTCAATGTACTCTTCCATCAGAGCCTTGACCTTTACCAACAGCTCATCACCAATCTTCTTATCTTCCTCCGTCTGCGTCGGGAAGGGATGCATCAGATCCCAGCCGAATTTTCCGCGAAACATTTCAGCGGTAAAACTCCGGTATTCCCAAGTTGATTCACGGGCGTCTTCCGCCAGATCCATTGCAAGATCTTTTGCTTTTGTGTCTTCAGCCATAGTTTTCGTATCCTTTTTCCTGTATGGTGTGATCTTACCTACCGTCAAGTACAAAGCATTGTATCACGGGCACTGTCAAATTACCAGCCTTGAGCATGGTAGTGCAGAATAAACACGGAAATCAAGAATGTCACTCTCCGACACTGGCTTCGGGCTGCACCGCTTCATACGGGTTCTTTTCCGTCCAGAGAGACGATGTGACCTCCTCGCCACGGCGCACCCGCCCCAGACGTTCACCCAATATCATCACGATATTGGCCAGCAGCTGTGTTGCCACTTCGGGGGGAAGGGTGCCACGGATGGATTTGAAATCTATGGTCATGATGCTGGATCGGGCAATGATGCGGGCTGTTTCCGTTCGGACTTCTCCGCCGCGCAATGCGGTCTCACCGAAAATATCGCCACGATGCAGAATAATGGGCTCTTTATCTTTGCCGAAGAGTTCCACGCAGCCGTTGAGAATCACATACATCTTGGTGCTGAAATCACCTTCCTCATACACAGTCTGACCGAACTCATAGCTGTTCACTTTTCCATGAGAAAAAAACTTGGTCACCTCACGCGCTTCAATGCCATGGAAAAAAGGAATCTTCCGAGCCAGAAGTTCGTAGGAGTTGCGCATGCTTTCCATCATCATCTCTGTATACTGAGTCATGAGCTCTTCATGACTGGCAAAAGACTTGACGATCTCATCGGCCTTATCCTGTGTACTGGTCAACCGGAATTTACTGCCCAGCGTCGCCTCCACCGGATCCGCTGATTGAGAAGGATCCACAAAGTCGGCAAGAGCTGATTCCACCTGATTCCCCATGTCGAAAAAAATGTTGTCCACAAAGCGATCTTTAAGACTGCTGTTCGGATCAGAAGGAGATGCGGAACCTTCAAAAGCTGTGGGGGCGGGAACAGCCGGAGCTGATGGAATGGCTGGACTTGACTCCTTCTGCACGGGAGCCTGAATCGGTGCATGCAAGGGTGGCGTATCGCCCGTGGTCTGTACAGGCTTCATGTTTTGAGACATCCGTGTCCAGTTCTTTTCAGAATGTCCCGGACGCTCACCGAAAAAGCGCGCAGCCACCACCTCAAAATCTTTGTGCGTGCAGAGAATGGGCTTCACGCGCATGGCCGGACATTGGCGTGCAATCTCCGCCAGCGCTTCCTCGTTCAGAGGGTTGACCATGGCCACCGTAAGGTTGCGGCCCATTTTGTCAATGGGAAGAACATGATATTTCCAGCACAAAGCCGCCGGTATCAGACTCACAGTGTCTTTGTCCACCACATAATCAAGAAGACTCAGGTGGGGAATTTTGCAGTGTTTCGACAGAAAACCTACCAGATGCGTATCGGTTACAGCACCCATATCAGCCAGGGCATCTCCGAAAAAAACACCACTTTCTTCCTGGCGGCGCAAGGCTTCATCCACTTGTTCAGGCGAGGCCACACCCTGCATCACCAGAAGACCCGGAAGAGAATCTTCGCTGGCAAGAAGCTGATGCGGCGGGGGCTGCATGGTCGGAGCCGGTGCATATCCCGGAAAAGGAGCTATCATTGCAGCCTGTGGATGCCCCTGCATGGGGGGATGTCCCTGCATGGGAGAATACCCCTGCATGGGGGGATGCCCCTGCATGGGGGGATGTCCCTGCATGGGGGGATGTCCCTGCACGGGGGGATGTCCCTGCATGGGGGGATGTCCCTGCACGGGGGTGCCGGGCTGTTGGCCCGGAGAAAATGGAGCAGGAGCAGGTTCCGAAAAAGGTGCCTCATCGGTATTGCCCGCCTTTTTACCCAGATTGGTCGTCAGTCTTTTGATAAAAGAGCCTTTGGGCTTGGCGGACTTTGCGGCATAGGGATTAAGATTGGCATAAAACTGCTTCTCATCTTCCGTGTTTTTCTTATTCTTGTTCCAAAACATTGGGCAATCCTTTCCTCATCCCTTTTCCGGGCATCTCAAACGCTCGCAGACAATCCTTCTGACGATCCCCCTGTTATATTACTAACAACACAATAAGGCTTTTTTGTTTCCTCAATAACAAATCTTTGGTTAACGCGACAGTTACCAGACGTCAGGCATGCTCGACAGGCACCCTTGCCATGATTGATCGTATGTGTATACGAAGCGTGTCCGGATGCCAGTATTCCAGTTTCCATTATATAGTAAACGCTTACCAAATACAAGAGATGAGCAACCCAAAAAAAGGGCCGGCAACTTCAAAACATGAATAATAATGAGTCATTGTAGAGAAATATCTGATATATTTCTGATGCTCAAGTCTGTTCTTATCTGGAACTGATCGTTAATTTATCCCCACTGACCGGCTGGATCCTTTACGTAGGAAAGCGGAGACTCAGCACTTGTGATTCTCCTCCGGTATCGGGAGACATCAGGATATCTGAAGATATTGCTCTGTTATTGATTATACCACATTTTCTATTCTCTGGTTGGATGTCTGAATGCTGTTCAAAAATAATCGCAAGATCCGTCCACTCCATTCTGTCCAACCGGTCGGCTGATTCCCTGTCAATAGCCTTCGTCTATTCTTCCTTCCCCCTTATCCGAATCGGCACCGATTTGACAAATAACAGGCTAAAAAGCGTACCATATAGCTATTCTCCGCAGATCATCGGAGCATTTTCCGCTCCCTGTCTCTTGAAAAAAGCAATATACCCCTCTACTCTTATCGGAAAGTACTGTAATGTCCAACCCACTGTCGCTGCGCATCGCTGTTATTTATGGCGGAATGAGCCTGGAGCATGAGATCTCTCTCATGTCCGGCGCCGGTGTGATCGACGCTCTGACAGAGAAGGGCCATGAAGTGATCGGCGTGCTTATCAACAAGCAAGGAGAATGGCAAGTCGGTGCTCATGAATTCCTGCGGCCGGAAAAAGCTCTTCAGCTTCTTGTGCAGGCGGAGATCGATTGTGCCTTCCTGGCTCTTCATGGAGCGAACGGTGAAGACGGTCGTATCCAGGGTCTTCTCGATCTGCTGGATATCCCCTATACAGGTTCCGGATGTGCGTCCAGTGCACTTGCCATGGATAAAATCAATGCCAAAACGGTCGTTGCGGCGGCCGGCGTTCCTGTAGCGGCTCAGCTTTGTTTCGATGCTGCTGAGTGGGACGAAGAAAAAGACGAGTTGTCCACCATTCACGAATGTCTCCAGTTCCCCGTAGTTGTCAAGGCACCCTGTCAGGGTTCGAGCCGGGGCCTGGCCATCGTTTCCTCTGATGAGGAATTGAAAGAAGCCGTGGCGGCAATCCTGCCTCTGGAACGGCGCATCATGATCGAGCAGTTTATTGAAGGACGGGAATTCACCTGTTCAGTTCTTGATCTCCTGGGCGGTCCGGGCATTGAAGCCCTGGCCGTGACAGAGATCCGTCCCGTTGAATCTGACTATTTTGATTACCATGCCAAGTACACTCCCGGCGCCACGGAAGAAATCACGCCGGCTCCTGTGGAGGCCTCCTGTGGAGAAGCAATGGAAGCAATGGCCTGCACAGCCCATCAGGCATTGGGATGCAGTTCCTGGAGTCGCAGTGATTTCATTCTGGGACCTGACGGCCCTGTATGGCTGGAAGTCAATACCCTTCCCGGCCTCACAGCCACGTCGCTCTTTCCACAGGCCGCTGCATACCGGGGCATCGCCTATGCTTCGCTCATACAGTTGCTTGTGCTGGACGGATTGGTGCGCCGTGGACCGGAGGCGGACTTTGTTCCCGGAAAACTCGTGATGGACGGGCCCGACCCGCTCTGAGCTTCTTTTGACAGAAAGGTTGAAAAATCAATGGCTATACCCTTTACAAAAATGCACGGACTGGGTAATGATTATCTCTATATCAATACGGAGCTCACGCCTGTGGAAGATCCGGCCGGACTGTCCCGGGCCATGAGCCACAGGCATCTGGGTGCCGGCGCCGACGGAATCATTCTGGTCATGCCCGGCGATGAGCATCCCTTCCGCATGCGCATTTTCAATGCCGACGGAAGCGAGGCCGAAACCTGCGGAAATGGTATCCGCTGCTTCGCCAAATATGTCTATGAACGCAATATGACGCCTGATACGGAATTTATTATTGAAACCCTGGCGGGGCCCAACCGCGTCCAATTGACAGTGGAAGACGATAAGGTCGTGTCAGTGCGCTCGAATATGGGTACACCCCGCTTTGACCGTGCCGAGATTCCCATGGATGGTGCCCCCGGAAAAGTGCTGGAAGAGCCCATCCGGCTCGCCGACGGCCGGGAACTGAAGGTTACCTGTGCGAATATCGGGAATCCCCACGCTGTTTTCTTTGTAGACGATGCTACAGCCATCAATCTGACAGAGATCGGACCTCTCGTCGAAAATCACCCGGCCTTCCCGGCGCGAACCAATGTGGAATTTGTGACCGTTGTGGATGAGGACAATATCATCATGCGCATCTGGGAACGGGGCAGCGGCATCACCATGGCCAGCGGAAGCGGTTCCTGCGGTGCGGCACTGGCTTCCATGATTACAGAGCGGGTGAACCGCAAAGTCCGGGTGCATCTGGTTCATGGCGCACTGGAAATCCACTGGTCCGAAGAAGACAACTGTGTTTATCAGCAGGGTCCGGCCACGGAAGTCTATGAAGGCCTCTGGCCCGCCCTTTGATTTTTTGTGTTTATTTCGGTATGAAGGGCTCAACACAACTGAATAGCCCTGTACTGAATTCGTCTTGTTATTGTAAACTTGGTACAAGTGCCCGTAAAGGGACTCCAACAACAGGTGAAAGGAAAATATTGATGAAAACCTGGAAACTGACAATCGCTATGCTTGTTGTGGCTTTGGTTGCCACTGCAGCCTTCAACGCTACAGCCGATGACAAAGGCGTGGCCGTAACCGTAACAGGTGATTGCGTGAACCTGCTCAAAGCCGTGGGTGGCGACAATGCTCCCGAAGGAGACAGCACTTTTGGTGCCCTCAACGTGCTGCAGGTCAAAGAAATCGCCGATGCCGATGGCAATGCCGTCGAAGGCGTCAAAGTCCTCCACATCCTCCCCACAGCCTCCGCCTCCGAATTGCTGAGCGCTGATGGGGGCAAGACCGTCACAGTCAAAGGCCTGCTCTTCAAAGAATGCCTCACCCTTCAGGTCAATGAAGTGACGGGCGATGCCGGCGATGCTGATGGTGCCGACGATTTTGACGACTGGGATGAAATCGGCATCACGACCATGAGCCAGCAAGCGATCATCTGAGACCTTATCCGTCTCTGTTTGGCCAAATAATGATCCCCTGTCTGAGTGTTGTTTCAGACAGGGGACTCTTATTTTTCAGGAAACAACCTCAACTCTCAAGAGCATCCGCAACGATTTCCCGGGCTTCAGCGACGAGGGCATCAAGATGTTGTTCGCTTTCAAAACTCTCGGCATAGATCTTATATAAATCTTCCGTACCGGAGGGACGCGCGGCAAACCAGCCATTTTCCGTTGAGACTTTCAAGCCGCCCAGAGGCTCGCTGTTTCCGGGAGCACGGGTCACTTTACTGACAATGGGGTCACCGGCAAGCTGAGAAGCCGTTACATTTTCCGGAGCCAGGTCCTTCAACTTCTGCTTTTCATCAGCTGTGGCCGGCGCATCCAGACGGATGAAATAGGGCATGCCGAGATCTTCCGTCAGCTCGTTGAAATAAACACCCGGATCTTTACCCGTCACCGCTTTGATCTCCGCCGCAAGAAGACCCAGGATCAGACCGTCCTTGTCCGTGGTCCACACGGAACCATCACGGCGCAGAAAACTCGCCCCGGCACTCTCTTCGCCACCGAAGCATAAAGAACCGTCAAAGAGGCCCGGAGAAAACCATTTGAAACCCACGGGCACTTCGTACAGATGACGCTCCGCCCGCTGAACCACACGATCAATGAGACTGCTGCTCACAAGCGTCTTGCCCACAGCCGCATTGGGGCTCCACCGTGAACGATGGTTCAGCAGATAATCAATGGCAACAGCCAGATAATGATTGGGATTCAACAACCCCCGGGAAGGAGTCACAATGCCGTGGCGGTCCGCATCAGGATCATTGGCAAAGGCAATATCGTAGCGTTCCTTCAACTCTACCAGCCCGGCCATGGCCCAGGGACTCGAACAATCCATGCGCATCTTGCCGTCATGATCCAGAGTCATGAAAGAAAAGGTCTTGTCCACAGTGGGATTCACGATATCAATATCCAGACCGTAGAAGTCATTGATGGGTTCCCAATAAGGCAGCGATGCACCGCCCAGCGGATCAACAGCCAGACGCAACCCGGCCTCGACAATCTTCTGCATGTCAATGACCTGCTTCAGATCCTCCACGTAGGGCATGATAAAGTCCATTTGGGTGATATTCTCATCGGAAATGGATCGGCGCAGGACAGACTTGTTATCTTCTGCGAGCAATTCGTTGGCACGATCCTGGATCCAGCCTGTAGCCGCTTCATCAGCCGGACCGCCCGTTGGGGGATTATATTTGATCCCGCCATCTTCCGGCGGATTGTGGGAGGGTGTAATGATGATCCCGTCGGCCAGATGATCTTTTTGACCTTCGTTATAAGCCAGTATGGCCCGCGAAATCACGGGCGTAGGTGTCACACCACCTCCAGCCTGCATGAACACCTGCATCTCATTGCCACACAGAACCTCCAGAACAGTCTGTTGTGCGAATTCGGACAACAGATGCGTATCCATCCCCACAAACACGGGACCAGCCAGATGCATCAGGCGGCGATAGTCACAAATGGCCTGGGCAATGGCCAGAACATGAGATTCCGTAAAAGAGCCCTTCAAGGAAGAACCCCGGTGCCCGCTTGTCCCGAAGGATACCTGTTGCGCCGGATCGGACACATCCGGGATGATGCCATAATAATTTTTTTCAAGCAGCCCCGTATCAATCAACAACGCTGCAGGAACGGGTTTCCCTGCTAAAGGCGAAGATGGACCTGTACCATTCATACTTATAAACTCTCCTGATCTTTGCGGACCGGCACCCAGGGTCATAGACATGATCCGAAGCACCGGCCACACCATAGAAACTTCATTGCGCATATCATACCATGGTTCCCCCATAAAATTGAGCGTTTTGATCTTGAATCCCCAACGCACCATGACCGCAACCAAATAATCCTGGCTTTTTAATCCATAAGGCCTAAAAGAGATTCATTACTCAGAAAACGTTCCGGCTGAGGATGGGCTGGTCGTGGGAGCATAACAAAGTACGGGAAAGAACCGGAATGATAGAGGAGGGTTGGTCTTGGGGAAAATAACAGACTTGAAGAGATCAGTGGTCTCTGGGGAGTCGGACGGATGTGGGAGGGGCGGAGACATGCCTTGAGGAAACCCTGAAAGACCTTGAGAGTCTACTTCTGGGAACGCCAATTTCCACATTGGCTGACAGCGTGTTATGACATTGACATTTTGTAAACAGTGATGCGGTAACAGGTCTTTTGCCAACCACGAATAAAATAAAAGCCTTTGTAAACTCTGAACCTTTGTTCTCCCGTCAAATGCATATATAAGTCATGGTCTTTTCCCGGGTATCCTGCCAATGTGGAAATTGGCGTTCCCAGGCTGCGCGACCCAAGATCTTTAATTTATCAGTGTCAATCAGTGGTTCTAAAAGTCTCTGTGGTAAAAAAGATCATTTGGTTGCGGCTGTGCTGCGCTATGTTACTACCCGTCAACTTCCATTATTTTTTCGAAGAAGTTTACTCAAAAAGCCACATAAGTTTTTTTATTCTAATATTATCCAAAGACTCGCCAGCGCCCGCGTCATTCCTGCGAAAACAGGAATCTTGCGTATATTCAAGTCCTCATGTCGCATTAAGATTCCTGTTTTTGCAGGAATGACGCAGGCGAGAGTGTTCTCTTGAGGTACAGATGGGCATTGGGAAGACATCAGCCCTTCCCCTCTCTTTCTTCGTGAACCGACCTGTCCTGCCTGCCTTCGTGGTTAGAAAAAAACATCATCTGGTTGCGGCTGTGCTGCGCCATGAATCTTCGTACCTTCAAAATCAACGCCTGATTCATGTTATAATTTTGTCCGGGCGGAAGACAACAACACTCATGATCAAGGGTTTTCTCTTATGCGTTTACTGGACATCAGTTATTCCATGCCATCGAAGAATCTTGCTCTGGATGAGGTAATGCTGGAGTCGGCGGCTGCAGGCCAATGGGGTGCTACCCTGCGGCTTTGGGAGAGTCCTGTCTCCTTTGTGGTGGTGGGTTCCAGTCAGCGGGTGGCCGAGGTGGTGGATCTGGAAAACTGTCAATCCGATGCCATGCCCGTACTGCGGCGTTGTTCCGCCGGAGGCGCAGTCATGCAGGGGCCGGGCTGTCTGAATTATGCGCTGGCACTGACCTATGACACCGTGCCTGAGGTGGCTTCGCTCCATCCTTCCTACGACTATATTCTCGGGAAAGTGACCGAGGCCTTGGCATCTCTGGGTGTCCAGGCGGAGCAGGTGGGCATCTCCGATCTTGCTGTGGATGGGATGAAATGCTCGGGCAATTCTCAGCGGCGCAAGAAAAATGCCTGTCTCCATCATGGCACGCTTTTGTATGAAATGGATGCCAGCGACATGGCGGATTATCTTCCGGAGCCCGAGGATCGGCCGGACTATCGCGCTGACCGGGATCATGAATCCTTTATCCGTCCTCTGGGCTTTCCCGGGGAGCAGTTGAAAGCAGCGCTCATCCGTGTATTCTGCAAAGGCGCTCATCGGCAGGAAATCTCGCCTGAAGAAGAGGAAGCCATGTTACAACTGGCTTATGACAAATACTCGCAGGCTGAATGGACCTTCCGGCGCTGAACCATCAAGCCCGGCACATCAGTCAAGACGATCCAGGCGGAAGGTTCTGTTTCCATCGGGCTGTGAAGTCCGTGTCCTGCTGTCTCCGGCGGCCGGTCCGAAGAGGAAGTCGGGATCCTGCGGGATCACATCGGGCAGGGGCGGCCGTTCCCGTTTCGGTTTTTCAGGCGCCTTCACGGGCTCCGGTGTCGGTGGGGTCACAATGCTTTCTCCGGGCTCATCCTTCTCTTCTTCCTCCTGCTCTCCTTCGCGCTTCTTTTCATCCTTTGCGACTGTCGGCTCTTCTCTTTCAACAGCTTCTTTCTTTCTGGATTTGGGCCCGAAATGATAGCCCGGGATGCCTTGCAGGGCTTTGGGTCGATCAGAAAGGGCGTCGGCGTCATCGAGTTTTTCCAGTCTGAAAGTGCGACCCGGTTGCAATTCGTAAGACTCCTCTTCCATGCTTTCCTCCCAGGGCTCCACAGCTTCTGTTTCTTCCCCTTCAACGGAGGCCACAGGAATAATTGCGCCTGTCATATCAGCGGGATCGGGAACAAAGGTGACGCCTTCACCGCCGATGGCCGGTTGTGTATGATGTCCGTGGAGGAGTTTTTCCAGGCTGCTTTCGCTTCTCTCCGGAATGAGAGGTGCCGGCGCTTCCACATCACGGGTATCTTTGACCAGCCCCTGGGGTCCCAGAACAGCGTACCACTGAGCCAGCACAGGATCCCGTCCATAGAGAATACGCCCTTGCGGATCGGCGGTTTGCCAGTCCATCGCCTGCCAGTCCAGTCCCGGTTCATAGCGATACAAGGCAAGACTCTGAAAGCCTTCATGATCACAAAGCGTTTCAGGAATATGCAGCGATATTTCCACGGAGACCGGCGCTGTGAGAGGTTTTCTTTCGGCCTGCATATAAAGGCTGAAGGGAGCGAGCCCCGGCGGCAGTGCCTCGGCAATTTCCACGCTGCTGTTGAGCCGCGCCGCCAGGATATTATCACTGTGCAGGGTAATCGCGCCGGGGACGCCCAGAGGCAGCAGGGTGATACTTTTTCCCAGAGCCTGTTCCGCATGGCGCAGGATGTCATCATGACTGAAGCGCGTTCTCTTGAAGCGACGCTGCAAAAGCAGTTCCAGTTGATCGTCATAATGAGGCGATGCGGGATTTTGCGAAGTGCCGAAGGGCTGCAGACTCACCGAACGTGTTTCTTCGCCGAATTCAACAGCCATGGCAAAGCCATACCCGTAGGTACTCAGCCAGCGTCCCTGTTCATAAAGGGTATCACCGGCCACAAAGAGAGGTTCGCCGCTGAGGGCACCGGGGAAGGCCGCTTCCCGTTTCCCCCGACGTATGCGATGGAGATCTCCCCAGTTCTTCTGCAGGCTTCCGTATTCATTGCGCAGGGTCCGGGCAGCATCTTCCACAGCCCGGATCATGATTTCCTGCAGGGGTGGCTCGTTGTTCATCAGCCCCTGATAGAGAGCGGGCTCAGTGGCATATCGGGCCTGGGCCCGTGTTTTCACAAAAGTCCACCACAGGTGATAAAAAGTCATTCCGGGTGAGGCGGATTCAGCGATACAATTCCATTGTCGGAGCAATTCAACGCCTTCATGAAAATCAGGATGGGCCTGGCTCACAAGTTCCGGTTGATTTTCCAGACAGCGCAGCAGAGCGGGTATGGTATCAAAGGCGGCGGAAACGACCACATCAAAGAGCATGGACTGATGATCCCGGAAGCTGCGTATGCCGCTGTGAAGGAGTTGCCTGATTCTTTTCGCCCGGTAGCTGTCGGGGTCGGCCACGAGCCAGGCGGGCCACTGTTCGGGATTGAGGGGCGTCTCGTGGGTAACCGCCCAGGGAGGTGTTCCGCAGGCCTGCAGATAGCCTGAAGGCGGATTCATCACATAGGGCAAGTGTGCCGGAGGAATGATATACCTCCAGGCGATGGGCGCAAATTTAAAGGATTGGGGTTCGTACCAGCGTATTCCCGTGCCCGGCTCCTGACCCGTGGGCGTCAGAATTTCCTCCTGGATGCGTGTGCCTGTCCGTGTATTGTACAAGTAAAAGAGTTCGCCATCCTGATCGGCATAGACAATATGGAAACAGGGCAGCTGCTGCCAGGCCAGGGCACTTTGAAATTCCGGGAGATTGGTGGCAAAGCCCATGTCCATGAGTTGGCGGAAGCCATTGAAGTCGCGGTAGCCGCCGATAAGCCAGGAGTGAAGTCCCCGGGTCGGATCATCGAAGAGAGGTCCTCGCTCGCCGATATAGGAAGGAACAACACGGGATTCCATTCCGGCATCGGTACGCACAAAATAAGTGGAAGCCTGAGACATGTATTCCAGAAGCAGTGCCGTTTCTCCGACAAATTCTCCAACAGCGGCATCTTGCCGGATGCGCGGATCTTTGGGATTTCGCGGAGCAGGTTCAGCCCCTTCCTCACGGTACATGTCGGCGAAATCAGGCATATTGGGAGACAGTGCCCAGCCCAGCCGCTGGTTGTGTCCCTGCAGGATGACAGGCAGCCCGCGCAGGGTGGCGCCATAGAGATTCATACCCCCCAGGACAAGATGGGCCTCGTACCACTGGAAAAATCCATCATGATGCTGGTGGGGATTCATGACCAGCACCGCCGCGCCGCTGTCACTTCTTTCGGGGGCGGTTGCCCAGGCATTTGCACTGGCCAGAGCCGGTTCGCGCCGGAAAAGATCAGGAAGATCAAAAGGCGCCTGGCTCATGATGAAGGCATGCCAGAGCGCGAGGATATCTTCAGGTTGAACGCCATCGGCCCAGGATGGGATTTCGTGGGCATGGTCCACCAGCCAGGCATTGACACCCATGGCAAAACCTTCGCACAGGGTGACGGTAAGCGGATCCAGGGCAGGATAGGCCTCCGCAGCCAGGCGTGCATGGCCCATTTTCAGGGAGAAGGCATCGGACTCCGCCCAGGCTTCGCCCAGAACAGCGGCCAGTGTTCCCCGGGCGAGTCTGTAGACCAGAAGCATGCTTTCACCGTGGTCTTCAGCCTGAACATAGCCGAATACAAATGCCAGAGCAAAGGGACTGTTCGCGTAAATATGAGGAACACCCCACTCATCACGGTACAAGGTGGCATCGCGCCAGACATCGCCCGTCGCTTCCTGAGCATAAAGAGGCGCTCCGGCATTCATGAGCATGAGAGCGAAAAGCAGCAGGTACAGGGAAGGCTTTCCACCGGCGGAAAGAACGGCGGAAAGGGTATGCAAGGAGGCTGGGATGGTCTTTACTGAGAGCATACCCATAGTATACCCCCTGGAAGATCGGGATTCCATGAAGTCGCCCTCTGTTTTTCTTTTTTCAAAACAGTATTCCCGGCATCTGCAGAGATTCACTCGGGATCGGGATCAGTCCCAGCCGTAATGCTCGACACGGGGCATGGCTTTGCCTTCCCGCTGCAAATGGCGCAGTTCCCGATAACTGATCAGTTCTATGCCCTGCTCTTTGATCCAGGCGAGGGTGGCCGGGTCGCTGAAAAATTCCGTGTCAGCAACGCGCCGCCGTGTCGAACCGGTGGTGGCGTGCATTTCGGGCGTATCCACAGCGCAATGAATATACATTTCACTGACCAGGCCTTTGGGGAGATTCTTCAGCCGTTCTTTGTAAAAACTTTCCGTTGCCTCCAGCGTGGGCGGTTCGTCCAGATAGAGGTTTTCCGGACCGAGAACATTGAGTTCTTCGGCCAGATCCAGAAGCCACTCCTGACCCAAAGCTGCGATCATATCCCGGCCGGGCAGGCGACAGGGCAGTTTGTAATCGGCGGCTATGCGGATATAGCGTTCGTGATAACTCGCCTCATATTGAAGAGCGCCCATATGCGAATCAATGTGGGTCACATCAATGCCCGCTGCGAGAGCCTTGTCGATCTGGGCACGCACTTCCCGTTCCGCCTCTTCAGGATCGGAGGCCCCATAAATGGAAAACACATCGGGGAAGAGGTATCCATTCTCATCGCAAAGAGTGGGTACGGCACTGCATCCGAGAACAGGGCCCCATTTATAGCGGCTCCATTCACAGGTAAGCGTCGTATGAACACCCAGATTGGCCTGGGGATTCTTTTTCGCAAAGGAAACAGCCTCCAGAAACCACGGACAGGGCACCATGATGGTGGATGAGGTCATGGCCCCGGCTTTCAATGCCTTGATGCTCCCTTCATTGCTGGAATGATTCATGCCGAAATCATCACCGTTGATGATAAGCACTTGCGCATCCGCAGGAAAGCCGAGCCTTTCCACGAGAGAAGCTTTATTTTCATCAGCCTGAACAGACACAGTCAACATGACTGAACACAGAAGGGCAATACAACAGAGAGAGAATAAACGCATGACATCCTTTCCTGAAAGTCCCGGAGAAACTTCCGGCTGGGAATCAGAAATCCTGCAACCGCAAAAGAGAGCTTTCTCAAGAGAGAAGGCTTTGTATCTTTATGACCCGATCCGGGGCCTGACGGTTTCCCGGACAGACAAAACGAATCAGGAGCCCATAAGACGATCGAAGACATATTTGGCCAGAGTCGTTTTTTTAACCTGCGGAAAGGCCTCAGACTGACCGGCCGCCGTGAGGATCCACGCATCGCCCCGGTCATTGCCGATGGCACAGGATTTGCCGCCAATCTGATTGGCCACGATCATATCAAGCTTCTTGCGCTGAAGCTTTTCGCGGGCCCGCTCTTTCACTTCTTCCGTTTCAGCTGCAAAACCGATGATTCGCTGACCGGGATCTTTTCCGGCCGCCACCTCCGCGATGATATCAGGATTAGGCACCAGACGAAGTACCAGAGCCTCTTCACTCCGTTTGATTTTACCGGCACTGGGCGTCTCCACACGGTAATCGGCAACAGCGGCCGCACCGATGAATATATCGCAGCGCTCCAGTTGATCAAAAACAGCTTCGTGCATTTCCAAAGCAGTTTGAACCTGCACGACTTCCGCTGCAGCCGGGAGAGGATGCCCGGCCGGGCCGGAGACAACAGAGACCGATGCGCCACGGCACAATGCCTCCAGAGCCAGTGCTGCACCCATTTTTCCGGAGGAACGGTTGCCGATATAGCGGGCCGAGTCGATGGCTTCAAAATTGGCACCGCTGGTGATGAGCACATGAAGTCCGACCAGATCTTTTTTCGTATACAGGGCCTGAGCCGCCGCTTCGAGAATATGGGGTACTTCGTCCAGACGGCCGGGCCCTTCTTCACCACAGGCGAGCCGGCCGGGGGCGGGTCCCACGAAGAGATTGCCCCGCTCTTTCAAGCTTGCAATATTCGCCTGCGTGGCCGGGTGGGTATACATATGCGTATTCATGGCGGGAGCAAAGAGAACAGGTGAACGTGCGGCAAGCAGTGCTGTGCTCAACCAGTCATCGCCTATACCGTGAGCCGCTTTGGCAAGAATATTTGCAGTTGCGGGTGCAACAAGAATCAGATCGGCATCGCGGGCCATGGCAATATGGCTGATGGTATGGCTGACATGGGGGCCGAACATTTCCGTAATGACAGGATTTCCCGAGAGGGCTTCCAGTGTGGCTGGCCGGATCAGTTCGCAAGCGGATGCGGTCAGAGCACAATGAACACGGGCACCGAACTCGCGCATCCGGGAAACGAGTTCGCAGGCTTTATAAACAGCCACCGACCCCGTCACCCCCAGAAGTACGGTCTTGTCGGTGAAAAATCGTTTCATAAGCGCTTACTCTTCCCCGTCAATAAAAAACTCATCCGTCTCTTCCGTATCCGCCCATTCCAGCTTGCCGTCAATAACCTCGTCCAGAGCTGTGACCGTGGGTTTTACGGAATGGAGCTTGGCACCGAAACCGCGAACATCCCGGCGAGCCAGCTGATTGGAACGGGCCGCCGCAACGATCACCAGTCTGTAGAGACTGTCAAAACTATGAGAAAAATCATCAACACAATATGGGGTAGGCATTCTCAAACTCCTGTAAAAAGGCATGATTCTTGAAGATCTGTGGGCATCAGCGATAGCCGTCCCTCCTCGCAGCCTCTCTGCAAAGGGTGGGAAATTCCGGCAAAACACACTGTAGTATAGCATAAAAGAGGCTGAATCGGGTAAAGCGTTTCGTACTTGAACTCACGAGGCATCAGGCGCAAATGGGCACGGCATGCCGTATCCCTGCATGACAGGGCACGTATCAAAGAGCTCAGGGCTGTGTCACATCAGCCTCTTCCTTCTCATCGGGAAAGGGTCGTTTTTCAGCAGCGGCCACAATGGGCGCCAGATCAAAGCCCAGCGCCTCCCCTTTTTCCAGCTTGGCGCGGGCGCTGCGGATGGCCTCTTCAGCACCGGCCGGGACGGTCTCATCGGTCCACCAGTTCATTCTCTCGCTGTAGCACCATACATAGCGATCAGTACTGCGCAAGGCATGATACACATTATGTTCAAACCATTTCTGTTGCTCTTCAGCCGTCATTTTATGGCCAAGCACAGGATCGGCGCGCATTCCGAAATATTGATCCACATACAAAGAAGAACCGGCGAATACCTGACTGTCGAATTTTTTCCATAAGGCGGGATCCACCAGATAACGGGCCCGCTGTTTCATGAGATGATAGGCGTCATAATATTTCTCTGAACGGGTGTAATAATAGGCATTTTCGTCGCCATCGGTGAGCGAGCTTCCTTCCTGTGCCGCATCGATCATACCGTTGAGGAAGGGCGGATAAAGGGCGTAGCTGTGCTTGCTCAATCTTTCAACAAGCGTTTCATGGGACATGGGTTTGCAATACTCGCCGAAGAGGGCGAACTGATACAAAGAAAGTATTTGCGGACTGGGAAATTCTCTTTGAATGGCATTCATGAACTGGGCGCCCCGCTTGCGTGCCTGAGCGGCATATTCCAGATAGCTGCGGCTGTCCCGGTGTTCCGTCTCACCATAATTCCACGGATTTTTGCCATAGGGCTCCGGATCAAAACAGATGCCTTTACAGCGGGCCAGCTTTGCCGCTCTGGCCAGCAACGCCGTATTGTTTTCTATAATCTCCCAATGTTCATCATTGAACCAGTCCTGTTCAGTCGCCGCCCAGGCAATCACGAAATTATCCGTAAATTTTTCCCAGGAGATGGCCGCCGCCGCATCATAATCGTCAGCATAGTGTTCTTCCGTAAGAGGGGTGATGTCCATGACTTTTCCACCCCCTTTGAGACGGAACACGACTCCATCGAAAGGCTTCTCTTCCATGGCACGGATGTTGTCACGGATATATTCAGGCGTGGGGACGTCCCATCCGTATTCGATGAGTTTTTTCTCCAGAGTTCCGCTTTCATCGGCGACAAGAGCGGCACTGAAACCGAGGAGAAGTGACAACGCAAGTATTGAAGGCACCATGTTTTTCATCGGTAATTTCCTTTCTGAAATCCCAAGGTATTGGAAAGCCTGGAAAGATCTTTATTCACTTTCGAAAAGACCGAGAAGCATTCCCTGGCCGGGTGCCAGCCATTTATGTTCGCCCACCCAGGGATGGACTCTTCCCGTGGACGCATTCACACAATGAACAGTGCCCGGGCTCTTGAATTCAACGTGAAAAGAGCAGGACTGATGGAGGCTCTTATTGACAACCAGGGCAAAGGGCCTTCCTTCCGGATCTTCAAACTCACCGACCACGAAATCGCCGCCGGACAGAGCCGAAATATAAAGACTCGTATCCATGGCGCTGCAGCTCTCAGGCACTTCCGGATAATGGAAAACGTTTTTATTCTCCAGTGTAATATATACGGGACCTATTTTATGAAGCTGGAAGTTCACATCACGGAGCATATCCCAGGTCGCTGTCTTGTTGCCATAGCGGTCTATGGGTCCCAGACGATAATTGCCCACTTCCGGCGTGAAATAGGTGAAGTAGCAGATTCCTTTGGCGCCATAGGCAAGAGTCGTGTAAAGTTGAAAACGGAATCCGGCCGGTGAAGGTTCGGCATAGGTGAAATGGGCGTTGGAAAGCACGATATTCCAGAAGGGCAGTTCATGGCGCTGGGAGGCGGCACGGATCACTTCAAGATTATTGAAATAACTGTCCCGGAGAGTTCCCCCTTCCATGAGAGCGTAATGGTCATAACTCACAATGGTCGGCGCGACGGTGGTGATATAGGATTCCACATACTCCTCATAGGTGGGCACATTCATCTGTTGGGGCGAAGCATAATTGGGGAAGAGATTGATATAGGCGAGCTTGTCGGGATCAGCCTTTTGAAAAGCCTCATGCCATCGGGCCAGACCGGGATAATCATCGGCACCCGGCTCATCACAGACATAGTATCCGTACAAGGCGGGATGTTCCGAAACTTTGGCAACGGCCTCTTCAACCCGTTCCCGGATTTCTCCCGGAGCCAGATTCACCTGATCGCCCCGGGCGTGGATGCGGGAATCAAAATACAGAGCCTTCAACCCCGCCGCATGAAGCTTGTCCAGATTCTCCGCTGAGGACAGTCCGGCAATATTGAATCCGCAATCACGGATGGCTTGAATCGCTTCCACATCATCAGGGACATGACCCCAGGGAATGATAATGAATTCATCGGTGCTGAGAAAGGTCATTTCCTTATCAGCATGGAGTGACAGGCTGCAGAAAAGAAGAAGCGAGAGGGTAAGGAAGAGGAAGAGGCTCTTTTTCATGACGGTCCTTTCATGGTCATTGGTGAGGCTTGAAGAAATATTATCGCATAACCAAGGGTGAACACGAAAGAACGCCGGAGGAGCGTGGGACAGGTAGGGGCACGGCCCTCGCAGATCCGACCGATCCGACCGATCCGACCGATCCGACCGACTCCCCAGAACACTATTGATGCCTTCAATTCTCTTATTTATCCCAAACAAAAGAACGCCTCCTCTCCACAAAGGAAAGAAGGCGTCGTATGGGGGTCAGCCATCAAGGCGTTTCTTAAAAATTTTCAGCTACAGCCTTTGCGAATTCGCTGCATTTCAATTCTGTAGCACCGCTCATGAGGCGTGCAAAGTCATAGGTGACTTTTTTCTGCTTGAAGGTGCGTGTCAGTGCGGTAATGATGGCATCAGCCACTTCGTTCCAGCCCATATGTTCGAACATCATGACGCCGGAGAGAACCAGACTGCTGGGATTGACCTTGTCGAGGTTGGCATATTTGGGTGCTGTTCCGTGGGTTGCCTCAAAGATGGCCACACCGGTCTCGTAGTTGATATTGGCTCCCGGTGCAATGCCGATCCCTCCCACCTGTGCGGCGAGAGCATCACTGAAATAATCGCCGTTGAGGTTCATGGTGGCTACCACTTCAAACTCACGGGGACGGGTGAGGATCTGTTGCAGGAGAATATCAGCAATGGCATCTTTCACCAGAATCTTGTCTCCGGGCTGGCCCTGACAATCGTCCCAGCCAACAGCCACATCGGAGAATTCTTCGCGTACAAGCTCATAGCCCCATTTTCTGAAGGCGCCTTCAGTGTATTTCTGAATATTGCCTTTGTGAACCAGAGTCACTGATTTGCGGTTATGCTCCACGGCATGATTCAGTGCTGCGCGGACCAGTCGTTTGGTTCCGGAGATGCTGATGGGTTTGATACCCACACCGGAATCGGGACGGATGGTCCAGCCGAATTCCCGGGTGCAGAAATCAATGAGTTTCTTCGCTTCAGCAGTGCCTTCTTCCAGCTCCATACCGGCATAAACGTCTTCGGTATTTTCACGGAAAATGATCATGTCCACGGCCTCAGGCTCTTTGACGGGACTGGGCACCCCTTCAAAATGACGGACAGGACGGACACAGGCGAAGAGGTCAAGCTGCTGGCGCAGGCTCACATTGAGACTTCTGAATCCACCGCCCACAGGGGTGGTCAGAGGGCCTTTGATGGCAATGGCATATTCGCGGATGGCATCGAAAGTTTCATCGGGCAGATAGGAGCCACAATGCTGATTGGCTTTTTCGCCTGCATACACTTCCATCCAGGCGACACGTCGCTTATCGCCATAACAGTGGCGGACAGCGGCATCAAAGAGATATTTGGAAGCGGCCCAGATATCGGGTCCGGTGCCGTCGCCTTCAATAAATCCAATTATCGGGGTGTCGGGAGTCTGCACTCGACCCGTGGCATCAACTTGTATTTTTTCGCCTTCCGGCACAACGATATGGGTGTATTTGGACACGTAATTCTCCTTCAGGTTAGGGCTTGGTCACAGACAGTTTTCCCGGGCTCAGTTATCGGTATGGGCTTCGGGCAGCGCCACCTGGCGCACTTCTGTCACATGAGGAACTTCAATACATTTTTTAAGGGTGGCCTCATCCAGCGGTGAATCCAGATTCAAAACGGTAACAGCCTGGCCACCCCGGTCCGCACGGCCGAGCATGAGGTTGGCGATATTGACGCCCGCATCACCGATGGCTGTGCAGACACGGCCGATGATAAGCGGTTTGTCTTCATTGGTGCAGACGAGCATATAGCCTTCGGGCTTCGCGTCCACACGCATCCCGTTGATGGTGCAGATGCGCGGATCAGTCTTGTTGAACAGGGTTCCGCGGACATTATGGGTTTCTTCATCGGTGGTCACGGTCACGCCGATTTCAAAGGCATAGCTGGAAGCGATGGGGCTGCGTTTTTCCGAGACTTCCACTCCCCGCGCCTGCAGCTGCAAGGGAGCACTGATCATATTCACCGTCTCTATCACGGGGCGGAGGAATCCGGCGATGATGGAAGTGGTGATGGGATAGGTATCGGAAACACCCAGATCACCGATATATTCGATTTCGATGGATTTGGGACGGCCTTTCACAAAAAGGGACTGGAACAGGCCGAGCCGTTCCGCCAGATAGAGAAGGGGCATCATTTCACGGCGTGTCTCACTGTCCATGCTGGGAACATTGACGGCATTGACAATGGCGCCTGTAGTGAGATAATCAATCAGCTGTCGCGCCACATCAACGGCGACAGTCAGCTGAGCTTCGCTCGTGGAAGCCGCCAGATGAGGCGTCATGATCACATTGTCCAGACCCAGGAAGGGGTTATCCTTGAAGGGCTCGGAGGTGTACACGTCCAGAGCGGCTCCGGCAATGCGTTTTTCCCGCAAGGCTTCCGCCAGATCCTGTTCGTTGATGATACCGCCCCGGGCCGTGTTGATGAGCCGACAGGTAGGCTTCATGAGATTGATCTGCTCTTTGGCGATCATATTGAAAGTCTTGTCGGACTTGGGCACGTGAACGGTGATGAAGTCTGAAGTGGAAAGAAGTTCGTTCAGGCTGACAAGTTCCACACCCAGGCTTTTTGCCTTGAGAGGGCTGAGGATAGGGTCAAAGGCCAGAACACGCATCTCAAAAGCCAGAGCGCGCTTGGCAATGGCGCCGCCGATACGACCCACCCCGATGATGCCCAGCACTTTACCTTTCAGCTCCGTGCCCATGAACTGCTTGCGATCCCAGCGGCCCGCTTCCATGGAATCATGGGCCCGGGGAATCTGGCGACACATGGACAGCAGGAGCGCAAAGGCATGTTCAAAGGTGGAAATGGTATTGCCGCCGGGCGCAATCATGACGACAGTCCCTTCCTGAGTAGCTGCCGCATTGTCGATATTATCCGTACCGACACCGACGCGGCCAATTACCTAA
>JAAYJV010000088.1 GCA_012522755.1 Candidatus Hydrogenedens sp.
CCTGGGGCCCCTCCACCAGCACCTGGCTCAGCTCCTGCCGCAGCACATCAAAGTCAATGGCCCGCTCCACCTCGCCCTTCTCGTTCTTCCGCTCGGTGAGGGCGTTTGGAAACAGCTCGCCAATGCGTCGGATGTTGATGTCCACCTGGTTTTGGGTGTGCTTGTTGAGTTTGTTCATGTTGTCTCCTTTGTTAATCATTGCCTCTTGATAGTTGTTTGTGTTTATTCGGGTTGTAGCTCACTGTATGCATGCTCCCACGGCTGTGGACACGGGTTGCTCCAATCCTTTAGCCAGGCAATTTGTTGCATCAGTTGATCCTCCGCATCACTGCCCCTGGTATCTGGATTAGGGTAAGCACAAGCTGTCAGAACTGGCCAGACCAAGCTGGGATATGTTTCATACAACCAATCCAGCATCTTATCAAAATACTCCAACCAAAGGGCAGTGTAATGAGCAGCCTCTGATTGTTCAAACAGCACGCCTGGCAGATGATGTTGGTTCAGTCTTTGCTTATTCAGGTACCGAAAGCGTGCAGCAACGATGTCATGAAAACCTTGCACAGCCCGGTGGTCAATGCTTCTCTGTTCAAGTATATCCCGACCCAACTGTGTATCCATATTCACAACCTTCAATGCATGCAGGTATACCAATTTTGCCTTATGAAAAATGGCATATGTGTTGAGTGAATACACCTCATGCTGATAGTGTTGCATAAAGGACGAATCTCCTGCAAAGGAATCTGCTATGATCATAGTCTAATCTCCCTTTAATATTATGGGCAATGCTGTACTATTTTCAGAAGATCTCACAATGAAACAAACGAAACTCCATTGTTCTTCATCCTTTTCCACTCATCTATAACGCTGCGCCATTCAACATCATCAGTATAACAAGCCTCAAAATCCGCTTCTTCCAAAACCTCGTAAGCAAAAATCCAGTTCTCATCGAAGTCTTCGTCCTTTAATGTTTTGGCGTGGTTTACAAGTAGGTTGGCGCAAGTTACTTCTTCCTCCTTCTTAAAATACAGATATGCAAGCAAAAGAGAAATAGCAGTACCTTTAGAGACAAGGTCTCTACAATCCACTTCTTCAATTGAAACATCATGCTTTATCGCAAAGAAAAAGGAGAACGAAATCCCCTCATTATTGCTGTTTTTCATGCATTGGGAATAAAGGCAATTCACAAAATCTGACACCAAACTTCGCTCAATAGGGAACGTAGCAAACAAGTGCTTTGAAATCGCAGGTAACAAATACGGAAAAATAAGCGCCCAGTGCAAGTACATTTTTATTAGATACTCTTTTGCATTCTCGGTTAGCTTTCGCTTTTTTAATGTCGATAGCACAAATGTGTAAACTGCTGCATCATGGTATATTTCCGCAAGATGATTTGCCTCATCCAAACAAGCTTTTACTTGTTTGTAGTTAACAATCTCAGTATCCGTTAACATCAATACCTGCCTGATTTCATGAACCCACTCTTTATCAAGAAACTTTGGAAGTTCAATAATCTCTGTCTTCTTCGAATTAAGTAATAATCCAAACTCTCTCAACTCTTCTCTTAGACTGGTAAGGAACTCCACCCCATCCTCATAAGACTCGACATAACATTCATAGTCATCAATTGCTCGAGTATAACTCCATTTGTCTGCCAGCTTATTGTCTACTGCTGATAGAATAATCTCGGCCAGTAAACTGGATGTGTCCGGCCCAATTGGAACTCCATGTGTTTCCCCGTATGTAGTTGATTGAGATGCTGTATCAATTTTATTGAACCACAAGTTGCTGTATCTTTTACCTTTCTTTGCTTTTGCTTCGCTTTTCCCAACTAACGCCCAAGAAATTGCATGCGTGTATATGCTTGGATAAAACTGTGAAATATCTGTTCTGACAAGCCATTTCTTACCAAGCAATAAACCTGTTTGAGGATTATCTCCAACTTTCCAATTAGAGTA
>JAAYJV010000089.1 GCA_012522755.1 Candidatus Hydrogenedens sp.
AGACACGGAGCTGGACCATGGGCCGCATGAACAGGGACGGCTCGCAGAACACCTACGATACCCGCACACGAAGCTGGACGCTGGGACGTCAGCAACGACAGGGAACCCAGAACCGATACCATACACAATCGCGACGCTGGGAGATGAATGTGCCCAATCCCCTCTACAGACCCGCTCCCCTTCCCCGTGTACCTGTCCGAATTTATCCCAGGCCCCTTTCACATCCGCAACGGATGGGTGGCCCCTGGGTTCGTATCCGCTGAGGCTGTCATCAGTCTTGCACAGCGGCGACAAGTCTTTTGAAGGCTTCGTTCAAGACAGCCGGGCTTTCCGGATAATTTCCCAGAACAGTGCTGTTCCACGAAAAGACGATGTCCAGACTCGGGATGACCGCCAGACCACGCAGCCCGTTTTTATGACCCAGAGCGGCAAAACTGTCCCGAGGAGCGTCGGGCCAATATACCTCTCCCTCAGCGTCCACACCGTTCACCCACCACATCCAGCTGTAACTGCCCCCGTGATCACACTGATCGTCGGGGATACGCTGTGATCCATGGCTCCGCGCACCGGCACAACGCTCCGCCTCAACAGCCGTGGAACGGGGAAGAGCGGCATCCAGAGGACTGCAGGTCAGTGTTCTGACAGCCTCTTCCGACAGGATCTGATCCTTCCGCCAGCGGCCGCCCCGGAGAAACAGATAACCGAAGCGACAGAAATCACGGGGCGAAATGGTTACACGACCCGGCCGATCTTTCACGCCGAAGGCATAGAAGCTCGGGCTGTCCTCACACTGCAAACGCGCCGTCAGTCTGGGCACAAGAATCTGCTCATCATAAGCATCTATGGAAACCCCATAGACTTTCTGAAATAAAGCTTCCGAGAAAAGTCCCGTCTGCCAGTCGTTATAGTTGAAGGCTGTACCCGGCGCCTCGGAAACGCCATAACAGGAAGTCTGGTTGCCCAGATGCCGGAAAAGAATGCCCCGATCCTTATACCCCAGTGCCGGATTCAACTCCTGCAAGCAGGGCATATACTCCACCACAGCCCGGTCCACTGAATCCAGAAGACCCTCTTCCACGGCAAGCATGAGAAAGAAACTCAGCCAGGGCTTGCTCGCCGAGGCGATATCACCCCGCTGTGACGCATCGCCCCACTCATAAATCATCCGACCATGACGGGTCACACAGCCACGCCCTTGCATATAGGCCGAAAGCGCATCCAGCCCTGCACGATCCAAGCCCGCCTCTTCAGGACTGTTCCTCGCCCATTCGGCACCGGGCCACAAAACATCGCCCTGGTCCGCTCTGGAGAAAAAAGGCGGCAACAGTAAAAGAACAAGACCCAACAGAACCAGTATTATCTTATAAAAGGAAGACATGAACACGATCTCCTGACATGATCTCAAAAAAAGAGCACAAGAACAGTTTACCAGAATCACAAGACAACCAGAGCCGAGGCAGGTAGGGGCACGGCATGCCGTGCCCACAAAACCCACGGGGAACAATAACTTACTTGTGGGCCTATAAAATTCCAGGACTGTTGTCCAACTGGGCACGGCATGCCGTGCCCCTACACCTTATTGCCTGACGTC
>JAAYJV010000090.1 GCA_012522755.1 Candidatus Hydrogenedens sp.
CTATCACCTATCACCTATCACCTATCACCTATCACCTATCACCTATCACCTATCACCTATCACCTATCACCTATCACCTATCACCTATCACCTATCACCTCGCCCCTCATCCCTCCAAAAACGTCTGTTCTTTCACCACCCGGCTTTCCAGTTCCTCAATATCCAGCAACGCCATCACTTCCCGGACTTTCGCCAGCCGTCCCTCAACAAGCCCTGTCTCAAAGATAAAAGTACTCCAGCCCTCCGCACCTTCTCCATCCTCCACCCGTTCCAGACAGTTGATGAGAGGCCGTATATCCAACTGAATGATTTTTTTGCCCTTTCGTGACGAGCGGTCTTTCACACGGCGATCCACCATCCACGTCTCTTTTTCTTTCAACGCCTGCAAGCGCTGCATCAGAAGATCCTGTGCCACCGGGCTGCTGATGCGATAACGATGCCCCCGGACAGCGGCCATGAGCGAAGTGGCTTTCAGGGAAACCGTTGCCGCCTCATAAACCTGCAAGCCTTCGGGCATGACTCCCCGCAATGTGTTCAACAGCGCCTCCGGGTTCATCTCTTCCGTCAGAAGCACGTCCATCCATTCCGCTTCGCTTTCTTCGCCCACAGGCATGGCTGTTGAAAAGGTGACCTTGGGATGAGCATGGAAACCCTGAGAATAAGCCATAGGCGCACCGGCCCGCCGCAGTCCGCGTATCCAGGCCTGAGCAAATTCCAGATGACTGAGAAAACGGAGCCGTCCCGATCGGCCCACACGAAAGCGCATCCGTTGCACGGCGATCTTTGGCTCCACTTCTTCCCGGGCCGGCAGCGGCGCCTCCGTCTTCGCATATTCCGCCGTCTTCAACACGACAGCGCAACATTCCGGCGCACGGTGCAAGGCGCCACAGTGATGGCATTGCCCGAGCCGGCAATCGGGTGTGGCCTTTTCTTCCAAAGCATCCAGCCATTCCGCCCGGAGCGCTTCTTTGTCCACCGTCGCATCCACATGATCCCAGGGGAAGCGCCAGTCCTCCGGACGTTCCGCAAAGAGACTGTCCACGGGATAGCCCACCTCCGCAGCCGCATCCATCCATATGGAAAAGTTCAGCTTTTCCTCCCAGGTCTCATAGCCGCCGCCGCACCGGAACACCGCTTCCAGCAGATCGGCCGCCCGACGATCGGCACGGCTCAACATCCCTTCGATGAAAGAACTCTCCGGTGCATGCCGTCCGAAGCGGATGGCTCTGTGCGGTCGCAGCAGTTCCGCCAGCAGCTGATGTTTCTCCCTGGTCTCTTCCAGCCCGATCTGAGCCGCCCACTGAAAAGGCGTGAAGGCCTTGGGCACGAAAGTGGACACGCCCAGACGGAGTTGCGCCCGGGATCGGATTTTCTTGCTTGTAAGCAAAGTGCGTATGCACAAATCGGCAATGGCCTTCACGTCCTCATCGGTCTCTGTGGGCAGCCCGATCATGAAATACAGTTTAATATGGGTCCAACCCCGGCGAAACACCTCCTCCGCCAATTCCAGGAGCTGTTCATCGGTCACGTCCTTGTTGATGACACGGCGCAGCCGCTGCGACCCCGCTTCCGGTGCGAAGGTCAGCCCGCTCCGGCGCATGGATGCCACATGATCCGCCAGAGTAACGGAAAAACGGTCCAGCCGCAAAGAGGGCAGCGACAGAGATGCATCATGCTTGCCCGTCACAGCCGCCGCCGCATGCAAGAGGGACGGTGCCCGGGAATAATCACAGGTGGAAAGAGAGACCAGCGTCGCATCTTCAAAGCCTGAATGCGTCAAGCCCCGATCCAGCAGCCCCGTGATCTTTTCCATGGAACGTTCACGGACTGGCCGTGTGATCATGCCCGCCTGACAGAAACGGCAACCATGACTGCAACCGCGCAAAACTTCCAGAGCATAGCCGTCATGGACCAGCTGCACGAAAGGCGTGATGGGTCTGTCCGGAAAGGGTGTGTCATCCAGATTCCGCACCAGCGCAGTCCGGATTTTTTTCGCCGAAGCCCGGGGGAGCACCCGTCCATCAGCGAGCCGTTCCGTGGGAAAGAGCGCCGGGACGTAGACCCCTTCCACGGTCGACAGTGCCTGGAGCCGCGCCACTTTGCTCTCATGCTTTTTTTCCAGCAGACACCTGGCAATTTCCACAACCGCTTCTTCGCCATCGCCTATGACAACAAAGTCCAGGAAAGGCGCGAGCGGTTCAGGGTTGAAGGCGCAAGGCCCTCCTGCAAAGATCAGCGGATCCTCCTCAGCCCGGTCTTCAGAGCGCAGCGCCAGCCCCGCCAGATCGAGCATGCGCAGAATATTCACATAGGTGAGCTCAGATTGCAGGGTGAAGCCTATGGCATCGGCCTGGTTCAAAGGCTCCTGCGATTCGAGCCTGGGCGGTGCCAGCTTCTTTTCCCGCAACAATGCCTCCAGATCAGGTGCGGGAAGATAGGCACGCTCCGCCCAGACCCCGGGCTGGGCATTCAAAAGCTGATACAGTATCTGCAGGCCCAGATTGCCCAGAGCCAGTTCATACAAATCCGGAAAAACCAGACAGAGCCGCAGCGCCACCTCCGCCGGATTTTTGTATACAGCATTCCATTCACAGCCAATATAACGGCCAGGCTTTTCCACCCGGCCATACAGCGACTCCAGGGCGGCTCCATAAGACAGAGGATTCAAAAGGGAAACTCCCGGTTCATAACACAAGCTTGCGGCTCAGCGGAAAGGCATCATTTCCAGTTCATACAACTGCTTGAAGTTCTGATACTCCGCCTCTGTCATGGCAACGCTGTCCGACATATAAGGATTGGTTTTCTGCGAACGGGAATACAAAGGCGTGTCAAAGCCTTTTTCCGTTGCATAGCGTTTCAGAAAGTCCACGGAATTGATCCCCGGCTTCAGCAGGTTGTTGATGGCATCCTGTGCAGCGAGCACGCCCGCCTGGTTGCCCATCATATAACGGTCCACCAGCGCATTGAGCATCTGCGGGTTGAGAATGGCGCCCTGACCGATGCACGAACGGCTGCCCAGTCCCACGCCTATATATAACATGGTCTCATTGCCCACAATATAATGGAAGTCGCAGCCACGCACGGCCCGTTGCAGTTCAAAAGCATAGTATCCTTCCGAGGTGGAAAATTTGCCGGCCACGAAATTCGGCAAGGCTGTCAGGCGGCGCAATACTTCAGGAGCGATCTCATAGTCTTTCTGTGTGCCCGGCGGCTGATAGACCATGACAGGCCCGTCCACCTTCGCGCACAAAGCCACAAAATAATCTTCTATCATCTGCTGATGGTTCTGACCTTCTTTCGGAACCAGAGCCTCCGGAATCGTGTAGACGGCCGCAGCTGCTCCCACGGACAATGCATCATTGCCCAGCTCAATCCCCTGAGCGAGATAGAGATCCGGATCAGGACGCTTGTCATAATTACGGTCCCAGATACCGCTGCAACCCACCAGCACGGGACGGATACCCTTCAGATGAGCGCACATGTTCCGTGCAATCTGTTTCGTATCGTCCAGGGTGAAGGTGTACATGAGCCCCATACCTGACCGGACGAAATAGGCGCTGATGGCATTGTCCTGCAAAAGAAAATCAATGAAGCGACGCTGTCCGTCATCATCCAGACGACCGTCCTCATGAAATACCGTGAAGGTCGGCGAAATAGCACCATAAATATAATTCTGTGAATTGGCCATGAAAAAAGGTTCCTTTGGACTGATCAGCCAGCCCCGGTTGAGAAGAGTTGAATAGAAGCAGTGATAACACTTGTAAAATATGATGCCACAAGGCAACGGCAAGAGGCAATGTAGGTGATAGGTGATAGGGAATAGGAACGAGGGGTGAGGGCACGTAGGGGCACGGCATGCCGTGCCCAGTTGTTATTTACTTTGTACCCGGGCAGGTAGGGGCACGGCATGCCGTGCCCACTTTGTCCACTTGGTTCATAGGCCCTGCATGATGCCCAGACCCCAATCCCCGCCCCTCCCAGATCCGTCCGATCCGACCGATCCGACCGATCCGACCGACTCCCCGGAAACAACCTGACGCCCGAAGCCCTGCCCCCGCCGCGGTCATTCCTGCGAAAGCAGGAATCTTGCGTATATTCAAGTCTTCATGTTGCATTAAGATTCCTGCTTCCGCAGGAATGACGCCCCTCGCCCCTCACTCCTCGCCCCTCACTCCTTACTCTTGACCCACATCCACAATTTGTATATGATAATAGTCAGCACGGTGCACTATGTGGTGGTTTCCCACATTCAGGACAAAGAGGAACACGGTCTTCATTCATGCAAAACAGCGCATCTGATATCGCCAGGCTCTGCGAATCCTGGTGGAGCTGTCCCTGTACAGATTCACCCCTCGAACATCGCAGTCATGTCATGCAGTTTCTGGCGCTTCTCGATTGGGATCTGCCCATTCCATTCACACCTGGTCCGGCTGCGGAAGAAGCCGGTGCGCTCTGCTATCTGCTTCGTGTCGACACTGGCACGACCCTCATCTGTTATTTTCTGCGGCCCGGCCTCCTCGAAAAACCCTCCCGGCTCCTGGAAGAAAAGCGTGATCACAGCCTGCTGACCCACGCCCTGGCCGCCGAATCCCGGTCGCCCAATATCCAGTATCTTTTCATCAGTGATCTGGGGCGTCATTATTTGTATCACATGCCCGAAGGCGAACTGCTCACCCTGGCTGATACGCCCGAAATCTTCAACAGCGAACTTCAGCAGATTTTCCGCCGGAGCAGTGTGCAGGATGGTTCGCTGGACGATCTGCCCCGGCCATCCCGATGCGGCCGTGCACGCCGTCTCGATCAGTGGCGCGAATATTGGAAAGAGACATTGCAACGGGAAGTCCCCGTCTCTGAAGAAGCACTCCACCTTCTTCTTGACAGACTCGTGCTTCTGCGCTATCTCTTCCCGAAGGATCTTCTCCGCCGCACCCTGGCCCGTCTCGAAGAACGTTTTCTCCAGCTCTGCGAGTTTTGTCCGGATTCAACGGACATGCCTTCCCGCGGCTGGGGCGACAAGCTGCGCCGCCTCTTCCACGACATGTGGCTCGACTGGCGCATAGCCCTCTTCGCACCTCATTTGGAACTCGACGCTTTTCTCACCCGTGCGCCGTCATTGCCCCACCTGCTCCAGTCGTCCCTGCTCCTGAGCGAAACGCTCTTCACTTTCGACATCATTCTGGAAAGTTTCAACAACGGCGATGCCCGGGAAAAATTGCGTGTCCGTATGGTGCCCGATCACAACGAAGAACGGGAAATGCTTCTGCGCCGTCAGACGCCGGATACCATCGATACCCTTCAGATGGAAGTGGATCTGCGCGATGAAGGATACAGAGCCATCATCCATTGGCTCGACAAGATTCTGGATTGCTATGAGCAGATGGATGCGCACTTCGATACGCCCGCCGCAGCTCTCAGCGACGATGAGGAAGAGCCCGATCTCTTCAGCTGGTCCGAGCGCAACCACGGACGGCCCGAAGCCTGCATCGATCCCATCAGCCATCTCTGTGCTCAAGGACTGCGCATCCGTTGCAACACGCCCGCCCAGCGCCGTCTCGCAACACTGCTGCTCACTCTGCGGCTCATCGATCTTTGCCACGAAAAACATCAGGCCCGCGACAGACTTCCCCGGACAGATCCCGTCTTCACAGAAAGCCGGGCACAGATAAGAAGCGATGGACCGCGCATTGTTCTTCCACCCATTTCAGACCTGGACTGAGAAAGTATAGGCTCCCATGCAGGCAGAAATCATCTCCATCGGCACGGAACTGCTTCTCGGACAGATCGTGGATACCAACGCCACTTACATGGCCGCAGCCCTGGCTGAAAAAGGAATTCCCCTTTACTGGAAAACAACAGTGGGCGACAATGCCGAACGCCTGGAAGAAGCACTCCGTCGCGGCCTGGAAAGATCCGACGCGCTGCTCTGCTGCGGCGGACTCGGACCCACAGGAGACGATATCACCCGCGACTGTGTCGCCCGCGTACTCGGCCGGCCCCTGAAGTTTCATCCCGAACTGTATGAAAAGATCGAGGAGCGGATGCATGCCTACCGTCGCGGACCCATCCCGGAGAACAACAAACGTCAGGCCTGTCTCCCCGAAAAGGCGCTGTCCATGCCCAACAGCTGCGGTACGGCACCGGGTCTCATCGCTGAAAAAAACAACAAACTCATTCTATGCATGCCCGGTGTGCCGAGCGAATTCAAAGCCATGCTCGACAATACAGCCCTGCCCTATCTGTGCGAATATTTCAATATTCATCAGACCATCGTCCATCAGACCCTTCTCGTCCGTACGCTGGGCGAATCCAGAGTCGATGCACTCATTGCCGATCTCATGGAAAAAGCGAGCAACCCCACCATCGGGCTCCTCGCATCCAAAGGCCGTGTCCAGATACGCATGACAGCCTGCGCCCCTGATAAAGCGGCCGCCTTCGCATTGATCAAGCCCCTGGAAGAAACCATCCGACACCGTCTGGAACCCTATGAAGCGAACCTGGGTGTGAAGTAGGGACGAGGGCAGGTAGGGGCGAAAAATCTTTCGCCCGGGTAGCACCGGGTGGACCAAGTGTACGTGTGGGGAAGGGCTGCGATTCAACCCTGGTAGGGGCGAAAAATCTTTCGCCCGGGTAGCCCGGGTTGGATCAAGTGGACGTGTGGGGA
>JAAYJV010000012.1 GCA_012522755.1 Candidatus Hydrogenedens sp.
GTCAAGCAACAGGTAGTAGTTTGCGCCATATACCCCGAAAAGTCAAGGCAAACAATAACGTCTGTAAAAATCCTGAAAAACGTGGAGACTCACTCCTGGGAACGCCAATTTCCACATTGGCAGACAGCGTGTTATGACATTGACATTTTTTAAACAGCGATGTGGTAACAGGTCTTTTGTTAACCATGAATAAAATAAAAGCCTTTGTAAACTCTGAGTCTTTGTTCTCCCGCCAAATGCATACATAAGGCATGGTCTTTTCCCGGGTGTCCTGCCAATGTGGAAATTGGCGTTCCCAGGCAGCGCGACCCAAGGTCTTTAATTTATCAGTGCCAATCAGTGTTCATCTGTGGTTCCAAGGGACGTCGTGTCAGTGTCATCTCTTCGGTTAAGATGTTTTTTTTCGTGTGTTCAGTGAATGACCTGGTTTAAAAATCATTCCATTTCTCGGTGGTCCTCGGTGCTCTCTGTGTCTCTGTGGTGAAGAAAAGAAATGACACCTTGTTGCGGCGATGCAACATTACGTTTCCATTATAAAAACTACTGTTCAGTTTCTTGACATAGAGCCTCTTCTGTTTTATAGTAATTGCAGACACTATGACTGACCCTGTCTTTATAAATAACGGTTCATCGATTCAGAAAGTGGCACCATGAAAACAGATAGCGATACGATGAACATCCGGGACAAGATGAAGTTTTTTCTTCTGGCGGTATTTGTTGTCGGGCCTCTCTGTGCTTTTCTTTGCGGCTTTGCGGTGAGTCTGGTTTACAGTTTGGTTTTATATTGGGCCATTACTATGATCTTCGCAATGGTCGGTGCCATTACCGCTTGTTTTTGTGTTTTGCTTTCCTACCGGACATTGCTGCGATACAACAAGGCCGTTGCAATTATTTACTGTACAACGGGTACGCTTGTCATGGGGCTGATCCCATCACTTGTTGTGTTGTCATCCTATCCTCTTTCCTTGCCGGCGGGGATGATTGGATATCTGATCGGTTTGAGCTTGCTCAACTTCAACATCGGTGTTCATCGTGTTGATGCATTTTGTACGCATGTGTACCGTTTTTTTGTGAAGCCCCGTGAAGCTGCGGTGACCCGGGAGAGAGGAATTAAAGAGATAGCCAAAGCAGTCGGAATGTTTTTATTGGCCATCTTTATTGTTGGTCCTTTCTTCGGTTACTTGTGTGGCATTGCAGTGGGCGCAGTGGAAGTATTCTTTCTTTTTTTCACCACCCACATCCGTATTGCGCTTCTGTACGCATTGAGTGCGCTTTTGTTTGTGGCACTGTCCCATCACATAGTAAGAAGATATAAACCAGGCTTTGCAATCATTTTTTGTCTGTCGTGGACAGTGGCCTTCTCTTTGTTTCCCTCCTTCCTTTTCTATCTTGGATATCCCTATTTCACGCCTGTTGACCTCTTCGAATTGAATTTAGAGGGAACATTTTTTCCCAATACCTGGCCTCTCGGCGCTTTCGGATACTGGGCCGCAATCTTTTGTTTGAAGGAAGGCGTCGCTACAGACAGATCAAAAGCCTTTTATGATCATGTGACTTCTTATTTTTCCGGGAAAGACGCAGAGCTTGCAGTCTCTCAACCGGAATAGCGGCGGGGCAGGTTGGGGGCAGGGCGATGGCAGGGAGCTGTGGACGGAATGGACAGTGCAGAACGGAGAGGTTTTTTAAACATCAGTGTTCATCTGTGGTTGAAAAAAGCAAGAATCAGCCTCCCGAAAGCAGGTATACTACGCCTGTAACCCCCATGGAGAAAAACTGTGTACTTCAAAGTATTGGCTTGCGATGTATTGACCCGCGAGGTCTGCTGGTGTGCCGCCCGGAGCCCTCATACCCTGGATCTGGAGTTCACTCCCAAGGGCGAGCACAATGTCCCTTCCCGGCTGCAGCAGCGTTTGCAGGAGCGTATTGATTCGCCAGCTCCTGAGGGGATGTCTTACGATGCCATTCTGCTGGCCTACGGCTTGTGTGGCAATGCTGTCCGGGGCTTGAAGGCTCCTGAGTCCTGTCCCCTGGTCATCCCGAGAGCCCACGACTGCACCACTCTATTCCTCGGTTCCCGGGCGGCTTATGAAGAACACTTCGGCGCCAATCCCAGCCAGATGTGGACCTCCATCGGTTATTCCGAACGGGGCGATTCCATTCTTTCGGACAGTGACATGCGTCTTTTCTTTCCGGAGGGACAGTCCGTGGCCGAGCTCATTGAGCAATATGGCGAAGAGAACGCCCAGTACTTATTGGACACGCTCATGAGAATCCCGGAGTATGCGGACATTCCCTTTCTGGAGATCGCAGAAACCCACGTGCCTGAGATTGCCGCAAAAATCCGTGCCCATGTAGAGGGCTTGGGCAAGGAACTGCGGCCCATACAGGGTAATATCCGCCTGATTCAGGGCCTCTTCGCCGGAAACTGGTCTGAGGAAGAGTATCTCATTGTTCCACCCGGCAGCCGCATCGAAGGGGTCTATGACAACTGTGAGGTTATACGGGCTATCCGTGAAGAGAAAAAGGAACACCCGGAAAAATCCTGAGTGTTCCTTTGATTTTTGAAAAGTCTGCGGTTTTTAAAGGGCACCGCCCTGTTC
Organism: Candidatus Hydrogenedens sp.; assembly: GCA_012522755.1. Classification (GTDB taxonomy): domain Bacteria; phylum Hydrogenedentota; class Hydrogenedentia; order Hydrogenedentales; family CAITNO01; genus JAAYJV01. Next base: position 2,601 of record JAAYJV010000012.1, read on the forward strand.
GTGAATCTCCGCCAGCGCAGCCACGGCATCAGGATCCAGTTTGGGGAAAAGTACCTCCGGCTTTTGCAGAGGACTTCCCGCCGGCAAAAAGTCTCCAGCCCGTTTCCAGATGTTTTCGCCACCATCCGGTCCACCGGCGGGCAATTCAATATTGAGAATGGCGGCAAGTTTCCGGGCCCCTTCCGGGAGAAAAGGCGCCATGAGGTGGCAGAGTCCGTGAACCACCTGACAGCAGACATGGAGGGTCGTTGCTGTCCGTTCCAGATCTGTTTTTCTGGTGACCCAGGGCTGTTTCTGGTCGAAATAGACATTGGCCTTGCGGCCCAGATCGATGAAGCGTTCCAGTGCCTGCCTGAAGCGGAAGTTTTCCAGAGCTTCCGCCACGGCGTCACGCTGGACGCTGATGACATCGAGCATGGCCTGATCTTCTTCGTCCAGGGCGCCTTCGGGCGGTACAGCCTGCTCGAAGTTTTTGACGGCCATGGTCAGAGCGCGGTGTACGAAATTGCCGACCACATCACAGAGCTCGCCATTATAACGGCCCATGAACTCGTCCCAGTCAAAGTCCGAATCTTTGGATTCCGGCGCAATGGCACAGAGATAATAGCGCAGACAATCAGCGGAAAGTTGATCCAGCGCCCAGCGTACACTGATCATGTTTCCTTTGGACTTGGAACCTTTTTCTGATTTTCCCGTTTGTCTGTTGAAAATATTCAGGTATTCATTGCCCACCACCTGATCCGCAGTGATATACCCTTCCTGCCCCATGAGCATGGCCGGGAAAATAACGGCATGGAAAGGCACATTGTCCTTGCCGATGAAATGGACCATGCGGGTTCCCCGGTCTTTCCACCAGTCTTTCCACGCATCCTCACCCAGTCCCTGATCCAGACCCCATTGGCGCGTGTTCGTGACATAGCCTATGGGCGCATCAAACCATACGTAAATACGTTTGCTTTTCGCATCTTCATCATCCACAGGGATGGGGATGCCCCAGTCCGTGTCCCGGGTGATGCATCGTGCCCGGAGATCGTGGACCCATCCATAGGCGATGCCCCGGACATTGGGCCGCCATTCAGGGTGACTGTCGAGCCAGGCTTCCAGCTGCTCAGCGAAATCAGGAAGATCCAGAAACCAGTGCCGTGAATCGCGGAGAACAGGGGTGGAATCGTCGCCGGGTACATTGGCCCGGGGATTGAGCAGATCTTCGGCCGTATACTGGGCACCGCATTGCTCACACTCATCGCCATTGGCGCCTGTATATCCGCATTGGGGACATTCGCCCGTCACATAACGATCAGGAAGAAAACGCTCCAATTTGGGTGAATACCAGAGCCGTACCGTTTCCGTATGAATATGGCCTGATTCCTCCAGGCGCACAAAAAACTGTTGGGTCGTATCCACATGAAGGGGCCAGGAAGTGCGCCCGTAGATATCGTAAGAAATACCGAGACCGTTGAAAGCTTCCTCGTTGGCAACATGGTAGCGGTCAATCACTTCCCGGGGCGTGATATTTTCTCTGAGCGCGCTGAGCGTAATGGGAACGCCATGTTCATCTGATCCGCCGATGTACAGAACCTGATCACCGCAGAGTCTTTTGTAGCGGACATAAATATCAGCGGGCAGGTAGGCCCCGGCGATATGTCCAAGATGAATATAACCATTGGCATAGGGGAGCGCACTGGTGACCAGTGTGCGTTTGAATTGTTTGGATGACGATGTCATGAGAATCCCTTTTCCTTCACATGAACAGAGGAGAGTCGGAAGACCGTGAAAAATTTCCCAGTCTCAAAGATGCCTGTGCTTAAACCACATTATTTATCGCCATATATTCCCGGATTGGGATAACGATACTGTCCCGTATAAAGATCGAAGAGTGTTTTGTAATAGCGCATGAAGCGTTCCGGTTGTTCATTATACTGGATTTCGGCCAGACAATAGCCTGTGAATCCGGAGTCCTGCAGCAAGGAGAAGAGTTCCTGCCAGGGATATTGATATACACCGATCTCATTGATATGCACCTGACCGATGGCATGCTTCACCAGATCAAAAGCGGGTTTGATGCGGCCGTGTTCATCTTCTTCGCCGCCGTTGGAATTCCAGCAGACTGTCGCATTGGGCTCATCGGCATAATCCAGCATCTTGCGCATATTCGCCAGGCTGCGCGTCGGTTCAGGGCCGTGTACTTCCATGCGCACTTCCACGCCCATATCAGCCGATGCCTTCGCTACCCGGCCCCAGGAACGACCGATACGCTCCAGAACTTTCTCCACTTCTTCGCCCTTGGGAACGCCGTTGGGTCGTACCTTGATGGCCGGAGCACCGATATCCGCCGCAAGCTGACAGAATTCAATGGACTCCCGGATCTGGGCTTCCACTTCAGCCGGATCGCTGGAGTGATATTCACAAGCCGTTCCGATACCGCAGATTTCAATGCCTGAGTCTTCAAAGAGGGTACGTACTTGGGCACGCTCGGCGGCTGTGAGAGTAATCTCCACGCCATGGGCATGAGTGGTTCGCAGTTCAACGCCGGACATGCCGGTCTTCTTGCAAAGGGCAATCAGTTCTTCGCAACTCATGTCTTTACCCATGTTATAGGTAACCATGCCCAGTTTCATGGTGCCCGAAGGGGAGGGAGAGGAAACAACGCCCTCTTCTGTCGCCGCATGGGCACCAGCTGTGCTCAAAGCACCCAGCCCCGTTCCTGCAAGCATCATGAAGTTTCGTCTGTTCAGGGAATCTGTCATTTCCGGTACTCCTCTTTTCTATGTTTTATACGCCGGGCCGCAGCTGGGGAAAAAGAATGACGTCACGGATGGAAGGTGAATCGGTCACGATCATGGCCATCCGGTCTATACCTATACCCAGTCCGGCTGCGGGGGGCATGCCGACTTCCAGTGCGGTCAGAAAATCTTCATCCAGGAATTGGGCCTCATCATCGCCCGCTTCACGCAAGGCCACTTGCGCCTCAAAACGTGCACGCTGATCCAGGGGATCATTCAGTTCGGAAAAGGCGTTGCCCACTTCCAGACAGGCGATAAAGGGCTGGAAACGCTCGGTCAGTTCCGGATTGTCCCGTTTCCTCTTGGCCAGGGGCGAGAGTTCCCAGGGATAGTCATAGAGAAAAGTGGGTTGCACGAGATTGGGCTGCACCCGTTCCGACATGACTTCATCCACAATTTTGCCATAGCCCATGTCCAGTGTGATTTCGACACCGGCACTCTCAGCGAGTTTGGCAGCCGTATCACGATCTTTGTTGTTTTCCAGATCGATATCCGCATATTGACGGATGGCATCAAAGAGGGTCATCCTGTTCCAGGACTGGCCAATATCAAGTTCCTTGCCCTGATAACTGAAGGTGGTGGAGCCCACAATGGATTTCATCATGTGGGTGAGCATCTCTTCTGTTTCATCCATGAGGCCCATGTAGTCCTGATAGGCTTCATACATTTCCATGGTCGTGAATTCAGGATTATGACGGCCGTCAACCCCTTCATTTCTGAAGCAGCGGTTGATTTCAAAAACTTTTTCAAAACCGCCCACGAGCAACTTTTTCAGATACAGTTCCGGGGCGACACGCAAGTAGAACTGGGAGTCATAGGTGTTGTGATGGGTGATAAAGGGACGTGCAGTGGCACCGCCCGGAATGGGATGGAGCATGGGTGTTTCCACTTCGAGAAAGCCCTTGCTGCGCAGCCAGGAACGCATCACCTCGATCATGTCGATGCGTTTACGGAAAACATCCAGCACCTCCGGATTGGCCACCATATCCAGATAACGATGACGATAGCGAATCTCCACATCGGCCAGACCGTGATATTTTTCGGCTGAAGGACGCAGCGACTTGGCGAGAATCTCGTAGCCTTCAGAGAAGAGAGTGATCTCGCCGCGACGGGTCCGCTTGACAGATCCCCAGACACCGATAAAGTCGCCTATGTCCAGATCCTTCGTGTGTTCATAGGCTTCTGCGCCAATCTGTTTCTCACCGAGAAAAACCTGGATGCGGGCATTTTCGTCACGGATATCGATGAAGGTGCTCTTCCCCTGTATGCGTCTTGCTACAATGCGCCCGGCCAGTCTGGCTTCAAAAGCGGGGGGGACGTCTTCGCCGGCTTCTTTTTCAAGAGACTCAAGTTCTGTCCTGGCTTCCGCGATGGCATGACTGCGGTCAAAGATATATTTATAGGGTTCATCACCCCGCTGGCGAATCCGTTCAAGCTTTGCCAAACGGTGGCGGCGCAGTTCCTGTTCAGCTCCCGTTTCCGACTGTTGAGGAGTTTCTTCTCCTTGAAGATCATGTTCTGTCATTGTTCTTTGTTCCATTTACGGTTGATACTTGTGCAATACCCGGGAAAAAGCAATCAGTTTTGCATGGGTTTGATTTTGCTTCTCCGTTCCAGATTCCATTTCAGATAGGCGGCGATAAAAGGATCCAGATCGCCATCGAGAACTTTGGTCACATTCCCTGTTTCCATGGAGGTGCGGTGATCTTTGATCATCTGATAAGGATGCAATACGTAACTGCGGATCTGACTGCCCCAGGCCACATCCTGCTGGCTTTCACGCTGGGCATTCAGTTCCTCTTCCTGTTTCTTCAATTCCATATCATACAACTTCGCTTTGAGCATTCCCAGAGCGGTTGCTCTGTTGCGATGCTGGGAGCGTTCGATCTGACAGGAGACAATGATGCCTGAAGGGATATGAGTGAGCCGCACGGCACTGCTCGTTTTATTGACTTTCTGGCCACCGGCACCGGAAGAACGGAATACATCCATCTTGATGTCTTCTTCCCGTACTTCAATTTCAATATTATCATCCACTTCGGCCAGTACTTCCACAGCGGAAAAGGAAGTGTGCCGCCGTGCATTGGAATCAAAGGGAGATATCCGCACGAGACGGTGGACTCCTTCTTCAGACTTGAGCAGTCCGTAGGCATTGGGTCCGGTCACTTTGATGGTGGCGCTCTTCAATCCGGCTTCATCGCCCGGCTGATGATACAACACCTCCACCTCCATTTCCCGTTGCTCACAAAAGCGGGTGATCATGCGATACAACATGTCGGCCCAGTCACAGGACTCCGTGCCGCCCGCACCAGGATGAATGCTTATAATGGCTGCATGATCATCACGGGGATCCGTGAAGAGGCTGTTCATTTCCAGACGATCGATCTTTTTCTGCAGGGATTCCATCTGGCCGTTGATTTCCGGACGCATGGACTCATCCTGTGCCTCTTCCGCCAGTTCGATAAGGGTCTGCACATCTTCAACTTCCCGTTGCAGCTCGTCCGGTGTATTGACAATAGCTTTGTGTGCTTTCAGGCGTTTGACATATTTCTGAGCTTCTTCCTGATCATTCCAGAAATCGGGCGCAGCCATCTTTGCTTCAATATCCACAATGCTTTTGCGAACCCCGTCAATATTCAAACAGGCAATAAGTTCCTGAAGTTTTTCAACCTGTTCAGCGACAGCTTCCCGTTCATCTTCATACATAAATCATCATCCTTAAAAAGCTTGAAAGCCCTGCATTTCCAAGAGAAGCAGAGCACAATAGAGAGTGGGTCCTCCGAAAAGAAAAGCATCACAGCGATCGAGAACACCGCCGTGACCCGGGAAGAGTTTTCCCGAATCCTTCACGCCCGCACTGCGTTTCAACACGGACTCCGCCAGATCGCCGATCTGTCCCGTTATGGCCAGAGAAAGCCCGATCAATACATAAATGAACCAGGGCCACCGGGGCAGCCAGAGGCAAGCCCAGTGCTGTTGAAGCGCATAAGCGATGATTCCGGCGGCCAGGCCTCCACAGAGGCCCGCAATACTCCCTTCGATGGTTTTATTCGGGCTCACAGTGGGGCACAACTTGTGTTTTCCGAAGGCTTTCCCGAAGCCATAGGCGCAAGTGTCCGACAGGCCTATAGCCACAAGAAGCAGCGTGATCAGCCCGGGGCCTGTCTGTGGTATGCGGTGCAGCGCAATAAAGAAACAGGGGAGCCCGCCCGTGTAGAGGAGCCCGGCCAGGGAAAAAGCGAGGCGCTCCAGAGGAGGCTCTTTCACAAAGAGATGTTCCAGAACCAAAGCGAAAAAGAGCAGGTTGAAAGACACGAAGAACAAGGGCCCGGCCTGCTGCTCCCAAAAAAGTACAAGGGGCAATACAGGCGCCAGAAGCATGAGGCCCAAGCCGGTCATTTCAGGACGCAGTGCGCTGATCAGTGCTTTGAATTCCCAGGCGGCCATAGCGGATAAAAAGAGGACCATGAGTACAAAGACTGTTTTCAGGGCCGGCATCAGAATGACCGCCAGCAAAAGGGGGATCAGAGGGAGCGCTGTGAGAAGTCGCAATTTCAAACTGTCTTTTGAGGCTTTACTCACGGTCTTCCTCCGAAACGGCGCAGGCGCGACTGATAATCTCGAATGGCTTTGTAAAAATCATCTTTGGAAAAGTCGGGCCATAAGGTGGGGCTCACCACTATTTCCGAATAAGAAATCTGCCACAGCATGAAGTTGCTGATGCGGAATTCACCACTCGTGCGGATGAGCAGATCCACTTCGCTGTGTTCTGGCAGATACAGATGCTGTGCGAAAACTTCTTCCGTGATATCTTCGGGAGAAAGAGTTCCCGCCTGGACGGCGTCGGCGATCTGGCGGGCTGCACGTACAATTTCACGGCGACCGCCATAATTGAAGCCCACGCAAACGTCCATGTTCTGATTGTCTTTGGTCAGCTCCAGACCTTTTTGAATATCTTCAATTGTTTTCTCAGGCAAACCCTGATTTTCGCCCATATGAAGGAGCCGCACATTGGTTTTGTGCAGTTGTCCGGAATATTGTTTCATATACCGGCCCATGAGGTGAAAGAGGGAGTCAATTTCCTGTTTGCTTCGTCGCCAGTTTTCCGTACTGAATGCGTAGAGAGTGAGCACCTTTACGCCCAGCTCCTGACAGGCCTCCGTAATTTCTTTCACATTTCTGGCGCCGGCCTCATGCCCTTCAATGCGCGATTTTCCCTGGCGTTCCGCCCAGCGTCCGTTGCCGTCCATGATGATGGCGACATGCCTCGGAATTTTGTCTTTATCGAGGAGAGCAGCGATGTCTTGTGCCTTTTCCATGGCAAATTCTCTTCCGATGGGAAAGGGACCTCCGGTCCCTGGAAAAACTTAAAAAAAAAGCGACAACCCGAAACGGTTTGCCGCTACAAAAACAGGCGGATTCACGGCCATACCCGGATGCCGCAGTCACACTTCCATAATATCGGCTTCTTTGGCTTTCAAGATTTCATCAATATCCCCGATATGGCTGTCTGTCCATTTCTGAACATCATCGGAAAGACGGTGGGCGTTGTCTTCGGGGATGTCTCCATCTTTTTGATGCTGCTTGATGATATCATTGGCCTGGCGGCGAATATTACGCACAGCAACACGTGCTTCTTCCGCATACTGACTGGCGAGTTTCACCAGATCACGGCGTCGTTCTTCCGTCAGAGGGGGAATGGGGATACGGATAAGGCGTCCGTCATTGACCGGGTTGATATTCAGCGCCGATGCGCGCAGGATCTTTTCAACCTGAGCAATCTGCGACTTGTCCCACAGATCAATGGCAATGGTGTGGGCGTCCGGAACGCTTACGGTCCCCAGCTGGTTGAGCTTCATCCTGGAGCCATAGACCTCAAAATCCAGGTTATCCAGAATACTTGCGTTGGCACGACCTGTGCGAATGCTTCCAAGCTCCTGCCTGAAGGCTTCCACACTTTTTTTCATTCTTTCCTGCGTGTCTTTCATGGCTTGCGTGTGAGGCATGGTTATTCTCCTTTCACCAGCGTGCCCATCGTTTCGCCGAGCACTGCTTTCAAAAGATTTCCTGAGTGCGTCAGATTGAACACAAGCACTGGGAGACTGTTCTCCCGGCACAGTGAGATAGCCGTAGCATCAATTACCTTCAGCTGACGCGTCAGCACTTCATCAAAGGTAAGAGTATCATATTTGACAGCGCTGTTGTCTTTTTTGGGATCGGTGGAGTAGACACCATCGACACGCGTGGCTTTCATGAGCACCTGAGCACCTATTTCATTGGCACGCAGTGCGGCCGCCGTGTCCGTTGTAAAAAAGGGATTGCCTGTTCCCGCAGCGAAGATGACAACACGTCCTTTGTCAAGATGCCGTGTGGCACGACGTCGGATATAACGTTCCGCTATGGGTGGCATTTCAATGGCGCTCATGACACGGGTGATGATACCGCGTTCTTCCAGAGACCCCTGAAGGGCCAGGGAATTGATGACTGTAGCCAGCATACCCATATAGTCGCCCGTTGGGCGGTCGAGACCGGATTTTTCTGTCTGTGCGCCACGGAAAATATTGCCGCCGCCCACGACCAGTCCGATTTCCACGCCCAAACGGGCGACTTCAGCCACTTCATCGCAAAATTTGCCGACAGTGGCAAAATCAATACCGCCCCGGCCTTCCTCACCTTCGAGGGCCTGGCCACTGAGCTTGAGCATGATTCGTTTGTAAATGGGTTGTGCCATTGAGGGGAAGCCTGTGGTTATTGTTCCGTTTTGGCCAGTTCAGCCGCCACTTCAGCAGCCAGATCAACTTCTTTCTTTTCGATGCCTTCGCCCAGCTGGTAGCGGACAAAACGGCGGATGACGATTTTCTCGCCACACTGGGAAGTGAGGTCGCCAATGAGATCCTTGATGCTCTTTTTGTCGTCTTTGACAAAGGGCTGTTCGAGCAAGCAGACTTCACTGTGCCATTTCTTCATTCGGCCTTCAGCAATCTTCTGACAGATGGCCTCGGGTTTGCCGGTGGCCAGAGCCTGGTTGACATAAACTTCTTTTTCCGCCGCTATGGCTTCTTCGGGAATTTCGTCAACGGAAATATAAGTGGGCATGGCGGAACAGATCTGCAGGCAGATATCACGGACGAAGGTCTGGAACACTTCACCCCGGGCGACAAAATCGGTCTCACAGTTGATTTCCACGAGAACACCGATTTTTCCTCCCATATGGATGTAGGAAGCCACGGCTCCTTCAGCGGCTACTTTGGAAGCACGTTTGGCCGCTTTGGCCATGCCTTTTTCGCGCAGATATTTGATCGCTTCGTCGAAGTTGCCGCCTTTTTCTTCCAGAGCGCGTTTGCAGTCCATCATTCCGGCGCCGGTAGCATCTCTGAGTTCTTTTACTGTTGCTGCTGAGATAGCCATTTATCGATCTCCTTTATTGGATGAGTTGTTACTGTTTGAAATCAGGGGGAAATTGAAGATGGAGACGAGGGCTCAGTCTTTCGCTTGTGCCTCGGCTTCAGCTTCGTCATCACTTTTGGCGTCATCGTCCGTCTTGACTTCGGCTGCTTCTTCAGTATCTTCCGCTTTGTACTGGTCATCATAGGCTTCGTCGGGGTCGGTCTCTTCTTTTTCAGCGGTTTCGGTCTGTTCCTCAGCTTCGGCCTGCTCGTCTTCTTCAGTCACATCGCGGCCTTCGTTGCTCGCCATCTTTGCCTGGATCGCTTCTTCTTCAAGTTTCTCGCGCCGCATTTTGCCTTCAATGACGGCATCAGCAATGAGCCGGGTATAAAGATCAATGGCGCGGATGGCGTCGTCATTACCGGGAATGGGCAGATCCACATCATCGGGATCGCAGTTGGTGTCGATAACGGAGATGCAGGGGATACCCAGGCGACGGGCTTCTTTAATGGCAATGCTTTCGCGGCCGGCGTCAATGACAAATACAGCTTGCGGCAGTCCGGGCATGGTCTGGATACCCTGCAGGTTTTTTTCCAGTTTCATGCGCTCTTTGCGCATCATGGCCGCTTCTTTTTTGTTGAATTTTTCAATCGTACCGTCCTCTTCCATGGCCTGCAAATGGTCGAGTTTCGCAATGCTCCGGCGTACCGTCTGATAGTTGGTCAAAGTGCCGCCCAGCCAGCGGTTGTTGACGAAATACATGCCGCAACGCTCGGATTCACGGGCGATGGCTTCCTGAGCCTGCCGTTTGGTACCCACCAAAAGCACATGGCCGCCCTTGGTAACCAGATCACGAACCAGAGCATAGGTGAGGTAGAGCTGACGCATGGTGTGCTTCAGATCGATGATGTAGATGCCGTTGCGTTCGCCATAAATATAGCGTTTCATTTTGGGATTCCAACGGCGGGTCTGGTGACCGAAATGAATCCCTGCTTCCAGTAGTTCTCGCATTGTCACGAGTGCCATAAAAAAAATCCTCCAGTCGGGTTATACCTCGGAGCGCCACGTGCATCCGGAACCATACCGGACACCCGAGTGAGTTTCCTGCCTGTAGGAGAGAAGGAATGGCGCCCCTGTGAATTTTGTAGCAGAATCATACCATTTTCAGGGTCTGTACTGCAATTTTAAGGCTCGGGAACACAGATCCCGGGCCAAAAAGACCGTAAAAAAGCAAATATGGAGACTTACCAGTCGTAAGGACCCTGGGTATTCTCTTCTTTGGTTACCATCATCATTCCGATGGCTTGCAGAATCTTCGCAAGCATATTGACGATTTGACCCATATCAATCTGGGCCGAACCGGGAATACGTGAGAGCTGTTTGAGGTGTTTCATGAAAATTCCTTTACTGTGAGTATGCCTTTTCAGATGGGTGCAACTCTATTTTACCAACGTTGGAGAAAGAGTCTGTGTAAACAGAGATAAGGTGGAATCTGATAGAACTTTTCAAAAAGTGCTCTTTGACTGTAAACCGGCTCCACCTGTTTTTCGAATCGGTAAAAAAACGATCCTTTCAAATGAGAAGTTTTGAGTTTGTTTTTACTCAAAATCAATGTGAAAAATTGACAAGAACTCACTTCTAAGGTATAGTTTATGTAATAATACCGGAAGTGTGCAGATAAAATCACATTGCCAGAAAGGTTTCAGTGGCCTGTCAGCGCCAGACACTCTTCAACGGCGTTAAGAGGAGAAAATATATGCATCGAATTGCTTTGGTGCTGTTGATCACTATGATGACTCTGTCAATAGCGGCACAGGAGGGCTCAGACAAATGCACTTTAATGGATTTGACTGTGCAGACTCCCATCACCCTGCCTGTACTGCCCCCTCTGGTGGAAGAAAGTCTCACCCTCACGCTGGCCGAGAATGATGTTCCCACGCCGCAGGCCGTAATCAACCTGTGGGTCAAGGTTTTGAACAATGCACGGCAGCCCGATGAACGGCTGGAACTGTACTTTAATGGAACGCTGCTGGAAACCCGGGCAGCCGCTCAGTGGAGTTCCTGGGAGGGAGAACAATGGCATCTGTGGAGCCGACCCGTTCTTTCCCTGGGAGAGTCCGGGATCGTCGTGGAACTCAAAAGTTTTACACGCAGTGATGCCCCGGGCAATAAACCCTCTCTTATCCTCATCGGAGCCATGGAGGTGGCTGGAACTTCTCTTACAGGAGGTCCGACAGTCAGCAACAGTGTGGGCCGATGTGTTTACACCACTCCCGCCAACAGTGCCGGACTCTCCCTTCAGGGTGTGTATCCGGTCACAGCTGAAGATCTGGGCCCGGGTGAGACCGGCCAGAGATTAACGGCGCGATTGGGCGGCCTGGGTGCGCCACGTATTTCCGCTTCCATCCGTTTTGATGGCGGAGTCGCAGCCGATGAAGAGGAAGGGGAAGAGGAAGAAGAGGGGGAAGTGGAAGGCGAGGATACTCCTTCCGCACCCCTCAACGCTTATGTGCAGTTGCGTTATGGCGACGAGGCGATCAATGGAAGAATCAATGCTTTGCTCATGCCGGAGCCCTTTATCGACGGCGTCAATGCTTTCAAAGTGGGGCAGGAGTGCTGGCGAGTTTACGATTATATTCCTGAGCATCTCCATTCGATTCCTCTGCGGCCTGAAGTGCGTATATCCATCGACCCGAATTTTCCCCAGGCCTTTCTCATGGTGGATGATTTCACACTGACTTATGTGACGCCCCTTCTGGAGACCACGGATCCCGCCTGGATCGGTCGGGACAACCTCATTCCCAATGGAGACTTTGAGTCCGGCACCTATCCTTTCATCATCGAATCGCCGGAAGGCAAAACCACCTGTCCCATGGTGTCTGATGTCATTAAAAAAGTAAGTGATGCCTGCAGAGGCGATTATGCCGCCGTCTTCAGGTTTCATGTTCCCGATGCATATATCGCCTATTGCGATGTGGAACGCATCATCGGAAAAAATCAGCGGGCAACCCTGGTGATAACAGGATTGAATCTTGAGTCTATCAATTTTGTGGCACTGATCCCGGAATTTCTGGGAGCAACAGGACTTGCTGACGGTAATTATCTGCGCCTGCTGCCCGACAGCGCTCCCACATTCACAGGGGATATGGAAGAGCTGCGTTTTTCCTTTTCTTTCAGTGGTCCCTTCAATGTGGCCTTCAACGGGGATACCATATGTACGGATGGACTCGCCAGCTATGAATGTGCTGTCAATGGTGAGTTCAAAGTGGGGATGCTCGATGCCTGCTCCACTCTTATTGACACGGTGCCGCCGGTACTGCGTATAGATTCCCCGGCCGGAGCCACCGATGCCAGTGCCGGTTCGCCGTCCGTCAGTGTGGTGAACCGTGTTCCAGCGAGTCCCGCCACGGATTTTCCGGGCAACTGGATTCTGAGTGCTGAGTCCCTCACCCCGAAAAACACGGCTTCTTACGCTGTGTCTGACATGCATGTATTTGTGAACCCGGGTTCCAGACAGGATGTCCCATTTTCTCTGGCTGATGGTGCTGACCCTGCTGTCTTGTCCATGAATGTTTCCGCTCGCTTTGTCGACTTGTCCCCTTCACTGGATGGTGTGATCTATCCGGTGACCCTCTCCGGATTTTATGCGACAGAGGACAGAGCCGGCCGGCCAACTGAGTTTCCCGGTAACAGGCGTGGCACGGCAAGATGGAATACCTCAGCTTCTTCCGCCCTTGTGAACAGCTATACACAACATATGGCTTCAGCCATTGACATGACGGCCACGTGGAATGTCAGCATCCCCCGAAATACATCGGCGGATTATTGGGACTATTCTTTCAAGCCGGAGGCTACGGACAGGGCGGGCAACTTTTCCGATACGTCCAGTCTCCATAATATTACAGTACATTGGTTGTATCGTACCCGTGCACGTTTGACGGATCGGGAAGGTATACTCTCCGAACCGCCTGTCATGCCCTGGAAGCTGGACAGCCCGACCCTGCCCGAGACGGGAACCGCCTGTCGTCAACTGGCTCGATTCCGTCTTTACACACTTGAGACCAATGGAAGCCTGTCGATCATAGCCTCTACCGAAGACTGGCTGGACGGACCCCTGCTGGGAAGTACCATGATGAACAACGGCCGCTCTTTCATGAATACTGTACGGGATCATATGGGACTGGCTTTATGTCTTGATGTCATTGGTGCCGATGAAACCGGTAATGTCCAGTTTATTCCAGACAATTATGGCACCGGCATGTCACGGAGTCATCTCATCGGAGCGGAAGTGGATCATGTCATATGGGTCCCCGGTCAGGACAACAGAGCCATCGACACGGATGTCTCACTGGAACTCTTCCATGAAAATATCAATCAGGATCAGATCATCAGAAGCTATGGGTCAGCCTTGCGTGTGCCCCTGCCTCCATTGAGTCAGGCCTGTGTTGAGCGTGTGAACGGACTGGTTCGCTTCAAGAACATTGTTCCCACTTCAGGGCTGAGCCGGGCTCAGAGCGGACCCTGGATCTTGTGGAAATTTTACCGTAACGGTACCCTGGTCGCCACAGGACTGGCTGGTGAAGGTCAAGGATACCGGCTTCTGGAGAATCTTCTTTTATACGGTACGGATACGGATTCGAGTGTCACGGCTGCTGCTCTGAGTGCGCCCCTGGATAGTAATGATCTGACAGACGTGCCCTGGACACGAAGACTGGTTCGTCCGCGTTTCCTGGCCAAAGCACCCTCTGAATGTGTCGCAAAAGGTATTGTTGAAGAAAACACATATGACCGGCTCGGTGATGAGGGCGATCCTCCCGATCCTTTGAATCCCAATTTGCCTTCGCAGCGCCGAGACGAAGTTTTTTATACCCTTACGGCTCAGACTGTCTTTGTGGATGAAATCGGTTCTCTGATTATGGATCCCACCCCGGCCCGCGCCAGTTTTTCCATTTACCCGGAAGTTCGCAAGCGGATTGATACGCCTCCTGTACGTGAATTCAGCCGCTGAGTTATCTATGAGCGTTGCTGACGGCAATGCCTGATGCACTGGAATAAACAAGTTCCCAAGTGACAAGGAGAAGCAACAGATGATGTTGCCAGAAAAGCGATGTTCCGTCTTTACCTTGAGTATTTTCGTATTGGCGGCACTGAGTATGATTGTCGGGTCGCAAAGTGCCCTGGCCCAGATCAGCATGTTGCCCTGGCTTGAGGGCTGGGCGGCCAATGGACCTCTTCACGCCGTGGCGCCATCGGAAGATGCCGTATATTTGGGAGGAGCTTTCACCTATATCGGCCGAGAGACGGGAACCCTGGCGCAGGTGGATAGTGCCGGCGCTCTGGATGACGGGAAGTTTCCGCAAATAATCGGTACTGTCTATGCCACTGTCTCCGATGGAGCGGGCGGCTGGTATGTGGGTGGTGATTTTCTCTGGGTGGAGACTGTGGCCTGTGAGCGTCTCATTCATATAATGGACGATGGCAGTCTGGATCCGGACTGGACGCCGGAAGAGGGCATCGGGGTGAATGGCCCTGTTTATGCCCTGGCTCTTTCCGAAAACAGATCCACGCTCTTTATCGGAGGAGACTTTACCAGCATCAACGGCACAGCCCGGAGAAATCTGGCCGCTGTGAATACCGTTACCCGGGCTCTGCGCAGTTGGAATCCCCGGCCTGATGGTGCTGTTCGTGCTTTTGCCCAGTCTCATGACAAAAAGGAACTCTATACGGGGGGAAGTTTTAAGGAGATTGCCGGAAGGGAATGGCCTTATCTTGTTTCTTTTCATGCTGATCCCGAGGCATCCGATTTCGGAGAGCTTACTCCCTGGGATCCGGAAGCCAACGGGCATGTGGAAGCCCTGTGCTATGCCGAGGGCATCGCTGTCGATGTGGAAGATGAAGGAGAAGTGGCTGGCGAAGGAGAAGGGGAAGAGGAAGAGCCAGGGGAAGGCGAAGAGGAAGGCGAAGGAGAAGTTGTGCTTCCTGAAGAGCCGGAGGCGAATTATGTCCTTTATGTGGGTGGCTGGTTCAGCCAGATGGGAGAACGTTTCAGAAATCATCTTGCGGCGATCAATGCGGAAACAGCGGAGGTATTGAATTGGAATCCCGCTCCCAATAATCCTGTCTTCGCTCTTGATGTGGACGAGAAAGCCGTCTATGCCGCCGGTGCATTCACGCGTATCGGCCTCAGAAATTGTACTTTTGCGGCTGCTCTGGATCGCGCGTCGGGAGATGTCTTTGAAGACTGGCAACTGGGGCGGGGAGATGAAAAACTCAATGACTGGGTGACAGCAGTGAAATGCGCACCCAATGAGCTTTCCCTTTATCTTGCCGGGCATTTCACCTGGTTGGGCAATGCGCAGCGAGCCCGTCTGGCAAGGGTGAATGCTGATTCAGGTACAGTGGGCACCTGGAATCCCGGTGCCGGTGACATGAGTTATGTTCTCCAGCCTCATACGCAAGAGGGTGAAGAAAAGATTCAGGTCGCAGGAAAATCCACTGTCATGAATGGTGGGATCCGTCATCGCCTGGCTGCGTTCAATAAAGGCTCCTCTGATGATCCGGACTACAGTTTGAACGACTGGAATCCCCATGTCAACAATCCGGTCTATGGGCTGGCCTGCTCAGAAGGGGAAAAGATCATTTACGCCGGGGGACTTTTCGATAAAACAGGAAATAATGGAGACCAGGACGGTTATTCGGACAGCCGGACAGCACTGGCCGCCATTACGGCTGATTCCGTGTTCCTGCCCTTTGCGGATCTGACTTCAGAGATTGAAGAGGAACGTCCCCTTGTTCGTGCACTGGCTCTCAGCGACAGTTTGAGCATTCCGACCCTTTATATAGGCGGGTCTTTTTCGACCTTGCAGGGGCTGGCACGGTCCGGGCTCGGAGCAGTGAACGCCTCTTACGCTGATTCAGCGTTCGGGAATGCCCTTTCCTGGGAGCCCGACCTTTTCGATACCTGTCATGCTCTGGATCTTTCCGAAGATGAGAGCCTGATATTCGCCGGAGGTGAAACAGACGATTTCAAAGGGATTCTGGCTGCTCTGGATACTGATGGCATGCCTGTCTGGGATTTTACGGCGGACTATGCAGTTCAAAGCCTGGAAGCCATTGAAGGGGATGTGCTCTATGTGGGCGGCAGTTTCACACAGTTGGAATCAGGCGGGAACATCTTCTCATATTTGCGTCTGGCGCGGATTGAGGATTCTCAAAGCGGTGTTCTGGATGAAGTCTGGCGTCCTGCGATAGTTGGTTCCGTATTGGCCCTGTGGGCCGGCAATGGAGACCAGCCTCTCTTCATAGGCGGCAATTTCACACAGGGCATTTCTTCCGAATCAGGAGAGAGCCACAGCCTGAATCACCTGGCCGCCATAAGTACACAGACCCAGCCGGTCGGTTATGGCGATTTTCTGGAGTGGCGGCCCAGTGTTGATGGGCCTGTTTACCTGCTGACGCCCGATATCGACAAGCCTTATTTCTTTGTCGGCGGTGTCTTCACGGCGCTGGGCCAGGAAAATGCCTTGTATCGTTCCATCAGCAGTCTCGCTCTCTTCGCTCACAATGATCTTGTCCCCCCCGAAATCACACTCATCGGAGAGGATCCTCAGGAAATAGAATGTGGCGATGATTATATTGAAGCTGGTGCTTTGGCTACAGACAATTGGGACGGTAACCTGACGGAAGAACTGGTCATTGACAGTTCAGAAGTGAATACGGCTGAACCGGGCACCTATACCGTTTATTACTCTGTTCAGGACGGTTCCGGTAATGAGGCGACAGCTGAGCGGACAGTGGAAGTTTCTGATAATTTGCCGCCGGTCATTGAGCTCGTTGGTGATCCGGAGATGGTTCTCGAATGCAATATGGATGTTTATGAGGAATTTGGAGCGCGGGCCTTTGATTATTGTGAAGGTGCCTTGAATCATCATCTCGAAGGCACGGTGGATACAACGCAGCCGGGAAGCTATATGCTGACTTATGAGGCTGTGGACAGTAGCGGTAATGAAGCCGATCCGGTGGTGCGTCTGGTTCATGTCATCGACAGTATGCCTCCTGTCTTCTCAGAAACAGAATTGCCCTATGTCACCGTGGAACTGGGCCATCCCTATGACGATGAGATTCCTGAAGCCTTTGACATGTGCCAGGGTCTTGTTCCCGTTGACAGTGATGCCGATACAGCAGTCCGAATCGATGAAAAAGGACAGTATATCGTTACCTACAGCGCCGATGATGGCGAGAATCAGGCTGAAATAACCCGGACGGTCTACGTGGTGGATCCCGAGAAACCCTATGTCCTTTCTCTGGAAGTGCTTTCTCCCTCCAGTATCCTCGTGACTTTCAACAAGCCCATGAGTGCCCGCGCGTCCATGGTGAATTACTACAGCTTGAGCGGTTCCGGTCTGGGTACACTCACAGCACGCCCCCATAGAGTCGTGCCCGATGCGGCTGACCCTGCAAGCTATCTGCTTGAATGGAACAGTCCCGCCGAAATGTATAATGGTGGTGCCCTCAGACTGACAGTGAATAAAATGGTTACTGATGCGGACGACAACGCACTGGAAGACCCGAATTTTGCATTGGGTACAGGCATGGGCATCAAACCGGTCATTACCATTCTGGGCGACAACCCGGAATATTTCCAGTGTGCCGGCGACTATGAGGATGCGGGAGCCACGGCTTTTGACGATCCTGATGGTGTTGTAGAGGTTACCGTGGAAGGTCTGGAAGCCTTTTCAGAGCCTGAAGCGGGCATCTTTGAAATCACCTATCGTGCTCAGGATCTTGCAGGCAACGTCGGTACTGCAACACGGATCGTTGAGGTGCAGGATGACCAGGAACCGGTGATCACACTTGTGGGCGACAGTCCGGCCATTGTGGAATGCGGTTACAGCTATGTGGATCCGGGTGTCTCGGCTTATGATGTTTGTGACGGAGATCTGACGGATTCCATTGTAACCACCTTTTACACGGAAGAGGGTATTGAGGTTGAAGAAATCGATACGCAAAGCGCTGGAATTTTCCTGATTTTCTACCAGGTGAGCGATAAAGTCGGTAATGAAGCTGTCCCGGTGATTCGGGAAGTGGAAGTGGTGGATACAAACACACCGCTCTTCCTGTGGATCGGCTCTTCTTTTGAGGAAGAACTTCCTGTGGAAGATGGTTTTTATGTACTTGAGTGTTCCGAAGCCTTTGTGGAGCCCGTGGACTTTACCGCTGCGGATCTCTGTGATGGCTATCTGGAAGGGCCCGTGTCCCATCTGGAGCCCGGTGAAGCCGGTGTGCTCGCTTTTGCTTGGGCGCTGGACGCAGACAAGAAACCCCTCTACGGAGAGACAGATCCGCTTGTCTATCCCTATGACACTTTCATCAGCCATCCCGGTGATTACCTGCTCTGTTATGTGGCTTATGACGCTTCGGGCAACACCTATCCCGCTGTGGATGACGATGGAATGCCCGAACTGAGTTATCCGCTGTTCCTGGATGAAAACCTGGAAGCGCTTGTGGTGGATTATGCACGGCTCGTACGTGTTGTTGATACACGCTTGCCCGTTATTGAACTGAACAGCAACGCCTGGATGCAATGGGAATGCACCCTTCCCTTTGTTGATCCTGTCACCGCCTTTGATGACTGCGCCGGTGATCTGACAGCCTATATCGTGATAACAGGCTCCGTCAATACGGGAGAACTGGGAGTACACGCGCTCAGCTATTCAGTATCGGACTTTGAAGGCAATGCGGCCTTGCCTCAACAACGGCAGGTTGAAGTGGTGGATACAATAGCTCCGGTAATTTCACTGAATACAGATGAGTTCATGGTCATTGAATGCAGCAGTGATTTTATTGACCCTGTCACCGCCTTTGATGACTGTACCGGTGATCTGACGGCGCATATAGTGACAACAGGCTTTGTCAATACGGGCGTTCTGGACAGCTATGTACTGACTTATAATGTGTCGGACAGCAGCGGAAATGCCGCTGAAACCGTAACAAGAACAGTGACAGTGGAAGATACGGAAAAGCCTGTCCTCTCCGGTCCCGATGAGTTCCTGTTGGAATGCGGTAGCCCATTCGATCCGATGATGGTCGGTGTGACCGCCTTTGACGATTGCGCCGGTGATCTGACCCCGGACATGGAAGTCACGGGTACTGTGCTGACCCATGAGCCGGGCATCTATACCCTCGAATATACTGTGAGCGACCCGACCGGTAATGCGGCGGATCCTCACGTCCTTACCGTGGAGGTGAGAGACAGCATTCGACCTGTTCTCGACTTGAACGGCCCGTCTTCTGTCGAGGTGGAATGTGGCGACGACTGGGATGACCCGGTCACCGCCTTTGACAGCTGTGCCGGAGACCTGACCGCTGAGATTGTTACAACGCCTCCGGTGAACACGGAAGCAACAGGTACCTTCACTGTGACCTACACGGTATCTGATCCTTCCGGAAACGAAGCTGAATCCCTCACCCGAACAATCATCGTGGAAGATACGATGTCTCCCGAGATTCATCTCGGTGTTGATTTCCCCAATTCAGTGACAGTGGTGGATGGATTTGTCAAATGGCTGCACGGCCAGCCCTTTGATGAGCCTGATGACTTTAATATTCATGATGCCTGTGAAGGCGATCTGTCGCCGGTTCATCCCCAGTTGCCGCCCATGACCACTGAAGCTGTCATCGGCTATGCCTGGGCTTTGGATCCCGTGACAAAAGAGCCCTTGTGGAACACGCCTCAGATTGATCCGCTCTGGTTTGATCTGGATGACTTCGTCAACCATGAAGGCTATTATCTGATGATTTATGAAGCCCGCGACAGTGTCGGCAATCACACTCCCGTAATGGGTACAGGTGGTTTTGTTCCCATCTTTGATGATGACTTCAATCCGAATTTCCTTGATGAAGACGGTGAGCTCCGCTCGGAATTGAGCTTTGCACGACTTGTCTGGGTCTCTTCAGCCAAGACAGGCGGATTGCCCTTCAAGTTCGCTCAATTTGTGGTCGATACTTTCGGAGCCTGGGATCGCAACGGAGATGGGATCCTGGATGATGATGAGCAGAAGAAGGTTGTGGATGCATTCATCGGTGAAAATCAGGAGATTGATGAAGAGGAGCTCTTGCAAATCCTGAGGGATATTCAGAAGGACGAAGAATTGTCTCTCGCCCTCCTGAAGGAATTCCTGAAAGACGACAAGCCTTCTGAAGGTGAAGAACTGATCGAAGGTGAAGTTGTTCCTGAAGGCGAAGCAACCCTTGAAGGGGAAGCAGCCCTCGAAGGCGAAGTTATTGCTGAAGGCGAAGCAACCCTCGAAGGCGAAGCCCAGCCCGGTGAAGGTGAACTCCAGCCTGATGAAGGTGAATTCCAGCCTGATGAAGGTGAAGATGCCGCTGTGGGCTGCTGTCGCACCTCGAAGAAAAGCCTGAGCGATGTCTTTGGTGACTTGTTGCTTCTGGGTCTCAGCCTCATGGTGCTGCTGACCGTGGCCGGAGGAAAAAGGCGAGACCGTTAAGCAACGACTTTCCCCGTGAGAAAAAATAAGGCTGCGATGCTCATGCGTCGCAGCCTTTGTTCATTTTCATTGAAAGATTTATGCTTCCGGATCTGAAGAAGCCTTATCAGCCTGACTTGTTCTCAAAGGAGTCGAGCCGAGGGTTTCTTTGTAGACCCGGGCTTCTTCCTGACGTTGTTGCCGGTAGATGGCGAAAATATCACGTACAGCCCATACCATGATGATCCAGAAGAAGATCAGCATGAGTAAAAACATCCCGAAAAAGTAGAGCCGTGAGACGGGCTGGTTGAAGATATGGGCCCCCAGCACAAGCATCAGCGGAATTGTCAAGAGCAGATAAAAGCTCAGAGGTCTCCGGCGATGGGCTTCACGGAAAGCTTTTACAAAAAGAGGCCACAACGCTAAAGGAGCTCTGTTTTCAGGTTCTGTGCTCATGAGAGGGTCAGTGTCTGTGCTTCCCTCAGAAAGGGCAGCTGCCGCCGGGGCATCCGCCGGAAGGGGGAAGGTTGCAGGCACCACTGGCACAGGGCAGATCGGAGAGACCGCCCGTACTGCTCACAGGCGCGAAGCGGCTCAACTGTTTCTCCATTTGTTTGGATCCACATTCGGGACACGCCGGTTTGTCTTCATCTGAGCGGACCAGGACTTCAGACGTGGCACCACATTTTTTGCAGGAATAAAGAAAAAGGGGCATGAGAAAACTCCTTTTGTTGAAAATTGTCATTGAAAACCACCAAAAAACAACAGCATGCTAAAACTTGGCAACGCCTGAATCAGCAATTAAATTCCAGCGCCAGCCTCTCTTATCGTAAACTAAGCCTGATTTTCACGTCAATTTTTTAAACAAGTGCAGGAAATTTACATGGATACAAAGCGTTGTCTGGAATTGTTGGAGCAGTTTGAACAAGTTCGCCTTCTCGCCATTGGAGACATCTATCTCGATGAATATGTCTACGGGATAGTCACGGAAATCAGCCTGGAAGCGCCCATTCCTGTCGTGGAAGTGCAGGAAAGAAGATACAATCCCGGTGCTTCGGGCAATGCGGCTTGCAATGCGGCTTCTCTGGGAGCACAGGTGACCATGCTCGGTGTCATCGGTGCCGATATCAACGCAGGTATTATCCGCCGTGAATTTGAGGCGCGGAATGTGAATGTGGATCATCTTATCGAGGATCCCGCTCGGCCTACCAACACTTATGGCAAATGGCGCGCCGGAGGGCACAATATCCCGACCCAGGAAATGATCCGTACCGATACACCGAAACCGAAAATGATTGACGGAGAAGTGGAACAACAGCTTATTGACAAGATCAAACTGCTTGCGCCACAGGTGGATGCCATCATGATCGGAGATCAGGTATCGGCAACCATCAGTGATAGGGTTCTGGAGACTATTGTGGCCTGTGCCAGAGAACATAATCTGATTACAACGGCTGATTCCCGTGCCCGTGCCGGATTCTTCAAGGGAATCACCCTCATTACGCCCAATGATGCGGAGGCGGCTCTTGCAGCGGGTCTCGAGATTACCGATGATGCTTCTCTGGAGCAGGCTGGTAAGATTCTTCTCGGACAGACCGAAAAGGTCATGATCACTTTGGGTCCCGACGGGATAGCCTGCTTTTCACAGGAGAAAGGGATGGAAAAAATCTCTGTACGTCCTGTGAAGGCTGTGGACGTGACCGGTGCCGGAGATACGGTGATTGCCGCCGCCACACTCGCATTGACCCGGGGCGCCAGTCTGGCCGAAGCGGCTTTTCTGGGAAATCTGGCCGCCGGTGTGGCTGTGACCCAGACAGGGGTTGTCACGGTATCCAATGAAGAAGTGCGTGACGCTCTCGTGGAAGGTGCGCCTGTGAGACTGGAAAAACAAAAAAGCCGGGAACAGCTCCAGGCGGTATTGAAACGCTTGAAACGGGAAGGAAAACGGATCGTCTGGACAAACGGCTGTTTCGACATTCTTCATGTGGGCCACATCATGTATCTTCAGAAAGCGAGAGAGCAGGGCGATATCATGGTTGTAGGCCTCAACAGCGATGCTTCCGTACAGCAAATCAAGGGACCTGACCGTCCTGTTGTGGAGGAAAACGACCGGGCTCAAGTGCTCGCGGCTCTGGAATGTGTGGATTACATTGTCATCTTTGACGAAAAGACGCCGCTGCCCCTCATTGCGCAATTGCAACCTGATGTATACGCAAAAGGGGGTGACTATACCCTCGATACCATTGATCAGGAAGAGCGGGTGGCTGTGGAATCTTATGGCGGAAAAATAGCCATCATTCCCGGTGAGGAAGGAAAATCCACCACCTGGATTATTGACAAGATTGCCGGAAAAAAAGCGTAGTTCGAGGAAGTGTATCCGCTCTACTTGAGACGTTTTGCTAGCCAGCCCGGCTGAAAGCCCAGAATCGCGAAGATGAGCAGAATCCACGGGCGGGGCCGGAAGCCGGCATGACGGATGCTCTTCCAAAGAAGCAACCGCCCTTCCCGCCAGCGATGCGTACGCAAGTAGTGATTGGCGGCATATTCATAGACTGATGCTTGTGCTTCTCTTTTCAGGGAAGCACATCTTTTTTGGGTCAGTGTGCCAGTAATGAGGGGATTGGAAAAGATGGTTTCCACTGCAGCGAGACCGGTATCAGGGCTGTGCTCCCCTGACCGTGAAGCACTGTCCTGGCGGATTCGGTATCCGGCCACGGGTGATCCACCCAGATAGCGGAAAGTACTGGTCGCTGCCAGACGGCACCAGTATTCCCAATCTTCCGCTATGGCCAGGGAGGGGTTGAAGCCTCCGGTACGGTGGGCCGCTTCGGCTCGGAGTGCCAGGGTAGCACCTGTAGTGATGAGGTTCCGCTTCAGCAGTGCGGGCAGAATATGGCCTGTGGGGCGGGGATGAAAAAAGGAGCCTTTGGCTTTGCCCATGGGGGACCCATCTTCCTGCAATATTTGTATTTCACCGTAAAGAACGTCACTTTCCGGGTGCTGCTGGAAGCCCTGGTAAAAACGCTCCAGAGTCTGAGAAAAGAGGAGATCATCACCGTCCAGAAAGAGCAGATAGTCGCCGGAGGCATGTTCCAGAGCCGTATTCCGGGCGGCTGATACCCCTTGCCGCTCCTCATGAAAAAAGAGCTTGATCCGGGGTTCATCCAATGCCCGGAGTGCTTCAACAGTGCCATCGGTGGAGGCATCATCAACGACAAGACATTCCCAGTGCCTGTATGTCTGCTCCTGAAGACTTCTCATGGTATACCCTATGAGCGTCTCCAGATTTCTAGCAGGCGTGATGATGGAAAATAGGGCTTTGTTTTCGGGATCTGTCATGGCTGAAGCAATGGTGTTTCCTATTATGAATCGCTACGCTGAAAATGTTCTTCAATGGCCCGGGCGATGCGCTCAGAAGCACGGCCGTCACCAAAGGGGTTCACGGCCTGGCTCATCTTCTGATAGGCGTTCTCATCGTCCATGAGCCTTCTGCATGCCTGAACAATGGCCCGGGGATTTGTTCCCACAAGCACCGAGGTTCCGGCTTCAATGGCTTCCGGTCGCTCTGTCGTGTCACGCATGACCACAACGGGCTTGCCCAGATGGGGCGCTTCTTCCTGCACGCCACCGGAGTCGCTGAGAAGGAAATGGGCGCGGTTCATGGCCCAGACAAAGCTCTCGTAGGGGAGAGGTTCAATAAGATGAATATTCTTCTGACCGCTGAGGAGTTCATTGACAGGCTGTCGCACATTGGGGTTCATGTGAACAGGATAAATGAATTCCGTATGAGGATAGTGCTGCGAAAGCTCCAGAAGGGCCTGGCAGATATTTCTGAAGCCAGAGCCGAAGCTTTCTCTTCGATGACCCGTTACAAGAACCATGGACCTTTTGTCCGCAAGAAGATCCACGGGGAAATCACCCGGAAAAGCGGGCGGTGTTTCCGTAACACGCTTCACAACTATGTCCAGTGCATCAATGACCGTATTTCCTGTTACCCAGACATCTTTCTCCGCAATACCTATACTCAACAGATTCTGTTGCGCCTTTTCAGTGGGCGCAAAATGCAGTTCCGCCAGACAGGAGCTGAGTTGTCTGTTGATCTCTTCGGGCCAGGGAGAATGTCTGTTCCAGGTGCGCAGCCCCGCCTCCACATGTCCCACGGGGATACGGGCATAAAAGGCGGCCAGTGCTCCGGCGAAGACGGTGGTGGTGTCGCCTTGGACAATAAGCAGATCGGGACGCTCTTCCGCAAAAGCCTGTTGCAGATGGGTCAGCACGGCACAGGTCACATCTGTCAGGGTCTGTCCCGGCTGCATGAGATTGAAATCCCTGTCCGGTTCGAGGCCGAAGGTGTCCAGCACCTGATCCAGCATCTGCCGGTGTTGTCCCGTCACCCACAGCAAGGGGTGAAAGCGTTCCGGTTCTTTCTTCAGTTGCAGATAGAGAGGGGCCAGTTTGATGGCTTCGGGCCGTGTTCCGAAAACAATGGCTATTTTCATGGGACTTTGCATGAACAAATCCTTTCAGCTTATTTATCTTGAGATTCAGGCGGCGGACTCAGCAAGGGGCGGAAAGTGCCTTTGAACAGAGCATAGGCGGCAACGACGAGCCCTTGCGACAGAGCCAGCTGTTCCACCCGCCAGGCTGTTGAACGGGGCAAGGGAACACAGACCAAGGCCAGCCGGATCATGGCCCGGAGCAGAGCCGTGAAAAAATTCATCTTCACCGCGAGCCGCTTCTCCTGCATCATCAGAACCATGGTACCGTAACTCTGGCGGCACATGCGAAAAAGTATCCTCAGTGAAAAACGTTTCGGGTCCACATGATGATGGACCACGGCTTCCGGAATAAGAACGATGTCATGACCGGCATCAAAAATCTGAAGACAGAGCAGGGTATCATCACTCCATTGAACAACACGCCCGCCGGGGCCGTAGCGACTTCTGAAACCACCTGTTTGCAGCAATACGGAGCGACGCATACTCAGGTTGGCGCCATAAGGGAACTGAAGCCAATCCGTGACGAGCTGTGTTTCCCCTGTGTCCGGCATCAGTTCCGACCAGAAGCGTGCCAGTTCTTTTCCCCACCACCAGGGCGCCGGATCAGGAGGCTGGAGGATGATGCAGCCACCGGCCGCTCCGAGCTCTTGCCGGTTTTCATAGGCTTCCACGGTCTTTTCCACGAGATGAAAGTCAGCCTCCGCATCATCGTCCATATACAGGAGTATACGTCCCCGGGCTGCCGCCGCGCCCACATTGCGGGCATGGGACAAGCCGCCTGGAAGGGCTCGAATTTCTCTGATTTCAGGAGCATCCGGCCGGGCGAGGGCTGAGACGATGTCTCCATAGGGAAACTGTCCCGGAGCATTGTTCACCAGCAAGACTTCATAGTCTGTGGCGGGAAGGCTTTGATTGGCCAGTGAACGCAGCGCTCTTTCGCAATACTCCGGTGGTCTGTTTGTGCAAACGATTACAGAGATATCCAGTGCGTTTTCATCTGGACTTTGCAACTTCTTTTCAGCTTCCCTGTCATGACGAGCACAGCCATGGGCATGAATGAGATGAAAGAGGGATGCCGCTTTTGTGGTGGCGAGCCAGCCCTCCTCAGGAGCGCAATTACCGGGTGGACACTGATTTGTGTGAGTCACTTTGAGCGTCCAGAAATCTGACAGTCGGGGCACACACTCGGAAGCCTCTCCCGTGAAGATGAGTATCCGGGCAGGACGGTCTTGGGTCTTTTCCTCAGCAGGCTGGCTGGAGGCTGGATCGCCTGAAATAAAGACATCGACAGTGGGTGATGCCCAAAACACAGCCTGGGTATTGTCTTCGACCAGATAATGTCCCTGCTGGTCGATAAGTCTTTTCAGCTCTTCATAGAGGGCTATGCTGTTCTCGTTGTTATCATGACGCATATGCCAGGCCAGAGGCGCGGAGAGGAGGTCCCAGCGGCTGTCGTCGTATGCTTGCAATTGACGCATTTTCTTGTCGATGAGTGCATTGCCGGACTGTGAGGTGAGCGAGGCCCGATGGACACGGTACTGGTAAATCGCTTCTTTACAATGCGTGTGTCTGAGGATCATCTGGCTATTGACCCGGAGAAAGAAATCATAATCCTCGCAGAGACACCAGTAAAGGCTGTAACTTCCCAAAAGGGTGATGACCCGCCGTCTGTACAAAAAAGCGGCTCCCACACAATTCCAGACATGAAGCATGGAGATATGGCGGGGGAGTTGAATGGTGCCCCGGGACGATGATTGGAAGTCCCGGTAATAGTCGTGATCCTTCGTTATTTCGCCTTCTTCGTCAATAACTTCCAGATTGGCGTAAAGCATGTCGACGGAAGGGCGTTCCTTCATTTCCTGAACCAGTACGGAGAGAAAACTCTTCTTCAAACGGTTATCGTCACTGGTCCAGGTGATGTACTCGCCCCTTGAAAGAGAATGCCCCGTGTTCAGCGCTGCAGGGAGTGTCTGGTTGTCCTGATGTACATAGCGGATACGCTTGTCTCTATCCGCATAGCTGCGCGCAATGGTGGCACTGTCATCGGTGGAACCATCATCCACGATGATGAGTTCCCACTTGTCGTAGTCTTGGGCGAGGACAGAGTCAACGGCTTCGGCGAGATAACGCATGCCATTGTAAACGGGGAGAACGATGGAGACCAGTCCGGGGATGCCGTCGCAGCGGACATCTTCAAAAGAGCGGGGGAGACAACCGTCCCTCTCTTTCAACATTTGCCTGTAGGTCCATTGAGAGGGAGAACAGAACAGATCCTGGAGATGAAGAGTGCGGATCATCCGGCTTTTCCATCCCTGTCGGCTATATCTCAGATTGCTTGACACACTTGAGCCTTTTAGTGCCTTTACAGTTGTATCTATCCTGCAGGTTTACGAACATGAAGCGATGGCAAGTGCATTATTCAACAATAATGACCCGAAAACCAAGCATGGGAGCGCCTGAGTGGAGGTTATGACTGTTGCGCACGGTGCAGCGGGTAAATTCTGAAGTGGACAGTGCACTGCCCCCACGAATCACGCCAAAGCTTTTGATACTCACGGAGCCTGTCTGATGGGGAGGCGTATAGAGGGAAGCTGTCCACTCCCAGGCATTGCCCAGCATGTCGTGGATTCCCCAGGCATTGGCTTTCTTCTGTCCCACAGGATGAAGCATTCCGCCTCCGCTGTTCCATCGGTACCAGGCCCTGTCGCCCGGATCCTCGGCTGAAGTGTTATCGTAAGATTCTCCCGCCCGGCAGGCATATTCCCATTCTTCTTCGGAGGGCAGGGCACAGCGGACTTGCAGGGTACTGCTCAGTCTTTCCGCAAACTCCACACAAGCTTCCTGGCTGATGCCCGTTGCAGGAAGGGTAGGGGCACCTTCAGGATCCCAGGCGGTCCAGGGGCTGTTTCCCATGGTCTCTTCCCATAACTTGCGGGTGATTTCGTGTTGACTGATCCAGAAACCCTCTTGAATATCCACATTCCGGGAATTGGTTTCATCGCTGAACCAGGAGGGATGCCCCTGCGTAATTTGCTCACCATCTTCTGTGCCCGGGGTGAAGCTTCCCGGAGGACACCATACGAAAGGCGTGGCACCGAAATTTCTGACCTCGCCCGCCTCCGGTTCGGCAAAGGCCAAAGAACTGAGGAGGAGAGGGAAGAGAAGGGCTGAACTGTAAAATCGTCGGATCACTGTCATTGTACTTTAATTCTCTCAAGAGGCTTCACTGAGCAACCATTCATGCCATTTGATTCCGGCTTCCGGCGTACTGAGGCAATGCCCGGCAACGGATATCAACACCTGACCGCCGGAATGTGTTCTGAAGGTGCCTGAATACTGTTTCAACTGACCCGTACCGGGCATGGTGACAATCACTTCCGGATTCAAGAGGGTCTGGGCTCCGGCTGCACCGCCTTCGTAAACAGAAAAGACAGTGGACACACCTCCGGCAACTTCCGCCAACACAGACAGCCTGTATTCCGTATCGGGCTTCAGACCGTCAACTGTTGTATGAAGACACTGGGTCGCTTTCTTTGTGTTTTCTGTTTTCAGCCACTGTTGCAGCATAAGCGGACCGCCGCCCTGGCCATCGCTCCGGGATATACGGGAGTGCTCGGGATCGGGGACGGAAAAGCCCGCACCTGCAGGGCTCCCGGGCATCCAGTTCGAGAACGAACCGTTGGAGATGAGGTTGGCGACCCATTTGGGCCTTTCCAGAGCTTCCACAGAGACCACGCGCATGGTACCCGGAGGGGGATAGTCCGCCGAGGGCTTTTTGGGTCCGCAGCCCGTGAATACAACAGCCAGAAGAAGCAGGCTGGCTGTTGTTCCGATTCTATTATGTCTCTTACTCAAAATCATTATTTTCTTTTCAGGAGAATTTTAACTTATATTTTATTATAACGGTGACGGGCATTGATTCTGGATCATCACCGGATTGAGCCATTGATTTTCTTTCTTCGTCAGTTCCATCACGGGAGAAAGGCGGGGATTCAGGCCTTCAATTGAAATTATAAAAGAAGCGTCAGATTGCTTCGGCCGGATCTGCTACTTGTACCAGTCTGATAGAACCTGCATCATTTTTCGCCTCATCTACAGCAATATAGACAACAATATAAATTCCCGGCGCACTTAACCAGGTGTCTTCTGTCAAACCGAGCTCTTCCAATGACATGACTGGCAGGCTGTCATCATCATCATATTCTCCTTTATCTGTATTTTCATCCAGATCTGCATCAAGATACAGGATCAAAAGGTCAATATTATCTTGCGGAATGTCTCCGTCACAAAGATCCCAGGCTGAGACTGTAATGCCCCGATCTTGTTCAACTTCGTTCCAGTGTCCGTATTGACCTTTTGCAAAGAGATAATAAGGATAGTCAATATCATTTATTTCCTTGAAGCTGTCGGGAGATTCATCTACCGTCACCTCCGGGTATTCCATATCTGTGACATTCAAGAGATACTCTGTTTCCAGAACTCCCAGCTCTTCAGTGTCCGGTTGCTGGTATTCATATCTATAGGTGATTCTGTAAGGAGAGAAGTCCGTATGCAGAGGCGTGTCAGATGCTACAGCAATCCAATCATCTCCATCCTTATAAGCGATTTCTGCAGCCTGAATAATTGCAACAGGCTCGACAATATCTGATCCGGCACTTACAATAGCACCCGGATCCACCCACACTGTATTACATTCAATGTTATTTTCCCAGACTGCACTAAGGATAATTTCAACAGGTATCAAGCCCAAGGAAAAATAGATTTTTGAAGGAGTGTTGCAAAGTTGTTCACCTGGGACAGGGAACTGTCCGAAAAGTGTATTTGCAGGATAAGTGTGCCATTCAAAGATCACCTCCGGTTCAGCAAATCCGGCGTCAACAATCTGTGCAATGGCATCATCTGGAGATGCTCCGGTGTCAATCGCTGGCATGACGCATTTTTCTGCTGCAACAGTAAGATCAATGATAGCTCCACATACCAAGGTGTTTCCCTGATAGTCCAAAACGGTTCCAGCCGTAGCATCACTGTCCTCATAATTGACATTGCCCACCACAAAACCGGCATCAATGAGCGCAGCCTTTGCGTCTTCAATCTGCATGCCGAAAATTTCAGGGAAAATGCAATCGCCCGGGCCCAGAGAAATAGAAAAATGAACCTCCGTGCCACAAGAAACAAAGACTCCCGCTGCGGGATCTTGACTGAAGATTGCGCCGGCATTAATCCAGGCATGATATTCTTCCGTAACCACAGGAATTAAATGGGCGGCGGAAACTCTTTCTTCAGCCTCTTCCCGGGTATAGCCACTTAGTGCCACTACAGGAACGGGTGTGGTGTCCATAACCCGGACATAGCGAAAATAAGGGTCGGAAGTATAGGTGGATTCATTGCCGGCCGCATCCCGGACAGTATAGTCCAGGCGATACCGTCCCGGATGCTGTGTAAACTCTTCTACAGGCACAAAGATATCATTTCCCTCGTCATCCTGCTCGGGGATATAGTTGCCGACAAGTGGCCGAACAGTGACCTCAACATCATCCCAGTAGTCTGTGGGGGTTCCCTCGCCACAGGTATCCCAGGCGGTGCCCGAATCAATCATTTGCCAATTTGCATTACAGTTGACATCGTGGACATAAAAGCTTTCAGGATAATAGTTCCAGTCAACGTCAAAATCCCGATATCCATAGGGTCGTACTGATACAGGGTCGAATTGTAAGAATGTTGGTTCTATGATCGGCGCCTGGGTATCTTCAACCAAGACCTGGCGGGTAACGCTGATGGGTCCAGTTTGTGCTTCGGCTGTATAGGTGATTTGGAAGGTGCGGCCCGAACCGCTGAAGCCGGTGTTTACAGAATCCACGGGAAGA
>JAAYJV010000091.1 GCA_012522755.1 Candidatus Hydrogenedens sp.
GGAAAGCGCAAGTGTTGAATTATTTTTTCTTCCACGAAGTCACACTAAGAAACACGAAGGGAAGAAAAGAAAAGGAAAACTATAAAAATTCTTCATCCTTGTCCCAATGAGCTTTTCTTGGACAGGCCAATGCAACGATCAGTCAACCTGATCCTGGAAATCGGGAAAATGAAGACAAAACCAGCCTAAAATACCAATGAATTCAACTGTGTGGATTCGATGGTGTCCTTAATTTGGACACCAGTGTCCATGGAATAAAATTATCGTCTTCCAATGAAAATATGCTAGCCTGAAGAAGTCTGAAAGCTTTTCCACTCTTCGTGGGTTTCACAATGTATTGCTTTGTCAGTTCCATGAAAGGAATTTGTTTGCCATGGGTGTACTCAGAAAAACAACTTGTTCATTGTCTCTTTTCTTTTGTCTTCTCTTTCTTTTTGCATCGCCTTCAGTGAGAGCGGAAGAAGGAAAGCCGGATGCCGTGGTTGTTGAAAAAGTCTATCAGGGCGAGATGGCCGCCTATCCCGGCGCTTTTGCCTTCATGCTTCCTGCTCCCGGCATTATCCTCATCAGTGACGAACAACTTCGCCAGTTGGCCGAGGGAGATACGCCCGTTGATTTGAGTCTCACCTTCACGAAGCGTGTGGAAAGTCTCCGTGAGATTTGTGAAAAGGCTCAGGCGGCCGGGTACAGGACTGTCAAGCTGGCCTTCGATTATTTTTTCAGCCAATATCGTGAAGGCGGACAGAAGGCCCCCCGTCTTCTCACTCCGGATCGGCCTGAGTACGTGGAACTCATCGCCAGGATCAGCCATTTCATGCAGGAGTATGGACTGGGTCTGGAGTTGAGTCTGTTGTCGCCCCTGGAAATCGGAGCGGGATATCATGAACAGACAGGCGAGCAGGGGCGGTGGATGCACTTCCGAAAAGGCATCTGTGATGAAAAGACAGGGGAGTACAGTGTGGAACTCTGGCGGCAGTCAAGCTGGGCGAATAACAAAGGAGTCGTAGCCATTGAAGACGCCGGAGTACGGGTTTTCGCTTTCGAAGAACAGCATATCGGCGGCACGCCTTACAGGGCTGTTCCACCAAGAAGCATTGTCGATATCTCAGACACAGCCACTGTGCAGATATTTGAAAACAACCGCCGGAAATCGGGTGACTATGAAGCCGTCCGTATCCGTGTTCATGGTACTGCTGGCATTGCCAGAAAAAATCGTATCCTCGTTGTACAGCAATACCACAGCCCTGAGATGGATTACTTCAGCAATACAGCATTGCCCTATTTAAAAGAACTGGGCGATCGCTATGCCGATGCCGGTGTGCTGCTTCATGGACTCTACAGCGATGAGATGCATATCCAACAGGACTGGAATTATTTCGGCCATCATGACCACGATCAGTTTGCAGTGCGTTATGTGAGTGAAGGTTTCGAAAAACGTTTTGCCCAATTGTATGGTCAGGAATATGAGGACTTCGCCAAGTATCTCGTTTATTTTGTTCATGGTCAGGAAGATGCCGCATCCAATCTGACGGCTACTCTGGATATTCAGCATGTTTTCGGTGCCTCACCCGAAGAGGTGCGGCGTACGGCTCTTTTTCGATCCAACTACTATCGTCTGATACAGAATGGGGTTGTGGACCTTTTTACGGATGCGAAAAAACATCTGGAACAGCGCATGGGTCATCTGCTGGAAGCACGGGCCCACGCCACCTGGGCGGAAAGTCCCACCATTGACCAGTGGTATGTGGAACGGCAGCACCATCCCGCCCATCAATATGAATACACCTCCAATTTCCGCTGGTCCTGTACTGTACATCAGGCGGCTTCGGCCTGTCATGATTATTTCAAGTGGAATGATTTCCTCACGGGAGGCGGAAATGACCATGCTGAAGGGGGATGGCTTGACAGAAATTATTTCGGCCTGACGCTGGCCTGTTCCACCGGTATCCTCAACCGCGTTCCCTATGCCTATGGTGCCCATTGGGGCATGCCTCAGGCAATCAGCGAACGCCGCCAGGCTGTGGTGAACAGCTTCGGAGCGGCCGGTCAGCCCATGTTCGGTATGGTACAGGACATGGAACACCGGGATGTGGAAGTGCTCATGCTGTATCCGCTGGATCTGGTGGCGGCCAATGAGCGCTTCGGAAGCTGGATGACCCAATATGCCTATGCCAACTATGTGACCCAGGAGAAATTGCTTGAAGAGGGCCGTGTGGAGGAAGGCGCCATTATTCTCGGTGGCCGGAAATTCACCACTCTGGTAAGCTTGTTTGAGCCTTTTCCGGAGCCCCTGCTTCTGGACTGGATGGAGCGTCTGGCTGCAAAAGGAGGTCGTGTCATCTGGTCGGGGCCGCCACCTGTTCTGGCCAGAGATGGAAGCCCTGTTTATGAACGGTGGAGTCAACTGACAGGTGCCGATTATGAACCGACCATTCAGGATGGCCTTCTCGCACCGGGAAGACAGATCCGGTTTTCCGGAACACTCGAAGGTCTTCCGGAAATGACCATACTCACCGATTTCATTGTGGACCGTCTCTATCCTCTCACTCCGGCGGAGTCAACGGAGGTGATCGCCACAACAGGAAATTTCATTGTGGGAACGAAACGGAGTCTGGGAGAAGGTTCTGTCATCGCACTCACTTTCCGTCCCCGTGACGATCAGTCGGGAAGCCTCGGATACGAGACCCGTTGCTGGTTTGATATTCTCCAGACTCTGGGTGCTTATCCGTCCACGGAGACTTTTACAGGATTCAACGACAACACGGAATACCTGTCCCGGACAACGCCCTATATCTGCTGTCGTTTTCCCAATGGCGCTCTGGCGGTGGCACCTCATTTGAAAGATCTGGAAGAGAGTTGGCCCGGCGGCTTCGCGCGCAAAGCCGAAGAAGACAAAGCATTCCTGGAAGGGATCACCCTGCCTGGTAATGAACTGCGGCTTCAGGACTTCAGAATTCAGGGAAGAGAGGTGAGTTATGAGGGTGTCAATGCCATGACCTTCCGATGCGATGATAAAGGACGTCTGGCCGCTTTCGCCGGGATGAATACCCGATCTGTCACTATTGACGGGATAACGACGGATTTTGCTGACAAGCCCATGCGTCTCATTGCCTGGGCACCGCTGCGCGAGGACAGAAAAGTATCTCATGGAGCCACCATGATTTTATACTATATCGGAGCGAGTACCCTGCGCCTGCCTCTGGATCCCTCCACTGTGTCGGCTGAAGTCTATGCGGAAGGCCCGACGCCGGGCAGCCGCGGCGATCAGCTCCATGCGCAGATTGAAGACGGGACGCTGGCCATTGCGGCCGATGCAGCCCACCAGCACCGGTGGATTTATATCTGTGAAGGCAAGTAGAGAAGACTTTTTATCACGAGAGAAGACATTCATGGTATTATCTGAGATACGAAGAAAATATAATCAGGGGAGGTGCCAAGATGTTTGCAGACCATCCACAACAAAAGGCAATTCAGTTGCTCATGCAAGAGGAATCCCCTATTGAAAGGGGTTCCCTCTATTGGGTCGATGAGAGGGTTTGGCACCACTGCTCCATCGATCAAAAGTATCCCATGACCAGTCGTAAAAGGCATCCCGGTCTGGTGCAGTGTCTCTTCCGTCACTATATTATCCTGATCCATGGTCATTCGCGACCGAAGAGACTCAAACGCTGTGAACTGGCCATTCAGGGTATAGACGATCCGAAGCGGACAAGCTATTTCTCCGTGGGAATCCGATTTCCTGTTCCTCCCCATATGGCCTGGGGCAAGAGTGCTCTCATGCAAAACCGGCATATGAAGAAAACACGATTGACCGATAGTGAAATGAAGCAACTGGTCCTGTTGGAAAGAAACTGCAAACCTGAGAGTGTACAGACAGACCTTGCTGATTCTAAAAAAGTCTTTCATAACCAGCGTATGCGCATGGCTCTGTTTGATCTGGGCTCTGAAAATAAGACGGGGAGAGACACGGTCTCATGAAAAAAGAGATTCCTTTAATCCGATATTTGAAACGACTGCTATTTCCGGAAGCAGATGCACCGGAAATGTCCATGAAAGAAAAGAAAGCTTACCAAAACAGCTGTCTTCGTTTCCTCAAGCTTTCTGGAGCACAACAAAGGCTTCTGAACCAACAGAATCCTACTTGGAGAGAGGAAATCTCCACAGACTTTTATACATACTTATCTGATCCTTTTCGAAAAAAGATGTTTGAAAAAGATCCGATTAAGAGCATTCGACACGTCAAACCCCAATTTCTCGACAAATACTTTGAGCCCTATAGAAAAAACAGTCTCCTCTATCAAATTGACAAGAGGTTGGCCCGTGCAGAGACCAAGGATCAGAATGATTTTCCGAAGAATTCCAGTTTAACCACTGAAAAAGTACTGAGCTTCCTTAAAGAAAACATCGCCATACGAACTCCTGAAGAAAGCCATCCGGAAGAAGATGTGCGCCAGTTGATTGTATTGAAGCTATATTCTGCGGAGAGTAAATATGATCATCCTTTGCTCTCTACGGAGGATCTATGTACAGTCAGGAATCTGGTTCATGAACATTTTAATGAATCTCCTGCAAGAAAAACTTTGGCTGAAGCATTAACGGATTTGTTCCCGCAAGATATCTATAGTGGTGTAGCAGGTTCATTTTCTGATCTTCCGCCCGGCGTGAAAAAGGACGAAAGTGACAAATATTCTGATGCTCTTGCTCCCAGTCGTCGTTTGGATCCTGCCTATGAACTTTTGGGGAAAGAGAGCGCTGCATTGTTATGGGATCGCACAGGTTTTTCTGATCGATTTCTTCTGGTTGAAAAGCTTAAAGCAGGGAAGAAAACAGAAAAGGAAATCATGGAGTGGGGAGCCTTTCACGGTGCCGTAGTGAAGCGGTTTTCAGACCGTCGAAAAACGCTTCAGAAGATCTTTTTTCAGACTTTGGAAGATTGTGATCAGAAGGAGCGACAAGCCATTTTAACGGCCCTGGGCGAGTTGATCATGGACTTTGAGCAACAGTATCCCTGGCCTTCCGGAAAAAAAGAGTAAAGATTACTTAAAGAATAAGTATCGATAGTCCTCTTATGGAAATGAATTTTCCCGTGGAAGGAGGAGCCTGTTTCGACAGGAAGCATATCCACGACCATAGATGAAAGATATAGATATGAATAATCCAGAGTTTTTCCGAAAAAACGCCGTGGAAGAACATGTTCACAACGCTTTATATGGCTCTTTCAGAGACAGCCGACAAGTCCTGGACTTTATTGATTTGATTGAGCCCACCGCCGGTAGTTACCTGTTAAAGCATCTTGATGCCTTGGCGGTTATCATAAAAGAGGAAGAGGAAGACTTGTATTCTTCTGAAGAATTCGAAGAGCATGATGACCAGGTATTGTTAAGAAGCCAGCAATATTTTGAAGCACGTCTTGCGGAAGAAAAGCCGGAGTTGGATCGCAAGCAAAAACTTTTTGAGTCCTGTGCGGAATTGCCCAAGTGTTTTGGAACAATTTGGTTGCTGGAACAAAAAGGATTGGATGAAAAGTATCCCGTCCCAGATACCGTTCTTCTCGTTTCCACGCCGAAAGAAGGGGAACGAACAGCACAGGCCATTCCTCTTCATGATTGGTCCGCCCTGGCCATGGATGGAGATCTTGTTTTTCCTTCTTGCGATTATCATTCTGACCTCGTCTTGCCTTTGTGGAACGAACAGCCTGTAGCTGTTTCGAGACTTGAAACATGTGTAGGCCGTCTTCTGGAAGATGAGCTTGATGTCCTGGCTGAAGCGCTTCTTTCTGAGGAACGCGATGAAGAAAAATCACACAGCCTCCAATTTTTAATCGATCCCCGATATGCCTACCAGGAATTTCAAATCGCTGCTACTGCGCCGCTGCGTGGCGAAGCGCTCATGCTTTTGCATGAAGAGGAAGAAGAAGTTGCTGTCTTGTGCAATGTGCTGGAGGTTATAGAGCGTTTCGAAGCGAGAAGTAAAGTTCAGAAGCGTCCGGAGATGCTTCCTCTCAGCGAAGGGCTCGCCGCAAGAGGTGACACTGAAGTCCCGCAGAAGGGGATCATGCTGTATAGCGATATGCCCGAATACAGTTTCTTTTTAAGCCGTATTTCTGAAAAAGAATGGCAACTGGAATTAGACATGGGTTCTCCCGAAGAAATGGAAGGGGCCGCCATTATGGCCAAAGACCACGGGGAACTGGCGATCATGGTTAAAGGTAAAGCCATTTTCAGCTTGGGTTCTGCAACAGAAATCTGCCTTCGTATGACTGATGGCACGTGGGTTGAGGGTAAAATGTCCGATGTGTGATTTCGGGACTCTGGTTGTTTTAAGGGCTAAGATCAGAACGGAAGCGCCCGGCCTGCGACAATTGCTTTCTTCGGAAGCTCTGGCGCTGATGGCCGCACGCTTATCGAAAGCCGATGATTTGGAGTCTATAGCCGTAGAAGCAACCCACCGCTTATGGCTCTTTGGCGGGATGACCGGCCCGGCCTGGGAAAGGGAGCAGCAGCATTGTCTGGATATCCTTCGTCACGCTCATATTGATGAAGAGTTGATTCTTTCCTGGGCAAAACAAAATCTTTATCAACGCACTTTCAGCTTCCACGGAAACCTACTGCCAAACTCTTATACAGCTGCTGTGAACATGCGCTTGAATCACTGGCTGGGAGCAGATGGAGTTGGAATCTTTGTTTCAACGAAAGCTCCTGAACTGCCACTGTCCGAAAGTATTTTATTACCCTTCAAACTGGTGCAGCACAGAAATGAAGGTGCATTTACGGCCGACGGCATCGCCCTCAGTCATTTGAATACGGGGATTCAGGCGGGATTGAATCTTGCCCGTCAGAACGACTATAGATCTCAGGAAAAAACGGCTGTGGTTTTTCATACGCTTCAGGGGGACTGCAGTGACCTGCTCTTTGGAGAGAGTTTGGGGCTGGCTGTTTTTCTTGCTCTGGTCAAAAGGAAAGAAGCATCGGAATTTACTGTCTTTGATTGTATGGCTTCCGGAGTACTGGATCAGGGAGCACTTTATCAAAACGATCCGGAAATGTATGGAAAAAAGTATGCAGCCTTTACCGAAACGGGGGTTAAAAAGATTCTTTTGCCTTATTTTGGGGAGGCCGCAGAAGACAATTCCCGAGATGTCTTTATTCAAGCACAGGAGTCTGTTAATGATCATGTGCGAAGAACTTTGGAAGACTTGAAGCCGATAGATTTAAATAAAATAAAGGAGGAAGTTGACAAGCTGGGCACTCAGATAAGATTTGGTTCCATCGAATATGAGAAGGCTAAGAATCGATTGTTGTACCTGCAGGATCGTCTGAAAGCTGCAGGCTGTTCCACCAAGACAGGATCTCAGGCACTTCAGATGACCATTTCTCTGCATTTGGGAGCTGTTCACAATCATCTCGGTGAAACCGAAGAGGCGGGGGGCCGGCTAAAAGCAGCGATGGACTCCAGACTTGACGAGAACGAAAAACTCCATGCCTGTATCCGTTATGCCATTACATTGAAAGATATGCA
>JAAYJV010000092.1 GCA_012522755.1 Candidatus Hydrogenedens sp.
CCGCATGTTTATACTGGCCGAAGGGGTCGATAAAAGGGAGCACCACTTCAGCCGGAGTCTCCGGATCTTCACCGAAAAGAAACCAGCGCTTCAGAACAAGCGTCCGGCTCCTCACGGGATTGGGTAAAAACAGTTGGATCGAGGCGATCCGTGTGAGGTCCAGCGCTTTTCCTTCGCCGTATTGACCTTTCCCCGGCAAGCCGCGCATGCCCCAGAGGACGGGCCCCTCTTCTCTGGGGAAACGCATGGTGAAATCAAGATGTTCCCCCGGTAATATGGTGGTTCGCAGCGTGTTGGACAGATGCATCCCGTCACCTCCGGGGTTGTCCATCCGAAAGCAGATGGCCACCGTGTCTTCTGAGGGATTGCAGAGCGACAGGCCCACACCGGCGTAAGCACTCCAGTCCCACACTTCGCCGGGAACTTCCAGTCGCATTTGCGGCCAGTCGGCATGATCAAAACAGATGGGGAGGCCCTTCGCCTTTTCATGACTGTCTGCAGCACCACAGGGAGCCGCATCATAAAACTGTGCCCACGTCGGCAGGGGCTGAGACAGATCCACCAGCGTCATCTCTCCGGGATTGCCTTCCAGAGTGCCGGCAAGACTGAGGCCGAACAATACAAACCACATGGATGCTTCTTTCTTTAGTCGAAAATAAGGCGACGCTCAGTTGTCCGCCGGGGTCTCCTGGGAAAGAAAAGTTTTCAGACCTTCATGAGTTCTGAGATCTTCCGCCACAGCCTCATCAAGCTCTTTGGTGCGTGCGAAGGCATGCAGATATTTCTCACGGTACTGAGGCAGATTGCTGATGTAGAAGGTGCAGACCATGGCCCAGACCTGTGCTTCGTTGGGATGAAGCGCTTCCAGAAGAGACATCTGTTCTATGGCTTCTTCCTCATTGCCACTCCGTGCCAGTGCCGTAGCGAGCAAGACCCGGGCCTGCAATATCTGGGGAGCCATGGAAGAGACCTTGCGGAAGGCCGTGGCCGCCCCCTGAAAATCTCTCTGTTCCAGGCTGTGAACACCGCGGGCAAACCATTTTGCGGCCCTTTGATTACGCCAGAAATGCATGCCCATTTGAATGCCCGCAATGGATGCGGCAATACAAAAGAGAAAAATAATGTTATACATGGAGGTCTTCCTGAAATAGCGTTTCGGGATGGCGAAAAAACAAGAGGAAGCGGCGAAACTGCTTGCTTTTTTTCCGGAAATACACTATCATGAACAGGTAAACACGGCGTGTTGCCGTGCCTTTGCTGTTATATACCGACGGTTAGGTAAAAGCTGCAAAGTTGCGTTCTCATACCTGTCCTGATGGCACAACTATAACAGAAAGAGGAGGAATTGATCATGTCTGAAGTCAAGTCTTTTTTTGATGGACTCAGCGCAAAAGTGGACGCCAGTAAAATTGTCGGTATGAATGCAGTCTATCAGTTCAATCTGGGAGATGCCGTTTATTCCGTGGCCATTGCCAATGATGCCGTGGCTGTGAGCGAAGGGGCCACGGAAGGTGCCACCATCCAGCTCACCATGGCCGAATCCGATTTCCTGGACATGGTGAAGGGAGAGCTCAATGGGCAGATGGCTTTTCTTTCAGGGAAGCTGAAAATCAAAGGTGATATGACCCTGGCATTGAAATTGCAAAGCATTTTCAATATTGGAGGATGAGATCCTTTTTCTCGTGCATAGCTTGTAACAGAGTCCGGTGGTCCTGTTTCCACTTCGCATTGGGACTTTGCCTGTGCTTTCTCACAGCCTGCCACAGAGAGCCGTCCATCGAAACAGTTGTTCAGGAGACCCTTTCTCTGGCGGAAGGGCGGGAACTGTCCATCACCTTCTACCGCTCTGCTGAGAACAGATCTCCGGCCATACTCCTCCTTCCCGGACAAAAACGGAGTGCAGCCGTATGGGAGGCTTTCGCCCGGCGACTGCAACAGGAAGGCTATGCCCTTCTGGTTGTGGATGATCGGGAGCTTTCCGGGCGATCCGTGGAGGAGGCCTTTCTTCACATCGATGCGGCTCGGGACAGGCTTTTGCAGGAAAATGTCCATCCCCTGAATCTGGCTGTTGCCGGAGAGGGGAGTGCCGCCGGACTTGCTCTGTTATATGCTGCCCGCCGCCCTGATATGCAGGCCACGATTCTCTTGTCGCCCGGGCTTGTCCATCAGGAAGAGAGCTTGGAAGCCTGCATGGCCGCTCTCAAAGATTGTCCTTCTTTTGTGGCCGCATCAGAAGGGGAGCGTTATGCCGCTCAGGCGGCCCGTGTGCTCAAAAAAGCGGCACCGGTCTATGCGGAACTGCGACTGTGGCCCGGCACGGCACACGGCACGGATCTCTTCGCTGCGCACCCCGAAGCGGCCATGCAGATTTATCAGTGGCTGAAGCCTATTTTGAATGCGCCGTGAGTAGAGTTTTTTTACCACAGAGACAGAAAGAGAGGGGTGAAAGGCGAGGGGCGAGAGACGCGTCCAATCTGTCCACTTTGTCCACTGACCCTGAATCAATACCCAAAACTAACCTGAGACCCTCCCAAATCCGACTGATCCGACCGATTCCCCAGAGACAAGCAATCCTTTTGAGTCTCTTATATGCCTCGCGTCTTTCCTATTCCCTATTCCCGATCCCCTGACTGCTATCACCTGTTTTCAGTTCTTTGACAAAAGCACAGCACTTTGCCGATAGTAGTACAAAGACCTTTGTTTTCTGTTCTATCAACCGAAGCCAGAAAGAAAATCAGGATGCCAATAAAAACCCGCTTCTCCTTTTCCTCTTCACTTCTGTTCCTGATCATGACCTGCTCTTTGTGGATTCATGCGGACTCGCCTGTTCCGGCGTCCAAAGCCGATGGATACAGAGGGATCTGGTTCAGTCTGGGACAGTTTTCAGAATATGGTGACAAATATTCCGGCGGACTGGGAAGTTATACGGCCAAGCATCGTCCTCTGGCTGTTTATTCTCCCGAGGCGAAGAAAACCTTCTTTGTCTATGGGGGAACCACTTCAGCCGAGGAACGGCACCTGCTTATCATGGTTTCCTGTTATGACCATGAGAGCGGGACAGTGCCCCGGCCGACGGTGGTGCATGACAAGGAAGGGGTCAATGATCCTCATGACAATGGCAGCATCCTTCTCGATGAGGAGGGGCATGTCTGGGTTTTTGTGAGTGGCCGTGGTCGCAAACGGATGGGATTCAAATACCGGAGTGTTGCGCCTTTTTCCATAGACCGTTTCGAATGTGTGGAAGAAAAGGAAATGACCTATCCCCAACCCTGGCTGGTCAAAGGACAGGGTATTTTTCATTTTCTGACACGCTATACGAAAGGCCGTGAGCTTTATTGGGAAAGCAGCGGGGACGGCCGTCAGTGGTCTGAAGTTCATAAACTCGCAGGCATGGGCGGTCATTATCAGGTTTCGGCTGAAGGTCATGGACGGGTGATCACGGCATTCAATTATCATCCCGGCGGAAACGTGGACAAACGCACGAATCTGTACTATGTGGAGAGCGATGATATGGGCGCAAGCTGGAAAACAGCCGGAGGTGAAAAGCTCGTTACCCCTCTGGAGGCTGTTGACAGCCCGGCGCTGGTTCACGATTACGCTGCGGAAGACCGTCTGGTTTATGTGAAAGACATCTGCTTTGATGAGGCCGGACACCCGGTCATCCTTATCATCACCAGTGCTGATTATCGCCCGGGCCCCGAAGGCGATCCCCGCATCTGGACACTGGTCCGGTGGAATGGCGATGATTGGGAATTTATGGAAATCACCCGATCCACGCACAACTATGACATGGGCTCTCTCTATGTGGAAGAAAACCATCTCTGGCGTCTCATTGCCCCGACGGAGGCGGGACCGCAGCCCTTCGGAACAGGGGGAGAAATTGCGCTCTGGCTCAGTCGTGACGGTGGACGGCATTGGAGCAAAGAAAGAGATATCACGAAAAACAGCGTCTATAACCATGCCTACGCGCGCAAGCCGTTGAATGCTGATCCGGCCTTCTATGCCTTCTGGGCCGATGGTAATCCGGATTCTTTTTCTCCATCGCAGTTCTATTTCACCAATCAGGAA
Source organism: Candidatus Hydrogenedens sp. (assembly GCA_012522755.1). Lineage (GTDB taxonomy): Bacteria > Hydrogenedentota > Hydrogenedentia > Hydrogenedentales > CAITNO01 > JAAYJV01. The sequence goes on from JAAYJV010000092.1 coordinate 4,069, forward strand.
GGGACGGAACTTCGGGTTCTACCGGACAGGATGGATGGGGAGGAGGCCGTGCCACTGTTGTTGGACTGAGAGCGGACGTTGACTTACTCTGTGGACAGGACCACACCGCGACAGTCTGTCTGATACATGATTTTTTTAAGGAGATCGGCCAGGGTATATTCCGAAGCGTGGCGAAGGGGCAGTACCAGTGAGGTGACGGAATTCTCTGTCAAGCCTTTGTGGAGTATTCCCTCATACTGAGCCTGGTTGAAAGGGGTGAGCCCGCATGCTTCCGGAAAGGCGACTCCCGTGGTATAGCTGCATTCCTGTGTTCCGGGTATGATCTTGATGATCTCTTTCAGAGAACTTCCGTGGCGGTTCATATCCAGATTTGCGAAGCGTTTGCTGATTTCCGGATTCGTATTGATGCCCAGCACCAGATCCAGGTCTTCTTTTGTTGCTGCGGCCTGGATTTTCTCTTTCAAAAAGCCAAGAGTCTTTTCCATGAAAAGCAGACGATCACGATGGGAAAACTGCTGGTTGCCTGCAATGATTTCCGCACATTCATAAAGACCATCCACGGCAATCATAAAGCGGCCCTGCTCCGGAAAGGCGTTGCCTCCCATACTGGCCGGGAAGGAAAGAGGGCCATCCCAGAGTCCGTTCATGAGGCCTTCCACAAAATTACGCTTTTCCCGGTGTCCCTGTACGGCCAGAAGGCAATATTCTTCGAGATGATTGAAAAAGGACGCTTCTGTTTCTCCCAGAAGAGCGATGCCCGACATGTTCAACACAATGCGGTTCCAGAGCGCCTGTTCAATACAGTTTTCGCTGCACTGCAGGGGGGCGGAACCCTCTTCCTCTGTTCTTCCGGGAAGGAGAAAGCGGATCCCCGGCTGTTTCAGAGCTGTGCGTACAGCCTGTCGCAGGAAAGCCACCCCTTCAAAGTGTCTGAAGAGAGCCGGTTCCAGAACGATTTCCAATTGGGGCGCTTCATAAGGCGTGCCCTGCTTTCCCGCCTCGAGCACTTCAAGCAATTTCACGGCCAGACGGCGTGCAACGGCTTCCCAGGCATCGAAGGGATTGTCCAGCTCGGCACCTTTCAGCCCCGGCTTCGCCCATTCGCCGGGAACACAGGGAGCACTCCAGTGAATGCGCAGCACTTCCGGATAAAGGGCCTGTTTACCCCGGCGCATCCGGAAATCACATTCTTCCAGGAGTACTTGGCAGAAGTCGCTCAGTTCTTTTTCGTCACTTTTTATCAGGGCCGGAGCAAGCTGATGATTGAAAGCATTCCACAGAGGCGCTTCCATGAAAAAAGCGTCCAGTGTGGCGGCGAACTGGAGCATGCGTGCCACCACCAGAGCAGGGTGAATATTTCCCTCTTCATCTGCATCTTTTTTCAACAGGGCGGCAATGCTCACCTCGGCGTTGCACAGACGGTCCACATGATCCAGCCCATCCAGAAAGATGTAGCCGTTAAAATGCGCCCCTGTCACTTCCGGTGAAAAGACCTCGGAGAGGGCATATTCTTTTTTCACGGCCCGGGCCAGTGCCTGATCCGTCCAGGCCGGGGAGGCACCCACGGTTTCAGGAGCGGCTCCGCGAATAAGCCGGGAAGCATCATAGAGGGGAACACCCAGTCGCCGCCGCTGTTCATTTTCTTCCACAAGCCCGTGTTCCAGCAGTTTGGCTCCCACCAGCTCACGGATCAGCGGGGTTGTCAGAACGGTAAGCCCCGCATCATGAATCTGCTTTTCCACTTCCACAGCGATCAACTCGGCAAGATCCGGTGCCAGAGCTGTTTCAAGACAAAGAGCGGCCACGATTTTCTGACGATCCCAGCAGGCGTAACTTTCCTGGCTGGTCTGAACCTGCAGACTGCTTTCCAGTGCCTGGGCGCTTTCCCGTTCTATACGCGCTTCTTCCAGTTCACTGAGCAGGCCCTTCATATCGCCCTGACGCAGCCGCCTGATACGGGCACGCCGATCTCTGTAACGCACATAAGCCAGAGCCGTCTCCGGCTGAGACAACTGGATGAGCACTGTTTCCACAGCATCACTCACCTGTTCCACAGTGGGGGGCTGTCCCTGAATGTGTTTGTTGACATAGAGGGTTACCGCGGAAGCGAGCCCATTGGCAAGATCCCGGTCTTCAATGCCCGCCTGTCGGGAGGCGTTGAAGATGGCATCGGAAATTTTCTTTTTGTTGAAAACCTCCCGTTTGCCGTTGCGCTTGATGATCTCCGTGTGTACATGGGACCAGCGGTCATCGCGTAAAGGCAAAGGCAGCTGCGGGTCAAACAGACCCTCAGCTTCCGATTCCGAAAAGGGAAAGTATTCTTGAAACTCGTCAGACACAAAAGTACCTCAATGGCTGGAGCAGGTTCTCATTCAGCCGGTGGTGCCAGGGGAATATCGTCTGAAGAATCGTCCTGGGGCTCGGATGATGGCGATGTATCAGGATTGGAGGTATCAGCCTCAGCTTCTGTTTCCGCTTCAGCCTCTGGTTCCGCTTCAGCTTCGATCTCAGGCTTTGGCTCCAGACCGGGGACGATACGAAGAGGCTCTTCTGTAATGGTCGGCTCAGCCGGTTCTTTGTCGCTGCTTTCCGAAATGACAGACTCAGCCTCTTCCTCACAGCCCGAAGGGACTCCCGCCAGGGCCAGCTGTCTCTTTCTTGCCATGAGTGCTGTGGAAGTTTCCAGCATGGCCAGAAAAAGCATATAGAGTGTCATGGCCATGACCAGGGCGGAGAGCCAGTAATAGGTGGCGTAATTCTGCTTCCAGAGGGTGTAGAATCCGAAGCCGGCCATACCGGTGATATACATGAGTCCCAATCCCAGAGCGTAGCGTCCGTGATCGATACGGGGCGCAAAGAAAAGGAAAGGCACCAGCAGCATGATGTAATAATAATAAGTGGGCGAAACCAGGAAAAAGAGAGGCACAAAACCCAGAATATAGGCGCGGTAATCTTTGACAGCCCGGCAGGCCACCAGAGTGAGTGCCAGAATGAGGAACTGGATTCTCCACCATTCCAGATGTTTTTCCATATACCAGGCTGAACGCACAACCGGTTGCCAGTCTGTGAAAGATTTTTCGAGAAAACTGAAGTCCGCACCAAAATCGGCCATGAAGATATATTTGAAGCCCACGCGCCAGGTGCTGATATCCGTGTTGTGTCGGGCGATCTTCGCACTGTACTGAGCCCAGTAATCAGTGCCTTTCCAGTAAAGAAGGGAAGCACCCAGGAGCACAGCCACGACGAGGGTGAAAGAGACGAAGAAATAAAAATAGCGCCGATCGATTTCTTTGCGCCAGAGCCCGCGCAGGGTTGCGAGAGCACCCAGCACTGAAAGCAGCGTCCATGACAGGAAAGTGAAAAGCTGCAGGAAGGGAGAATGCCCGCCCGCACCTGAGACCAGCTGATCGAAGAAACCGCGAATGCTCCGTTCAGGTGAGCCCATCCAGGGCAGTGCAACAGCCGTGATAAAGGCATAACTGCCCCAAACCAGAAGCACCATGAAGAGAATGATGGTCGCCTTCACGGTAAGTTGCTGATCCTTCCGGGGTTTCTTCACTTTCAAAGTCTCATAACCTTTGCGCAGGAGCATGAGACAATAATCGAGAATGAGCCAGAAAAAACGTGCTCCTATTCCGAAGAGCAGCACAGCCGGAAAAATCCTGGAAATCACCGCATAACCCGTAAAGGCACCAGCCAGCGCATAATGCTTTTTCCGGAGAAAACAGACCGTCATGACCATGCACATGACCCAGTCCGTGCGCAGATAGGCTCCTTTCATATGCCAGTATTTCATCATGTAATTCGTGCCCAGAAGCACAAGCATGAGAAAAGCGGTGCGTGGACCGAAAGCCCACACCACCAGAAGAAAAGTGAGGAGTATCAGGAGGGGATCCAGCAAGGCCAGAAACATCATGCCCTTGTCATTGTCCGTGCTGATGCGATTGCTCAACAGCCCGCCCACAAGCATGGTCCACACGGGTGTGCCGTTATACCCCTTGTCACGCAATACCCCTCCCCAACGGGCCGTAACCAGCCGGTCTTTAAACCATACAATATCTTTTTTGAATTCTTCCCACCGTTCCGGGGTAAAACGTGATTTGTACAGATCCGCATCAGCCAGCACTTTCTTGGTGCTGACTTTTTTTCCCACAGCCAGATCCGTAATGGTGCCTGACTTGTGTTTCCATTTCATCCCTGTTTCGGAATCAGCCACGAGAGATGCCATGTACATCTCGGAATAGCCCACCTCAGGGGCGTATTTCGTACCGATATAGTAGTGATAAAATTCGTAGGCATTCAGATAACTGTCATAGCGGTAATAGTCGGTATAGCGGTAGTTTTCCACGGAGAGCATGGCCAGGATGAAAAGGGGTGCCAGGAGAAAGCCGCGCAGAAAAAGGAGACGCTTTTCGCCCAGCCATTCTTTGACACTGTCCCTGTTCAGCAGATAGTAAGCGGCGACGATGATCATGGCGGCCACTGGCAGTATGAAACGCAGCTGATAGGTAGCGGATATTTGATTCAGAAAAGCGAGAAAAGACTGTACCATGAATGATCCCTGTGCTGTCTTTCAGTTGATACCGCCTGTTGAAAGGATGACCCACTGTCTCGGCGGAATACTCTATCTCCCGAAGCGCCGACATGAGACTTTCCGGCGCACCGATCTTCGGCCCAAGTATAACATAAGTTTCCGGGCTGTTTTTGTATCTGTACCTGTACTCAGACCACAGGTTCCCAGCCCGGTTCATATTCACGCTGCCAGAGAGCGGCGGCTGCTTCGTTGTCAAGAATGGTGCCATTGTCGCCGCAATGAATTCTGCTCTTCGTCCTGTAGGCTATATTGCCCAGATGGCTCAAAAGGGTACTGCGATAGGCCTCGCCGATTTCCGCATTGAGGTCGTCCGGAGCGTTTGCACGGACCGCCTCCAGGAAATTGTCGCGGTGTTCCGCATCGCCCAAAGGACCGTCTTGCTCTTCCAGTACTTTTCCATCACGGTCGCGCACCGTATAGTCTTTGTTGCCAATGGTGATGCTGCCGTTTTCTCCGTGGAAAGTCACGCCCAGAGGGCCATCCATACCCGGTCTGTTGCAACTGAGCCCTTCCCAGAATATCGTTTTCTCTTCAGGGAAATCATAGCTGACCACGAGCGTGTCCGGTGTTTCCTGATCATCATCAAAGCGATAACGGCCTCCGGCAGCCGTGGCGCCTGTGGGGAAATCCACCTGTAAACCCCAGCGGGCGATATCCAGCATATGGGTGCCGTTGTTTCCCAGTTCGCCTGTGCCCCAATGCCAGTGCCAATGCCAGTTATAGGGAATCAGATTATCTTTATAGGGTTTCCGTGGGGCGGGACCTTGCCAGAGATCGTAATCCAGATGATCGGGAACGGGAGCTGCCACGCCTTTGCCGATGCTTTCACGGATGGCGGAATACCAGCTGCGCACGTAATAAACCCGGCCGATTTCTCCGGAGTGGATGCGGGCGATGCCTTCCTGAATCACAGGAGAGGAACGTCGCTGGTTGCCCATTTGCACCACACGCTTGTATTTACGTGCTGCTTCCACGAGCAGTTCGCCTTCCCGGGGATTATGACAGCAGGGCTTTTCCACATAGACATGCTTGCCGGCCTTGCAAGCCAGAATGGACAGAGGAGCATGCCAGTGAACGGGCAGCGCCATGACCACAGCGTCCACCTCGGGATCATCGAGAATATGCCTGAAATCAGTCACTCCCTGTGCTTTGTAGCCGAAAGCTTTTTCCACATTGGCCACAGCTCCGTCCAGACGTGTCTGGTCCACGTCGCAAAGATATTTGACGCGACAGAGGGGGGAGGAGGCATAGGTTTTTGTCAGGGCCTGTCCCCGGCTCATGCCGATCACCCCGATGACAACCTGTTCATTGGGCGAAGCGGCTCGGGCCCGGATACTGTGTCCCGCAGCCAGAAGAGCTCCTCCGGCGGCGCTGTTGACGATAAATTGACGACGGCTTAAATGGCGATTCATCATGATTCTCCTTTATAGTCTGAACCTGTCAAGAGTAGCCATTTTCAACGGGAAATTGCAAGCGAAGCAGTTATCAGCGTCATCGATCCATTCTTGAAATCAGACAACAGGTTCCCAGCCGGGCTCATATTCCCGTTGCCAAAGGGCTGCGGCCGCCTCGTTGTCGAGAATGATGCCCTTTTCGCCACAATGAAGATTGCTCTGTGTCCTGTAAGCGATATTGCCCAGATGGCACATAAGGGTGCTGCAGTTGGCCTCGTCAATTTCCGCATTCAGTTTATCAGGATTGTTCTCACGGACAGCTTCCAGAAAATTATCACAGTGTTCCGCATCACCCAAAGGACCGGATTGCTGGTCCAGCACTTTGCCATCCCGGTCCCTCAGGGTGTAGTCTTTGCTGGCAATGGTCATGCTGCCATTCTCGCCGTGAAAAGTCACGCCCAGACCGCCGTCTATTCCCGGACGATTGCAACTGAGGCCTTCCCAGAAAATGGTCTTTCCTTCAGAAAAATCATAGCTCACCACCAGGGTGTCCGGTGTCTCCTGATCATCATCAAAGCGATAACGGCCTCCAGCGGCGTTGACTCCTGTGGGATATTCCAGCTGCATTCCCCAGCGGGCGATATCCAGGGTGTGGGAACCATTGCCACCCAGCTCACCGGTACCCCAATGCCAATGCCAATGCCAGTTATAGGGAATCAGATTGTCTTTATAGGGTCTCCGTGGCGCAGGGCCCTGCCAGAGATCATAATCCAGATTCTCCGGCACGGGCGCTTCCACGCCTTTTCCGATACTTTCGCGTTTGTTGGCGTACCAGCACCGTGCATAATAGATTCTGCCGATGGCACCCTCGTGGAGTCTCGCAATACCTTCCAGGATTACAGGCGAGGAACGGCGCTGATTGCCCATTTGCACTACACGCTTGTATTTGCGGGCCGCCTCTACGAGCAATTCTCCTTCCTGAGGATTATGAGAGCAGGGCTTTTCCACATACACATCTTTGCCTGCACGACAAGCCAGGATGGACAGAGGAGCATGCCAATGGATGGGCAGAGCGAGAACGACAGCATCCACTTCCGGATCATCAAGAATATACCGGAAATCGGTCACCCCTTGAGCTTTATAGCCAAAAGCTTTTTCCACATCCGCCAGAACTCCATCAAGCCGTTTTTGATCCACGTCACAGAGGTATTTGATGCGACAGAAGGGGGAGGAGCCGAAGGTTTTTGTCAGAGACCGTCCCCGGCTCAGGCCGATCACGCCGATGACAACCTGCTCATTGGGCGAAGCGGCCCGGGCCCGGATATTGTGCCCCGCAGCCAGAAGAGCTCCACCGGCGGCGCTATGAAGGATAAACTGACGGCGATTGAACGAACCACTCATGATGATTCTCCTTGATGATAGAGGTGAACTTCATAAGAGTAGCCATTCTCAGCGGGAACTTGCAAGGACAGCGGCTATTCCGGTTTTTTTGCCGATACGGACAGACTGACGATGTAATCGCTCAAGTTTTCTCCGGAAGGCATGTGGTCGCGGATTTCACCGTAGAGAGATGCTTTCAAGCCAGTCATCTTTTCGATATAATCGCTCTGGACGGAGAGCTCAATATCCACGAAACCCGCAGCCTGCACCATCTTTTCCGTGTCTTCCACAAAAACAGCGCCGGCCATACAACCGATAAGCGTGGCGGCCCTCTTCTTCACATCCGGTGGAAGCGCTTTCAGCAGCGCCATGTCTGTCACGGCAACACGACCGCCCGGCTTCAATGCCCGGAACATTTCGCGCCAGACTTGATCCTTCTCGGGAGAAAGGTTGATGACACAGTTGGAAATAATGACATCAGCCGTAGCATCGGCTACTGGGAGATATTCGATCTCGCCCAGCCGGAACTCAACATTGTCCCAGCCCGTACGCTGGCGGTATTGTTCACCATTGGCCCGTGCCAGGCTGATCATGTCGGCTGTCATATCCACACCGATGACACGACCTTCCGGGCCAACCTTCTGCGCTGCGATGAAAGCGTCGAAGCCGCCGCCGCTGCCGAGGTCTATGACCCATTCACCATTCTTCAGTGCCGCAATGGCCGTGGGATTGCCGCAGGACAGGCCCATATTGGCACCCTCGGGCAGCAAAGCCAGATCGGCATCACTGTAACCGACCGTCTTCGCAAGTGCTTCAGAATTATCGCCACCGCAACAGGAAGTTTTCGGAGCACAGCAGCGGCCTGTTTCCCGGGCGAGCATGCCGTAACCGGCACGAACCTGATCTCGAAGAGCATCTTTTTCCTGATTCATCGTCTGTATTCCTTTTTTGTATCAGTAACCATAACGGTCACAAAGTTCTTTTTTGTCTTGAGCCAATACTTCTTGCAATCGTTTTTGATCATGGGCCACAGACTCACTCTCAGCAAGAGAATCCAGTACCCAGGAGAGAGCGGTGTCCGGCTCGGCGTCCGCCAGCCGATAATATTTCCAACGGCCTTCTTTGCGGGCATGAACAAGGTCCGCGAGGACCAGCATGGACATATGCCGCGAAACGGTGGAAGGCGCCAAGTCCAACAGGGTGATCAACTGGCACAGACAAAGCTCTTCTTCACGCAAGAGCATGAGAATCCGCGCCCGTGATTCATCGGCGACGGCTTTGGCCTGCAAGATAAAATTTTTCATGTATGTTTCCTTACTTCGACAAGAGACGAAGTATAGTATACAAAAAATAAGGGGTGAAAAGAAAGAGAGGGGGGCGTTGTATGGTAGCCAACCACCCGGCAATATATCTTCTTGTAACTGAGAAAGAATATAAGCCCTGTCAACCCTGAAAGACCTTGAGATTCACTCCTGAGAACGCCAATTTCCACGTTGGCAGACAGCAGTGGACAACCAGGCGAATATATTGACTTGGTCTCGGCAAAATGCTTGTTTTTGCTGATGAGACCTCAAAGGCATCAATAGTATCTGAAGAGTCGGTCGGATCGGATGAATCTCGATAGCTGGGGACGGGCGATAGAGGCGGGGGGATAGAGGATGAGTCCACTTGGTCCACTGAATCCCTCTGGTGTTCAGTTTGTCTTTTTTCACACGAGAGACAGGGCTCTGAGGATCCCGGAAACAGAGCTGACCCTGCAGAAGGAAAGGAAAATGGTCGGGGTGAGAGGATTTGAACCTCCGACCTCCTGGTCCCGAACCAGGCGCGCTAGACCGGACTGCGCTACACCCCGACGGAGAGGAGCCTTAGTATACCCAAAAAACAGGGGCTTCAGCAAATTTGTACTGCGACCGTGTCCGCCATCCTGTTCCGGCGGTGGTATCCTTGGAAAAGGAGAAGAAAATCCTCAAAGGCCCGGAGTCTTTTTGTTTATATCTCTTTAAAACTGGTATCTTATGGATAGCGGAGCCCTGTCGGCGCCCCTGTCTCCTTATTTCAATGAGTCAGGAGCGGACACCCTGTTCAGTGCCTGGCTACCGGATATTTCTCAGGCGGTACCGCCCGGCTCCCGGCCATAACCCTTACTCGAAAGAGAGGATATTTTCATGGTATTACTGGAACAGGTATCACGCCGTCTGGGTCCGGGTGTACTTTTTTCCTGCGAAAAATTTCATGCCCTTCCCGGCTCTCGGACAGCGCTCTGGGGTCCCAGCGGCTGCGGTAAATCAACCATGCTCAATCTGATCACGGGGTTGCTGCGTCCGGACAGCGGCACCATCCGAATTGACAACGAAGACATTACGCCTTTGTCTGAGAGCAGGATGGACGCTTTCCGAGGCGAGCGGATGGGCTTTGTGTTTCAGACCTTCAACCTTCTTCCTCCTTTCAGTGCTCTTCAAAATGTTCTTCTGGGCATGCGTTTTTCAGATGCCATCCCCGAGAAAGAATGGAAGGACCAGGCACTGACCATGCTGGAACGTGTGGGACTGGAACGACGTCTTCAGAGCAAGCCCGGCACTCTCAGCGTAGGCGAGCGTCAGCGTGTTGCCATTGCCCGGGCACTGGTCAACAAACCGCGGCTCATCGTCGCCGACGAACCCACGGGAAGCCTGGATCCGAAAACAGCCACTTCAGTCATGTCCCTGCTTCTGGAATTGTGTGAAGAGGAAAAGGTCACGCTCCTGCTCGTCACTCACGACAGGGGCATTGCAGAGCAGCTCCCCGATCTTTTCGATTGTACCGGCCTGGCCAGAGAGGATGAATCATGAGTCTCTGGAGTATTGCCTGGCGTTATCTTTGGAACCGCAAACTGACCACAGCCCTTACGATCCTTTCCGTAGCGCTGGGCGTGGGCATGATTTCCGCCGTGCTGACCCTGCGCGAAGAAACACAACGCCGCTTCGAAGAAGAGGGCCAGGCCTTTGATATTGTTGTCGGCAGCAAGGGCAACCCCCTGCAATTGGTTCTGAGCACGGTCTATTTCATGGATGCCCCGACGGGCAATATGGATTATTCCATCTTCGAATCCCTCAAAGAGCATGAGGACGTGACCCACGCCTTTCCCATCGCCATGGGCGACAGTTACAAGGGCTACCGCATTGTGGGCAGCTCTCCGGAGCTCATGGATTTTGCGCCCGGAGGCCGTTCTCCCTATACCCTGGCTGAGGGTCGTTATTTCGAAAAATCGCAGGAGGCTGTTCTGGGCGCGCAGGTGGCCCGTGATTCAGGTCTGAAAATTGGCGATACCTTCGTCGGTACCCACGGACTCGTACAGTCGGCCTTTGCGGAAGTTCACGATGATTTCCCCTATACGGTCGTGGGTATTCTGAATCTTTCCGGCTCGCCAAACGATCGCGCCATCTTCTGTGATATCCAGTCTGTGTGGGATGTCCACAGCCATTGCGACGCCGATCATGATCACGATCACGAGCATGGGCATGACCATGACCATCCGGAAGTTACGGCGGTGCTGGTCAAGCTGGCCAGTCCGGCCCTGCGTTTCGAATTCAAGGACCATATCAACAAACGATCCAACGCCATGGCCGCCATTCCCATCATGGAGATTCAAAAACTCTATGAACAGCTTCTCGGTACGGCCAAACTCGTGCTTCTGGCCATCGGCTATCTGGTTGTGGCCATTTCGTCTTTGTCCATCCTTATCGGTTTGTACATGGCTATTTTGCAGCGTCGCCGTGATCTTGCCATCATGCGCGCCCTCGGTGCGACTCGTGGCGAAATCTTCGGCGCTGTCATCATCGAAGCCTTCTGGGTCACCCTTCTGGGGATCATCGCCGGGTGGTTCATGGGCGCCGTCACCTGTGCAGTACTCAACCATTTTCTGGTGACCCGCATAGGCTTTCATGTGCCCGCCATCCATATGACCGCCGATCTGGTATCCGCCTATTCAGCCGTGATGCTCATGGGTCTCATCGCCGGAATCCTGCCCGCCTGGCAGGCCTACCGAAGCGATGTCGCCCGTGATCTGTCTGAACTCTGAGTATACAACTGTAAAAATTTCCTGATCTCTGCAGGATATCGCTATGATTCATTCAGGAGTCTGTCTTCATGAGAAAACGAACCAAACGTGACCTCACGACCCTCATCGGGCTTGTCATCATTGTTGCGAGTGTTGTAGGTATCAACGGCTATATGCGCCGGGCCGGCCTGCGGGAAAGTTATGAAAAAATTCGCGCAGCCCTCGAAGCCCATCATCGAAGCGAAGGGGTGGCTCTCATCGATTGGAAAGAGCTTCATGCCGTGGTGGGCAAACGCAAATCAGGCGCAACCTTTCCGGAGTCTCTCAAAGAGAAGGACGGGCGTCTGGTCAATATTGTCGGATTCATGAATGCCATCGACCAGTTCCGCAATGTGGAGGAATTCATGCTCCTGCCCGTTCCGCTCACCTGCTATTTCTGTGATGCGCCACCCATGCGCGATATTATCGAAGTGAAGCTCGATAAACCCGCGGATATGGTGAATGAACCCGTTCTCATCGGTGGGCGACTCCGTTTGCATGAAGGTCCCGGCCCTCTCTTTTTCTATACTATCGAAAATGCTCGTTGGAATGAGGCTGTGGAAGATGAGGAACTGACGGAGAAAGTCACCGAACAGCAGCACCGCCTCCATCTTATTGAAGGCTTCCGAGAGCTCCGGGGTGAATCCTCTCTGCTCAACGAACCGGCCGAAGAAGAGATGCTCCCGGGTTATACGCCGCCTCAGCATGGTGATGTTGCCGAATAGGCTCAGTGCATATATCCCAGCTGACGAAGCTGCTCCAGTGTTTCCGGATCCACGGTCACCTCGGTATGGCCTCCGCTGCGCCGTCGCAGATTGTCCGCACGATGCCGGTGCAGCAAAGATAACAGCGCCGACAGATCTTCCGGTCGCTCCGCCGACAGATCCTGCTCTTCTTCCGGATCCGCCTTACGGTCAAAGAGCTGCTGTGTCCCGTCTTTGCCGTTGACGATCAGCTTCAGATCTCCGGCAACCACCGTATCCAGTTCTACATTCCAGGCGGGCGAGTCTGATTGTGTGCGGGCATAAGCCGGGCGTTCCACATGGGAAAAGAGATTTTTGCCCTGCCATTCCACCGGCTGATCAAGACCTGTGAGGCTGACCAGCGTGGGTGCCACGTCCACAATTTCCGCAAGCCCTTCCTGTCGACCCGGCGGTGTTTTGCCCCCATGGATGATGAGGGGAATCCGCAATTCGCAATCATAGACACTTAAGCCATGGCCCAGGAGACCATGATCCCAGAAGTGCTCGCCATGATCAGCCAGGACCACCACAACGGCCTCCGGTGACTTCGCCCATACTCCTTCAACAAGTATGCGCACCGCTTCGTCCACCTCCCGAACGGATGCATCGTACAAGAGCAGAGCAGCCTCTTTGCCCGCCTCGGAAAGCTCCTCAAAGGCGAAGACCTCATGCCGCCCTTTTACATAATGACACCACTCCACATAATAGTCCTTGAAATCCTCCACAATTTTGCGTTCCTCTTCTGACAGCGCTGCGCCGTCATAACCCAGAAGCTGCCGCCATTTATCCGAAGAGTGATAGGGCACATGGGTATCCATGTAATGGGCATAAAGGAAGAAGGGGGAGGACAAGCCCGACAAGGCCTTTAAAGAAGTGTCTGTCACCCACTGGCCCGGCGCATCCAGAGAAGTATCATAGTGCTGAAATCCCCGGTCGAAACCCATGACAGGGAAGAGGTTGCCATTGGTCTGTACTCCCGCCGTGGCATAACCCGCCTCCGCCAATACCCCCGCCAGCGTTGCACGTTCCTTACCCAAGGCTGTCTGTCTGTCCCCGGCTGCTTCGTCCACAGCCGCGAAGACAATCCCATGGGTCTCCACATAGGCCGATGTGAACAAAGACGCCATGGCTGGCCGTGTCCACGTACAGGCTGTCATCGCATCGGGAAACCACGCACCCTCTTCACGCAATTTGTTCAGAAAAGGAGTCACCGGAACCCCCTTCCGTTCCGCACCCACACGATCGGCACGCATGGCATCCAGAACAATGAGCACCATATCCGGCCCGGAAACTTTTCTTGCTGCGGCTGTGCGCTCTCCCTCTGACGATGACGCACCCTCTCCCGTCAATGCCAGATAGAGCCCCAGCCCCAGAAAAACCAAGGCAAGCCCCAGCCCCGCCACAACTGCATACCACATCGCTCTTGAATTATCCCGGCTCATAAATTGCTCGCTATCTGTTGTCCGAAAGAAAAAATACAGTAGAGCCTATTATACCAATCCGCGCCTCCGATATACTCTTCTGTCCGCAAGGTGAAAAAGCAGGATAACATAAGAGGCGAGGATGGTGGTCCGCTTAAAAAAAATGTCTGTTATGGTATGATTTACCAGTCAAATAGAAGCTTTTGTCAGACTTCATACCGTCTTTATCAAAATACTGAAATCTCCTCCGGTCTGGAAACTCATTCTTGTGCTCCTGATTGGGCTCCTCAAAAGAGAAGAGACAGTTCCGGATATGGAAGAAATCTGCGAACAGATCTGAACCCCGGGATAATTTCAGATCCACTGTCAGAAAGGTCATATGAAGCATATTTTAGCGAAACTGGAAAAGACATTTTTCAAGTCGACAGAGGATAGATCTGTCGTTCATGGTCGGCAATCAACAGTTTGGCTTTTTTTTATAATCCTTCTTGCATCCTTCTTGCGTCTATATGGCCTCACAAGTCAGGGTTTGTGGTATGACGAGGCTTGCAGCATTTTCCTGAGCGATTACGCAGCGCACTGGAATGAGCTCTTTAATGTGGACTACAACAATGATCCACCCTTGTTTCTTCTGATTCTTCTGGGCTGGCGTCACCTGCTTTCCTTTATGCGCGACGTTTTTTCGACCGATTGGTTTCTCCGTTTCCTGCCCTGCTTTTTCAGTGTCCTGACCGTACCGGCTGTGTATGGGGCCACCAAAGCACTCTTCACCTACCGTCCTTCTGCTGAAGAGCCCTCAGCAGTCTCCCCTTCCATAGAGAATACAGCTCTATGCGCTTCTTTTCTCATGGCTTTGTCACCCTTCCATCGCTTCTATGCTCAGGAGCTCCGGGGATACAGCCTGCTGACTTTGTTGGCTGTTCTGGTGCTCTGGGCCTTTATTCAGGCATTGCAGCATAACCGTATCCGTCACTGGCTTCTTTTGAGTTTGCTGCTGAGTCTTTCCTTCTGGACGCATTTTTTTGCGGCCTGGTTTTTCATGGTGCTTAATTTGTATTTGCTCCTGACTTTTCCCATTCATAAAAAGCGGTATCTGCCCTGGGCCATCAGCCATATTATCGCCGGGTTGCTGTGTTTGCCGGCTCTGTATTATGCCTGGCAGGTTTCGCGGATCGTCAATGCTTTTTCCGTACAATGGATTCCAGCGCCTGATTTGAAGACCCTTTTCATTACCTATAAAACTTTTTTTGCCGGTTACAGCCCCCGTGCTCTTTTTTACTGGCCTCTTTTCTTACTGGCCGGTTTATTGACAATCTCAGGATTGTGGTCCCTTCGCCGCCACTGTCATTTCTTTTTACTGCTCTTTTTGTGGACAGGTTGCGCCATGGCAATTTCCGCCATCATCTGGTATTACCGGGATTTTTCATATTACGAGCACCGCCTTTTTGTCTGGTCTTCTTTTTCAGCGGCTATCATTGTCGCCCGTGGTTGGGCTGTTCTGAAACCCCGTTTGCAGCAGCTGTCCGGCATTGTTTTTATTCTCCTCAGTCTGCCTCTTCTTTATGACAGCACCGTTCATGCTGTTCATCCTGTACCACAGCATCGGCTCGGCGTTCGCTACAAGGCTGACAGCCGAGGCGCCGCGTCCTGTTTGGCCCGTGAGGCTTTTGCCGGAGAAGCGGTCTACCATGCCAGCCATGTGACCCTGCCTCCTTTGCGTTTCTATCTTCCTGCGCATCCTCAGATTCATCTCTGTCGGACTCCGGAAGAGTTGGAGGGTTTTTACAGTGCCTATCCCAACGAAGCTCTTTGGGCTCATCTGAATTTTCAGCCTTACCTCTGGTCTGAACTGACGGAAAAGCCCGCTACTTTCTGGTGGGTCCGTTCCTGGTGGGAGCCTTTTGACATCCCTGACCAGGTTTTTGAGCTGGAGAAGGAGATAAGCGCAGCCTATGAACCCACAGCAGAACGGGTTTTCTTCGGGATTACCCTGATACGTTTTGAGCGTAAACCTTCAGCTCCCTCAGAACAAATGTCTGATGAGCCCTGGCCATAGTCTCGGGCTGTAGAGGACATTGACAGACATGGCGCACTCAAAAGAGCAGTAGCACTTACTGTCGCAAATATGCTTTACGATTTTCCGAGCCTGTTCTGAATCGAGTATCTTTCTGATGTCGTAGTCGTTTTCACGCATACGGCCCAGAACAGCTGAATCGAGAGTGCTTTTACCTGTATTGATGAAATGATCCAGAACTTCACATGGGCTGATGGTGCCTTCGTCATCCATGACGACCATATTTTTTCCCGCTTTGCAGGGTGTGACATAACGATCTTCCAGCATACTCTCCATGATGAGATCAGTTGCCCTGTGCGTGATGGCGGAAAAGAGTTTTCCCGTCCAGCTTTTCGCCCCCGCTTTTTGATCGGTTCTTCGGCGACATTCCTCCACAAAAGCCACATAGGCCCGGGTATTTATTTTTGCAGCTTCAGGGTCATGAGTATCGCCCCGGACATAGAGAGCCCCGAAATCATCGAAATGAAAGTGTTCATGAACATAATCAAGAATGTCGTATTCTTTACCTTCATTCAATTGTGACAGAACCATGGCCATGCCCACACTGAGATTGGGGTAATCTTTTTTCAGAAGATCCAGTTCCCGGTTCAGCTTGACAACACAGTCAAAAAGCCCTTTTTTCCCTCGAATGGCGTTATGGTCTTCTCCTATACCATCGATGCTTTGTGTTATACGTATCCAGGCATCGGGACATGTTTCACAGATCTCCCGTACGGCCTGTATGATCCTGTCGGGATGGGAAGAATTGGTGGGACAGGCGAAGAGGCGTGTCCCGCTGTGTTCATAAAAGAGCTGAGGTATTTTTGAAAAGTCTTTTCTGAGAAAGGGCTCGCCCCCTGAAAAGTTCACATGATGCAGCCCCGGAAAATTTCTAGCGATTTTTTCAATCTCTTCATAAAGGAGCGGCTTCCGATGAGCTGCATTGTCGATCACCTCTCTGTTGAAACACATGAGACAACGGCAATCACAGAAAGGGGTGACAAAAAAAATCATATAGCCGGGAGTACGGCGATTCAAATATCCTTGTGTCAAGGTCAGCAATCGATTACCCATGTTTACGACCTTTCACGATACGTTGCACCAGCCCCAGTCCGGCGAAAACCCCCATGACGAGGGTGTGGCTCCAACGGCACAGTGCCGCCCGAAGCGTGAAGACTGCACCTTCTTCTTTCCAGGCACGGTACAGAAAAGGGCTGTTTCCGAAAAAGTAATAAAGCATCAGAAGGGCGGCCGGCAATAAAAAGACTGGAAAGAGCAGGGAGGGAACCAGCAAAGCGGCTGCGGAAAAACCGGCCATATGGATCGTGGCTTGTCGCAAAGAACCTTCTCCGGCGGCATCAAAGCCTTTGGGCCGTTCCAGGGTCATCCACAGCCGGCATCTTCGTGCGAAGGGTCTGATTTCTTTCCAGAAAGTGGCTGGATAATGGTGTTTGATTTTAATGGCCGGGCAAAAATATATTTTAAATCCTTCTTTGATCAGACGATATCCAAATTCCACATCCTCCAGATCAGCACCGGTAAAAGTTTCGCTGAACCCGCCCACAGCCTCAAAGGCATCACGCCGGACAATTCCCGGTCTGGGTGCCCAGGCATTGTAGGGAATATAAGAACCGCCTCTGGCAAGCAGTTGCTCGTCAATGGTGATCAGCTCCCACAAGGCCTTGTAGCGGGGCATGAATCCGGGATTGGCGGGATGGCCGGCATAAGTACCTACAAAAGCATCCCCATCGCTTTCTTTGATCGCCTGTATGATCTTTTCCAGTGTGTCATCGTTATAACAGGTGTCCGCATCTGTAAAGACAAACCACTCGCCCAGTGCTTCCCGGGCTCCACGGTTTCGCGCAGCAGCGGGCCCGCCTCTTTTTGCCTGTTTGAAATAACGCAGATTAAAGGACTGCAGGGCCTCCTCTGTGCCGTCTGTGGAGCCATCATCGACCACAATGACCTCCGTGTTTTCTGTCCGTTGTTCTTCCAGAGATTCCAGAAGAGGAAGCAGCGTTCCCACTGAGTTGTAGGTCGGGATGATAATGGAGTACAAAGGGGTGTTCATTGTCAGGATCTGTTTTTCAGGGTTTAAAGGCGTTTCACCGCCATGTTCATACTGTAGTGTTTTGTAACGTTTTTTCCGCGTGTTTTGTTGCAAAAAGACTGAATTTCCAGGGCATCAATAATCAGCTCGGCCAGCGTTTTATTTGTTTCAGGATAGAAATGCTTATCAGGGAAATGTTTGAGTGAAACGTTGTTTTTCTCCATAAGCAAATTTAAATCCAGATATTCAATGGCTCCATCGGTGTTTTGGAGCCGTTGCGGAATTTCTTTTTCGCCAAGAGGGGCATTAAAGAAAATGATTACAAATCGGCTTTCCGGGAAAGAGCTTTTTGTTTTTCTCTCCATTTCCTGAAACAAGGTGGCAATTAAATCCCAGTCTTCGCTGTTTGGAGAGGAGAGGGGAAAAGTCAGTCCCAGATGCCAGGGAATATGGGTGCGCCTTAAAAAAGAGTAGAGGCACCAGCGTCCGGGCATTTCATCTCTGAAAGAGCCTCTGGCAACTATACGGCTATCTTCCAGTTGAACACAAAGGGAGTCAACAGTATTTTCAGGACTTGGTATTCCGCCGATAGTTCTGCGAAGGTGGAAGTCAGCCCAGAGATAAAGAAATACCCCATTGTCCTGATGCAGATCATGTTCAAAATCTGTTTGTTGAAGGTGATACCAGGCGAGCTGCAACGCTCCACCCGGCTTTCCAAAATTATAGGGCATGATTTTATTGTTGTGTTTTGCCGCATGGAAAGGGATGGTTTCGTCATCGTTGACAGTGGTTCCAAAGATCAGAGAGCATCCCATAAAAGCGACAAAGGAGCTTCGTTCATCCGGATGATCAACTGGCGTGTAGCGGTAGCGTCGGGGAGTGAGGGTGTATTTTACTTCGTGAATACCCTCTGGGAACTTGAAAGTCTGGGTAATTGTTTTATCAGAGGCTAAGAGAAATCCATCATAAATGGGTGAATCAACAGAAGTGGTGAATTCTGTTCTGCTTATGAAGCCCAGAGCGATATCGATCAATGCAACAAGAAACAAGGTCAGAATAAGTGATATGAAAATGGGCGGCAGTGCTTTGAAAAGTCTTTTCCACATTGTCGGAGTTCTTGCAGAGTGATATAAAAATAAGTGACTCAGGTTATACGGATATGGGGAGGAGGTCTATGCAATTCGCATAGTATATCATGAAAGGGAAGGGGCTGGGCCCGAGGGCGAAATAAAATTTCAGAGAAGAAGTCGAAGCTCTTCCCAGATTGTTGCAGTACTGCGGAATACGCCTGGATCAGAGCCCCAGGTTTTTGAGGGTTACAATCACCCACGGGCTTAGCCTGCGGTATCATTTCTTTCGCATCATTTCCAAGAGCAGGAGGAAATATTGGCTTGGACTATATAAGATACCGTTTTGAATGGCACAGGCATAGATGCACCAGCATTGACGTGTTCGCACAAAGGCCTGGACTTTTTTTGCAGAGGAACTTTTGAGGGCTTTTCTGACATTGTATTGAAATTCTTCCAGATGGGCCATGCAATAGGTATTCTGATCGTTGCTTTTCCGCACATCCGCTTCGAGCCACAGAGGTTCGCAGGGCATGAGACGGCCATCATTGGTGATTACAATAATGCGGGAGCCCGCCAGACACTTGAAACGCCGGGACTTTGTTTCTCTGCTCAGGAGCGCTTTTCTTTTTACAACTGCTGACAGGGCCGGTGCCAGACGGTTGAAGGCGGGGAGTGCGGTGAAGGATTCCTTTTCGCTTTCTACTGCATTGATGGTGTCAGACATTGTATTGAAAATCCGGCTTGATTCGCTTTCCACAGGGTCATTGCGAAGCAAGCCCAGAGCATGATAGTTGGGCGAGAACTTTTCGCGAATGGCCGTGACAATAGAAGCGGCATTTTCCGCATTGTCTTCGGAAATGACCGTGATGATATTGACGGTCAGTTGCTTATAACGACTTCGCAGAGAGGCCAGCCTCTCATAAGTGTTACAGAGTTTTTCATAACAGCCCGGGTATTGACGCAAGGCATCATGTTTTTCACCAATATCATCCAGAGAGAGGTTGATATTCAACATGATATCCGGACATTCCTGCAAGATCTGTTCACAAGCTTCGGCAATGCGCTCCGTATGGGTGGCATTGGTGGGAATGCTGATCTGTGTAGTTCCCGAAAATTGATGAAAGGCCCGTACAATATCCGGAATGTCCTGGCGAAGAAAAGGTTCTCCGCCGGAGAGCAACAATTGCGGCAAAGGATACAGGGACCGTGCAATGGCTTGTATTTTTTCCAGAGACAAGTCCGGCGTACGGTGTTTTACAAATACATTTGCGGCATTGAAACACATGGGGCAGCGGCAATTGCACCGGTCCGTTACGAATAAGACCAGTTGTCCGGGATGATGAGGCCGCAGGATCGTGCGGGCAATATCCGAAAGAATTCTAAGAGCGCCCATGGTGCAAGAAACCTGTTATTTTTTTCTGCAGTGAAGTAAACATGCCCAGGCCTACGCCCGTGGCAAAGGGTAACAAGGTCAGGTTATAGACAACCCAGGCCTTGAGTGTGAATACGGGGCCTTCATGTTTCATGCACCCGCGGACAAGCCATTTGGCCTGCCACAGAGCAGCCAGATGGGCAATTCCTGCGGCAATCCATAATTGGGGCCAGACGAACCCGCCCAGAGCCAACAGCGCTGAGAGACCCAGGAAAAAGCGCGCATTGCGGTCACGAAAAAAGGGCTCGCTCGCTTTTTTCCGCATGGACGGGGGAAGTTGTATGACCCCCTGCGCGTTGATATGCAGCCGTTTGAGAATTTTCCAAACCGAGTCGGGCCAATAATGCCGTACGACGAAGGACTTGTTCAGGGCAATGCGATGCCGGTTGTCCATTCTCGAACTGAATTCCAGATCTTCATAGGCTGCCAGAGAAAGAGACTCATTGAAACCGCCGGTTTCTTCAAAGACTTCACGGCGCAACAAGCCACAGCGCGTGCTGATGAAAGACCAGTCATTCATCCCCTGGTCTATCAGGTCTGTAAAGCGCAGATATTCCTGAAGGGCAAAGTACCGGGAAGCGAAGGAAGGATTGAGCGGTTCGGGAGAAGTCAGGGTAGACACACCCGCCAGATGAGGATTGTCTTCGAGGCATTGCAGCATGGCGGGAAGCAACCCTGCGTCCCATTCAATATCAGAATCCAAAAAAAGGAGTATGGGCGCCTGGGTCATTTGTATGCCCAGGTTTCGGCATACGGCGGGACCGCGGTTTTCAGCTTGTGTAAACACGGTTACGGAAGGTTTTTCGCATACCGCTCTGGTGTTGTCTGTTGAAGCGTCATCCACAACAACAAACTCCAGTTCTTCCTGATTCTCGGATAATACACTATCCAAGACGTCACCGACAGTAGCGGCGCAATTGTAGGCGGGCAATATGGCCGCTACTTTTTTTACACTCATTTGTTTTCCTGATTTTAAGGGGTAACCACGGGAATGTCCCGGCTTTTATGTCAAAAATATATACAAGTATGTATAAAGAAGTCAATAGAACAGCTGGAGAGGGATGAGGGGCGTATTATAGGTGATAGGGGATAGGTGATAGGTGATAGGTGATAGGGGATAGGGGATAGGGGATAGGTGATAGGTGATAGGGGATAGGGGATAGGGCTGACGACTTTGAGTCGCGCACCTGGGAACGCCAATTTCCACATTGGCAGATAGCGTATGATGACCCGGAGAATTACTAAACCTGATTGCGGCATGAGATCTCTATTTTCTTAAACAAATCCATTACTCAGAAAACTTTCCGGAAGAGAATGTGCATATCGTGGGATAACGAAAAGGAAAAAAAACCGGGCATGACGGCGGGGATTGTATTAGGAGTGAGGCGGGAACGGGTTCAGGTAGGGGCACGGCATGCCGTGCCCATTTAATAAAAAGCCTGGAGTTCCATTTATCTACCAGCAAGTCATCATTCTTTGTGGGATTTGTGGGCACGGCATGCCGTGCCCCTACGAACTCTCGCATCAGGATTGATACTTGAGCTCAACCAAAGCCCATCGCAGATCCGACCGATCCGACCGATTCCCCTGATGTTCTGTTTGGTCTCTTTTTCCTCTCATCCCTTTCGCGTCCTTTTGCGCTTTTCGCGGTTAAATTTAAAAGCACCATTTGGTTGTAGCTACACCGTGCTGCATGGCAAAGTCCCCTGTGGTAAACTATTCTTTTGGCCCTGCAGCGTAAAGGTTTATCCATGAATACTTCCTCTTCATCTTCCACGCCTTTTTCTTTCCGTCTCGAACATCTGGCGCTGATATTGCTCCTTCTCTTTCATCTTTTCATGAATCTGTGGTGGCTTCGCCTGGACAACCACGGTATCCAGAGTGATGAAGAATTGCATATGCTCAGCTCCCGGGCCTATCACGAGGCACTTTTTCCCGTATCGGAAAAACACAGCTTCGCTGAACGCCTGAATCGGGCTTGGTATATGGAAACTCCGGCCCAGAGTCCGGTTCATCCGCCATTGCTTCCTTTGACCGGAGCTCTGGCTGTCGCTCTTTTCGGGCACAGTCTTGATGCGATGGCTTTTTGCAACACCCTTTTCTTTCTGGTCATGCTTGTGGGCATCTATCGTCTGGCTCGTGCTTTTCTCTCTCCCCGGGAGGCTCTTTATGCTGTCGCTGTGGTCAGCTTCACGCCCATGATCTATACGGCTTCCCGTTATTTCATGACAGACTATCTGTCCATGACCCTCTGTGTCTGGGCATTGGCTGTGCTGGTTTATGGCCGGAATTTTCTTCGGACACGCAGTGCCCTCCTCTTCGGGCTGATCAACGGCTTGGCTCTTCTCGCCAGGATTACGAGTCCTGTCTATTATTTTTTTCCGGCCCTCTTCTTTTTTATTCAGGGAATCAAAGACAGTCGTGGCGAGCGCAAAGCGCTTTTCAGACTTCTGATGAATGGCTGTCTGGCGGTTCTCCTTACCCTGGCCGTGGCTGCTCCCTGGTACATCAGCCATGGCAATCGTTTCTACAGTTATTGGACTGATTCCGATCTGATCCGCAAGACAGGGATCCCATTGGCCTGGCAGCGGGAAAGCAGGGAAGAAATATCGGACGCCACCGCCGAGGCTCCTGCTCCGGAGAAAAGCGTCGTCTCGGAAAAGAGCGACACTCTGCCGAAAGTGACGTCTCCAGCTTCCGCTCCCGATGTCGCTGCGACTCCGTCTCAATCGGCCCCGTCTGAGGAGGCGAAAGAAGTGGTTCCCGATCCGTCAGACAAATGGGTCTTTCGCCCTGGGATCCCCTGGGCGCGTTATCCTGTCATGATCATCAATAACGGTCTTTTTTTGCCTATGTTCATCATGAGCGTGGTCGGGCTTTGTTGTGCTGTCCTTTTTCCGCGCTTTCGCAACCATGCCGTACCGCGCGCGCTTTTTTTATGGGTTTTCGGCAGCTGGCTGTTACTGACGCTTCTGTTCAGCTTTGCCACACCCCGCTATGCCCTGCAGCTGCTTCCGGCCCTGGCGCTTTTCTCTGCCTTGCCTTTGTTCATGTTACGGCGACGAAAAATCACGATCTTCCTGCAGATTCTCTATCTGAGCGTTCTCCTGTTTCAGTATGGCAACCTCACCGTGGTCGCCTATGGCGGTGCGGCCTCCCGCTTTGTACCCCTTTCCCCCGATCCGGATATGATGGTCTTCTACGATGATGAAGGGCTTTACTGGTACAAAGATGAATTGCACGGATCTTATGCCTATAGCGGCATGGGTGCTCCTGTGGCTCAAAGTTATAAAGACCGGATATTTCTTGCCATGCTCAAAGAGGAACAGGAAAGACCTTACAGTGGCATAGAAGCGAATTATGTGCGTGTGAATATGCGGGGTATGGGCTTGGAGGAATTGCACTACAGACCGGAGCAGCCGGGCCGTCCCAATCCCTGGCGGCGTAAGGATATTCCGGAAGAACTCCAGCCCTGGCGTGCTTTCCGCCATTTCGGCTGGTCTCACGAGCCTGAAGAAATTCGGCCCATGCTTCTCTTTGCCGAATATATTGTCTACACTACAGAACTGCTCGCACCCGGTGAAGAGGAACGGTGGCTTCGTCTCTTCATGGAGGAGGGCTTTGAACTCGTGGAGCGATTCCACGACAAACGACATGGCATGGTGGGGGATAAGTATTTCGGGCTACTGGCCCGGCATGTGGATGAGCCCCTTCCTTCCATCACGGAAGAGACCGATTTCAATGCGTTGGAGCCTATGGATCTTTACCGCCTGCGCCATTCCAAAGCCTGGGAAGGCTTGAAAGCTTCTCTTCAACAGTCCCTTCTTCGAGGATTGAATGGCTTCTTTCAGGGAATGGGGAGACCTCGTTCTGTTCATGAAAAACTCTCTTATGCGGGCTGTGGCGTGAGCAGGGAAGAGGAGGAACTGTATCTGCTCCACTTGATTTTCAGAACGCAGGGTGTCATCACTCAGGATCTGCGGGTTGTGGTCCAGGGACAGGTGGATGCCCGGACCATGGCGACGGTATTCGGCAATGACACAGGGAAGGGAGGACTTTTCCGCTGGCCGGCGCAACCGAGTCCCGTCAGCTCTCTCTGGCCGGAGAATGAACATGTCATTGTCCGGGTGCCTCTTCGTGCGAAGGCGGCGTCTTATCAGATGACATTGAGTTTTCTCGATCGTAACAGAGAGCCTTGGGGACAGCCGCTACAACTGGGGGTGATCACATTGGCTGAGTAAGGGGAACCATTAATTTTTTACCACAGAGGCACAGAGAGCACAGAGGTACACAGAGAGGAATTCAGCACGGATCTTTTTTCACCAGGTCGGCACGAAGAAAACGAAGATTCACGAAGAAGAAATAAAGAAGGAAGAAAGAAAATGAATTTTGATCGGTGGTCTAATAAAGTAATCGGGTGTGCACTAGAAGTCCACAGGCATTTGGGACCAGGATTACTTGAAAGTGTTTATTCAAAATGCTTGGCTTATGAGATGAAACTTCAGGGAGTATCTTTCATCAGAGAAGCTCGGTTGCCAGTCATTTATAAAGAGATTACGCTGGAAGAGGGCTATCGCATTGATTTCCTGGTAGAAGACGAATTGATTATTGAGTTAAAAAGTGTGGAAGAAATATTACCGGTTTATC
>JAAYJV010000093.1 GCA_012522755.1 Candidatus Hydrogenedens sp.
AGACGAATTGATTATTGAGTTAAAAAGTGTGGAAGAAATATTACCGGTTTATCAGGCCCAGTTGCTAAGTTACATGAAGTTGTCAGGAAAAAAAACAGGTCTGATTTTAAATTTTAATGTGCAGTTGCTAAAAGATGGCATAAAACGAATGGTACTTTAAATAATAGATCTTCTTCTTCGTGAATCTTCGTGCTCTTCGTGACTTTGTGGTGAAAAAATCTTCTCTGTGCCTCTGTGGTTAAAAATCTTCTCTTTTCCTCTGTAGTTAATCTTCTTTGTGGTGAAAAACCCCTTTTTCCCCAAAAAACTTACTCAGCCATGCAGATTTTTTCCCTGCTTTTTATTTTTTCAAGGCTAAAGGATCATGTTTTTTTGCATCTCTGGTTTTTCAGTCGCAAAAGTCATTTCATCCTGCAAACAAAGGGTGAAATACTACTTGCCTCTTTCTTTACAAGTGGTGAAAAACCGTTTTTTGGGGATTGTTTAAAAAAAGTTGAAAAAAGGCTTGACAGAACGAACTGGTTTGTGGTACAAACTAGTTGGAGCCGGTAAGGACGCCGGTTCACAGAAAAAAGTTGAAATGACTGTAGACGGCTCAGTCGCCGATTAAAAAGACTACAGAATTTCCAAATGACAGGAGGTGAAAAAGAATGAAAAAAATGACAATGGTAATGGTTGCTATGGCCATGGTTGCCGGGATTGCTTTTGCGAGCTCCCTTTCCATCCCCTGGTTCGTAGACAATGCCCCCGTCGGTGCCAGCTGGCCTCCGTATCAGGGCATGATGACCCTCGTCTATCTGAAGAGCAATGTGGATGAAGTCCTTACATGCGAAATCACCTATTACTCTGAAGATGGTATAAAACTGGGTCCTGAGTATCCCGACAATACCTTTACGATCAATCCGATGTCCTCAGTGGCTTTCCGCCCTGTGGCCGAAGACCCGCTGATGGATCTGGGTGGACATGATGACGGTATTGAAGGTGCCCAGGGTGTTGCCGTTCCTGACCGTCCCCGTGATGAGGATCCCAAGAAAAACGGTTCCGCCACGATCAGCTGGACCGGTGGTCCCAATGACGTACAGGGTATGGTTGCTACAACCAGCGGAGCATTCTCCTATGCTCACCTGCTGCCCCCCGGAAACTGATCTCTGGACTTTTAACTTCTGTTGATTTGATACCTGAGGCGAGAATGTCGTATGGCATGCTCGCCTCTTTCTTTTTTTGTGGGGGAAATGTTTTTCTACAGCTGCCATTGATCCTGTCGGGTGTTCATGAGTTAAGATAAGACAACGAATTCAGTATCTGTCCTGCTCTGATCCAATGAATCCACAAAAGGAACAATCCTGTTATGGCTGCACTCTTTCATGATGATGATCCCTTGTTCAGTACTGCGACTTGTGCCGGTTGCGGTGCGGAGGGCTTGTCTCTTTTCGGGAAGCGGGAAGAGTACAACTATGGGCGCTGTACTGACTGCGGCACACTTCAGGTGGTTCCCATGCCTTCAGCATCCTTCCTGGCCGAGGCTTATGAGAAAGGGTATGCCGGAGCCGGGCATTGTCAGGGAGAGCCTGAGGTGCGCAACCGGGTTGCCATTCCGCAGTATGATGCTATTTGCGATGCTCTGGAGTGTTATGGAGCTCCTGGGCGGGTGCTGGATCATGGATGCGGCTGGGGCGGGCTGTTGGAGCGTCTGAGAAAGCGGGGCATTGAAGTCGAGGGCTTGGAACCTTCCGATGCCATGGCGGCTTATTGCGAGAAAGCGGGATTCTCTGTGATCCGTTCCAGTCTTGTCGATCTGCCCGGTGAGGAAGTGTATGAGGGGCTTCTTCTTTCCAGTGTTTTCGAGCATCTGGTGGATCATGATGACTGGCTTGCAGCGGCTCATCGTCTTTTGCGGCCCGGTGGTGTGTTGATCAGTCTGCAGCCGACAGCACGCTTCGCCACCTTCGGTGCGCAACTTTTTCGACTGGGCCGGCGATCAGCGCCTCTGCCGGCATTGCATCAGGTCTTTTCTCCACCCTGGCATACGGTGCTTTTCTCTCTGAAAGGCATGGAAGCTTTGCTGGTCCGCAAAGGCTTCACGCTGGAAGCCATTGCACCGGCGCCTTTGCAGAAGGAAGGGGGACTTACAGGACTTATCCAAGGGGCTGTGCGCACGGTGAACGCTCTGGCCTATCCTTTCTTCGGGGTGCATTGGCCGCTGTGGGTGGGGCATGTGTTTGTTTTCCGTAAGCGGGTATAACCACAGGGAAGATGAGCCACAGGCAGGACGAATAATTTTTCACCACAGAGACACAGAGAGCACAGAGGCACACAGAGAAGAATTTTCACCACGAAGTCACGAAGAGCACGAAGATTCACGAAGGGAAGATAAGAAAGGAAGATAAAGAAGGGAAAAAGAAAATGAATTTTGATCGGTGGTCTAATAAAGTAATCGGGTGTGCACTAGAAGTCCACAGGCATTTGGGACCAGGATTGCTTGAAAGTGTTTATTCAAAATGCTTGGCTTATGAGATGAAACTTCAGGGAGTATCTTTCATTAGAGAAGCTCGGTTGCCAGTCATTTATAAAGAGATTACGCTGGAAGAGGGCTATCGCATTGATTTCCTGGTAGAAGACGAATTGATTATTGAGTTAAAAAGTGTGGAAGAAATATTACCGGTTTATC
>JAAYJV010000094.1 GCA_012522755.1 Candidatus Hydrogenedens sp.
CTGCTTAAACTGTCCAAGGCTTTCAGTTCCACGATGACCTATCATAACAGATAAAATTTTCTTCCACGAAGTTACACGAAGTCACACTAAAGGAAAGACGATGCAAATATAAAGGCATGAAGCCTGTGCAAGTCATTTGTTGAATTCATTGGTATTTTGGGCAGGTTTTGTCTTCATTTTTCCGGTTCCCAGGATCAGGCTAACTGATCGTTGCATTTGTCAGCCCAAGAAAAGCTGATTTGGACAAGGATGTTTTCACATAAAACAATACCAGGCCTGTGTCAAAATCAAAGCTGTGGAGATTATACAAGAAAAAGGCTGGCTGCTCCTTCTCTTGTCCAAAGAGAGAGAACAGCCAGCCTGAAATCACTCACAAGCCAGGTGTATCAGGGTTATTAATCACCGAGGAATCCAGCATTCAGGCGGCTCGGCATTGGGGTTAAAGTCATACTTGCCGCCACTGATTTTCCAGATATAGTAAGCACGGATGGCCAGGGCAAGATCGCCAGGCCCCTCTTCCCAGGACTGAACATAGGCTTCCGCCTCTTCTTCACTGATCTCGAAATCACCGTCCAGATCGGCGCCGTGAGCACCTTTTTCATCGGGATCACAAGAAGGACAGATTTCAGTGACAAAGAACTCTTCACCACCGATGCTGAAGCTGTGCACCTCGCCTCGAAGCTGAATCACGCCTCGGCCGTGGCCTTTGAAAAACACACGGATCTGGACACCACCGAGCCAGGTGCCATCAAGCTCTATGACATAAGGTACAGCAGTCAGGACACCATTCACTTCAAGATTGAAGTCTCCGCCGAAGTATCCGTAAGTAATGCTCACGCAGTCGGGCGCACTTGGACTGTTGTCGAATCTGTGGCCCAGATTGATGCTGTTCAGCCAGAGCACTTCCTTACCGTCTTCATCCAAACCGAGGCCGGCTGTTCCGTCTTCATAAGGTGCGCCTGTAGGTTTACGCAAGACGCTCGTCCGGAAAGCAACACCTTGCGAATAGAGATACTCATCCACGCCAAAAGCTTCATTGGGAGGCACATCAGCGAAATCGACGCAGTCCTGGAGAGGATCACCGGGCCAGGGCTCTTCTTCTTCACCTTCGAAATCGTCTAGCTCGCCCTCGAAATCGTCTAGCTCGCCTTCGAAATCGTCTAGCTCGCCTTCAACTTCACCTTCGAAATCGTCCAGCTCGCCTTCAACTTCACCTTCGAAATCGTCCAGCTCGCCTTCAACTTCACCTTCGAAATCGTCCAGCTCGCCTTCAACTTCACCCTCGAAATCGTCTAGCTCGCCTTCAACTTCACCTTCGAAATCGTCTAGCTCGCCCTCGAAATCGTCCAGCTCGCCTTCAACTTCACCCTCGAAATCGTCTGGCTCGCCTTCAACAGGCAACTCCTTGCAGTAGTCGCAGATTTCCAGAACAATCAACTCTGCTCCGCCTATGGAGAAGCTTTCGATGGATCCACTCATCACGACGGTGCCTCTGCCATCTTCCTCATAAACGGAAATAGCAACACCGCTTTCAGTGACCTGTCCGTTCAGATCCGTCATGCTTTGCGCCTCAAAGTAGTCGTTATTAACGCCCAGGTTCACATCACCACCAGCATTAATATAGTCAATGCTCACGCAACCCAGCCGGTGTGTGGCCACATTGAAGTGATGTGTCACGCTGATAGCATTCAGTTGAAGTGCCTGAGCACCATCATCACTTTCGATCACTTCGGCGGTACCTTCGCGGGAAACGCTTCCATCGTAGTACGTGAAAGTTGTCGTCTCGAAGAGTGTACCGTTACTCAGGAAAGTGGAGAGATTTTCAAATTCCAGACCTTCGGGCAGATCGTCGAAAGTGACGCAGTCCACCAGATGATAGGTCTCACAACTGGGGCAGATCTCTATGAGATAGAATTCCTGACCGCCTATCTTGAAGGAATCAATGCCGCCACTGAGCTGCAAAATGGCTGTATCATAACCTGTGGGATAAACCCGGACAGAAACTCCATTAAACCAGGCATGATCCAGATCGGCCATACTCTCAGCCACTTTTAACTCGCCATTCACTTCCAGGTTTACGGAGCCGCCTGAAAAACCACAGGCAATACTCACACATTGAGGCTGGGCGGGACTGTTGGCGAAATCGTAACCCACGTTGATAAGGCTCAGGAAGAGAACGGATTTTCCTTCCTCAAAAAACTCGCTGAGGGCCAATCCTTCCTCATATAGCTCTGCGTCCTCAGAATCGTAGAATCCGCTGGTCCGAAGGGCAACACCCTGCACATAGACATAATCATCTACGCCCACAGTCAATGACTCTGGAAGATCAGAGAAGTCCACACATTCCGTGAGAGGATCACCGGGCCAGGGCTCTTCTTCGCCTTCAGGGTCATCAGGAATGTCTTCGCAGAAGGGACAAAGGTCAATGAGAAAGAATTCTTCTCCACCAACCTTGAAGCTGTTTATAGTGCCCTGGAGCTGGATGGTAACTAAACCATTCTCTTCCTCATAGATGCGAATCACCACGTCACCATCAACAGTAGTACGACCATCGAGAGCGTTAATATCGTCAAATTCGACGAAGAGCTCTCCGTTCACCTCAAGATTGATCGTACCGCCGTAGTACCCGCCAGAGAGGCTGACACATTGGGGTTGGGGAGGCTCATTGGAAAAATCATAACCCAGATTGGTGTGCATCACCCAGAGAACTGGATTACCATCTTCATCATCACCGAGACCGACAAATCCATCGGCCACGGTGTCATCTGGCCCTGGCCCAGATTGGAATTCGCTGAGCGAGAAAACAACACCCTCAATCTGTGCATAGCCATCTTCCATACTACGGGAATAACCCTCGGGCAAGGTGGAAAAGTTGACGCATTCTGTAAAGAAAACAACTTCTTCGTCTTCGCCTTCAACAGACGTCTCCTCACCTTCAATATCATCTTCGCCTTCAGGGTCATCCGGAATGTCTTCGCAGAAGGGACAGAGTTCAGTGAGATAGAATTCTTCACCGCCAATCTTAAAGCTATTTATCGCGCCTTGAAGCTGGATGGTAGCAAAACCATACTCTTCTCCAAGGATGCGAATCACCACATCATCAACAGTAAAATCATCGAGATCGGCAACATCCCCGACGAAGAGCTCGCCGTTCACCTCAAGATTGATCGTAGCAGAGTACATACAAGAAATGCTGACACATTGGGGCTGGAAAGGAGCATTGGAAAAATCATAACCCAGATTGGTGTAAGTCACCCAGAGAACCGGATTGCCATCTTCTTCACCGAGACCGACATAGCCATCATCATAGATATTGTCTGGCTCCGGACCATATCGGAATTCGCTGAGGGAGAAAACAACACCCTGAATCTGTGCAAAGCCATCTTCCATATCACGGTAATAACCCTCGGGCAGGGTATCGAAAGTCACGCATTCTGTAAAGAAAACAACTTCTTCGTCTTCGCCTTCAACAGACGTCTCCTCACCTTCAATATCATCTTCGCCTTCAGGGTCATCCGGAATGTCTTCACAGAAGGGACAGAGTTCAGTGAGATAGAATTCTTCACCACCAATCTTAAAGCTATTTATGGTGCCTTGAAGCTGGATGGTAGCAAAACCATACTCTTCTCCAAGGATGCGAATCACCACATCATCAACAGTAAAATCATCGAGATCGACAACATCCCCGACGAAGAGCTCTCCATTCACCTCAAGATTGATCGTAGCAGAGTACATACAAGAAATGCTGACACATTGGGGTTGGGAAGGCTCATTGGAAAAATCATAACCCAGATTGGTGTGCATCACCCAGAGAATCGGATTGCCATCTTCTTCACCGAGAGCGACAGCGCCATCGTCCCAAATTTCGTCTGGCCCTGGACCATATCGGAATTCGCTGAGGGAGAAAACAACACCCTGGATCTGTGCAAAGCCATCTTTCGTACTACGGTAATAACCCTCGGGCAGGGTATCGAAAGTCACACATTCTGTAAAGGGAACAGCTGGGTCAGGAACATTAGGAGTGTCTTTACAGGAAGGACATATTTTTGACACATACAGTTCCTGACCACCGACCAGGAAACTGGATACGGACCCTTGAAGGACAAGCACTCTTGCATCGCCCTCCAGAGCATAATCAGAGACCATCACTTCGCCTACAAGCTCGCCATGAACTTCCTCGAAGTTGTCCCCCCTGACGTAACGGTGATCTTCATTGATTCGAAGATTCTTGTCACCTCCAAAATCAATATAGTAAATACTGACACATTCCACCGGCTCAGAAGCAAGGGTGAAATCATGACTGATATTGATATTGTCGAACCAGAGTCCTACACCATAACCCCAGGGATCGCCGAGCGTGAGCACACCGTCATGTGTCCAATACGCACCTTCACCAAAGCGATCGGTCGTGAAAAGAATTTCGTCAAAGAAAAACTCTTCCCATATGCCCAGCTCGAATTCTTCTTCAGCAGTCGTGAAATCCACACAGTCTGCAAAAGGCTCACCAAAATATTCTTCAGGCAACTCTTTACAGAAAGGACAAATTTCCAGCAAACCAAGTTCCTGGCCACCTACCTTGAAACTGGACACAGGACCTTGCAGTTGGATAACCCCCCAGTCGTCACTCCTTTCTGTGACACGGATGAGTACATCACCGGCGTAGAGACCGTCAAACTCATGCATCTCGTCTTTGTTGAAGAGCGTACCGTTCACTTCCAGATTCTTGTTGCCACCGGAAGCTTCGTAGAAAATGCTGACACATTCAGGAGTAGGCTCATAGGATGCAAAATCATAGCCCACATTGATATTACCGAGGAAGAGCATGGGCTTCTGTGTAATAGAGGAATCAAAGACATCAGCCGTGCCCTCGGAAAAAACTTGGCCATCAATCCAATAAAAATCACTGGTACTGAAGAGCACGCCGTCAGCTAGAATATTTTCGCCATTGTCAAAGCTTGTGTACTCGGGCAACTCTTCAAAGGTCACGCAATCCGTCAGGAAAAGATCGTTGCAGTCAGGGCAGATTTCAATGATGTCCATTTCCCGACCACCGATCTTAAAACTGTAGACAGAACCGAGGAGCTGCACCAGCTTTGTATATTCGCCAATGGCAATAACACTAACTGTTACATCACCGACCTCTTCGCCGTCAAGCTCCATGATATCCTCTTTATTCAAGAGGGTGCCGTTGATTTCCAGATTCACATTGTCATTGGAGGCATTCTCAAAACCCCAACTGCAAAGAATACTCAGACACTCTGCTGGGGAAACACCCGCTGGAAATTCATAACTCAGATTGGAGTCGCGCAAAGTTACACCATGGCGACCCGCGTCGTGGTTTATTTCAATGAAGCCTTCTGTATTGCTTCCTTCGGGATACCAGAAAAATTCATTGGCCGTGAAAGAAACACCTTGCACGCTGAACTCTTGTTCAAAGGAAGCAAAAAAATCTTCAGGTACGGTATTGAAATCAACACAGGAAGTCAGATCGCGCGGTGGCTCGGTCCAGGACAGACAAAGGTTGTCAAAAAGGACCTGCTCGCCTCCCACTATGAAATTTTCTACAACACCCTGCAATTCAACTCTACCGCAACTCTCCCCCGTGTCCGGATTCTGAAAAACCCTGATCAGCACACCGCCAGCCACCAAGCCATCATAATCTTCCCACATATGCCTTATGAGGAGCTCACCGTTAATTTCCAGATTCATGGTGCTGCCGGAAATCCAATAGTCAAAGCTCACCACTTTGGGAAATTCGGAATAGGTGGATAAATCCATACCAATATTAATGTAATTAAACCACAGCGCCTGGGTGGGAACGGTTCCTGGAAGATCTATATACTCGTCGCTCAACCTGACAAAAACAGCGTCAGAATCCGGATCAAAACCGTATCCACTGTCAAAATCGCTCACAGTGAAAGTGAACCCTTCACTTTCAAAACTGTCGCCTACCTCCCATTTATCATCGAGAGACAGGTCTTCAAAGCCTGTACAGATATCTTCCAGAGCCATCACTCCGGGCATAACCAGCATGCACAGCAGAAAACTGAAAAACGAAAACAATACAGGAGTCGACTTCATTTTTTTTTCCTTCCATTACAGACAAACTGGTGTATAATAAACATAGTAGCTGGTTAACAGTATACCACGATTCGGCTGAAAAACAACCTCGATTGTAATTATTTGTGCCGTATCACCTGCACACTTTTATCTTTCCCGGTCTTATCTTTTTTCCAATTGTTCTCCATACTCCAACTCACATGAAAGGGAAGGACATGAAAGTTTTTGGTAAACGTTTACATCGCGTGGGAATACTGGCGGCTATACTCATCACTGCGGCTCTGCTGACCGGATGCAACGACAGGGTGCCGCCGGGCAATGTACAAGAGTTTTTTGCACAGGCCAGTGACGGCGAAGTGCGGCTTAGCTGGAA
This sequence comes from Candidatus Hydrogenedens sp., assembly GCA_012522755.1. GTDB lineage: Bacteria > Hydrogenedentota > Hydrogenedentia > Hydrogenedentales > CAITNO01 > JAAYJV01. Next base: position 6,434 of record JAAYJV010000094.1, read on the forward strand.
CAATCCCCAGGACAAAGATCTTGCCGGTATCAAGATCATGCGGACTTCAGGCGCAGCCTCTGAATCCCCTTCTGACGGTCTCGAAATTTACAATGATCTGGGAAGCGAACTCACCGATGCCTCGGTGAAAAATGGTACGAGATACTTCTATACGGCCTGGGCATACGATAAGGCTGGAAACCTTTCTCTTCCAGCTCAGACACAGGCAACTCCCGTATCTTCTCTGGTCCGGGAAGAAGTATTGAACCGCCTGAGCGAACTGGCTGAGAGTATCGAAGAAAATCAGGACTTGCTTCCGGAAGAACAGCTGGAGTTGCTGGAAATTCTGGATGAAACAGAAGAACTCTTTCTTGAAGGTGATCCCTGCGCTGCAGCGGAACTGCTGGGAAGCAGATTTTCAGATCGGAGCCAGGAAATCCGTCATGCCGGAGCAAAAGAGGCTGGTGAAAAAGTCTTCGCTGAAGGTCGGACGATTCGCGTGAATATCGCCCGTACCATGGAAGACAAGGAAGAATGCGAGTCTTTGAGTCGTATAGATGTCGAGGCCGAAACTATTGTAGAAAGGGAGTCCGCAAAAAATGTCTCCGCCTGGAGCGTTTTCGGCGAACCACTCATGCAGCCTGCTGCAGTGGAGGTGATCCCGGGGCTGGAAGAAGTCTTCACTGAAATTTTCATACCAGGCGTCCCGGGTCTTCCCTCGGAGGTGGGTGCTCCAGCCGTTCCTGTTTTTCGGCAGCTCATTGCCGTACCCAGAGGTGACGATACGCGGGTCAGGATCCACCAGACCATTCCCGTGGTGGGGGAAAAAATCTATGTGAATCTTTATCCCGTTCAAAGCTCACCGCTGGACGAAGTCCCGCCGATCTCTGTCTACAAAGATCCTCCCTTCACCAAAAATCATGGTATCTATGAAAGCAATGATCCCTGGCCGCCCGAGCCGGTGACCATGCAATATATCGGCAACGGCCGGGACCTGGAAATCTATCTGGTGGAAATGGCGGCAGGTCAGTATTACCCTGAGGAAAACCTTCTGGAACTCTTTGACTATACTGATTTCGACATTGAGTTTGAAGGCGGCAGTGGCAACTTCACCACCTCCGCCATGATGGATCTCTTTGACAGCAATTCGCTGGCCCTTTTCAACAGTGTCATGAACAAGGAGACCGTGATTTCCAATGTCGTTGAAAGTACACCCAAAGATCGTGAAGGAGAAGAGCTGCTTATTCTGACCCATCCGGACTTCTATGATGCAGCCATCAGGCTGCGCAACTGGAAACGGGAAAAAGGCATCGTCACCAATGTGTATGAATGCGGAACAGGCAGCAAAATACCAGGTCGCGAGAGTAATATTGAAATTGACGCATTCATCGAAGACCGCTACTACAACACCAGAATCCGGGTCAGCTATGTTCTTCTCCTGGGCGATGCCGAATTTATCGCACCCTTCTATATTGATGACATCGGAACAGACTGGCCCTATGCCATTCTGGGCACACCGGGGGTAGACCTCATCGCTGATTTTTCAGTAGGGCGCATCCCCGTCGATACCCTGGAAGAGGCCATGACCGTAGTGAATAAAATCATCAACTATGAAAAAACGCCTGTAGATGACAAGAGCTTCTACCAGAACGCCTTTATCGCCTCCCAGTTTGAGTGTTGCCGAAAGGACACCTACAGGTCCGGCATAGACAGCCGGACTTTTATCGAATCCTCCGAGTTCGCCCATCAACTGCTGGGAGCAGCAGGCAAAACAGTACAGCGAATCTACACACGAACAGGGAACGATACGCCCTATGCCTATTATGACGGTACGCCTTTGCCGCCGGCCTTGCGATCTGATTCAGGCTTTGCCTGGGATGGCGATACGCAGCAAATAGCCGATGCCTGGAACAAGGGAGCCTTCCTGATTATTCACCGTGACCATGGCTGGCCCGGTGGCTGGGTGCATCCGGAGTTTCGTCTATGGGATATTGACAAATTAAAAAATGAAGCCAAATTGCCCGTCGTTTTAAGCATGAACTGTTCCACCGGTCTCTTTGACAATGAAATAGACATCGGAGTCGACTATTCAAAGCCCATAGGTATCTATTTCTGTGAACGGGCCTTGCGAAAAGAAAATGGCGGCGCTGTGGGACTTTTCGGAGCGACCCGCATCAGTCCCAGCTGGGCCAATTCAGCCCTTACCTTGGGCTTCCTGGATGCGATCTGGCCCGGATGGCTGAATTTCAGCACATCCAAACAATCTCAGCGTCGCCTGGGCGATGTGCTCAATCATGGAAAACTATATATTATCGCCATGCGCGGTGCACCCTTCATGGGAGAAGAAATTGACCGGGACTACGCCCAAATGCAGTTGTATCTGTGGCATTATTTCGGCGATCCCACTATGGAAATCTGGACCAAGAACCCGCACGCACAGGACAGCTTGAAGGTCTGCACCACTGAACATCAGGAACGAACCTATCGTGACGGAATCGATTTCGCCGGAGGAATACTCATTGAATACGGCGTGGAAAATGCCGTCATCACCGTATTTTCATCAGGACCCGACCAGCAGATACCGATGGGCCGCGGAGTCGTCAAAGATGGTGTCGCTGAGATCAGCTATTTCGCTGAACATGACATGAGAAATGAATTGATCATGATCGCCAGCTTTGAGGATATGCCCGCCACCCCGTTGACTGTAACCGCACAACGGTAATGGAGAGCGTGGACCAAGTGGACTGAGCGGACTGAGCGGATTATATGGGCACGGCATGCCGTGCCCCTACCTATCCCCTCGCCCTCATTCCTCGCCCCTAATCAAAAGGCACAAAAGCCGAAGAATCACTGTCAGGGCTCTTCGGCTGCAATGAAATCAATATGTCCTCCCCTTCGACCACACAGGTATAAGGGCGCAGCGCCGCTTTTCCGCCGCGTACACATTCACCGCTTTCAATATCATACTGCCAGCCATGCCAGGAACAGGTGACGATACCATCTTTCACTTTTCCAGTGGTCAGGTCGGCATTCTGATGTTTACAACCCCCTTCCATGGCACGGAAACCGCCATCTTTATCTTTGATGATGGCCACATGGCGTCCGAGGATACGCACACTCTTCACGCAACAGTTTTCGAAATCGGCGACTTTGGCCGCTTTGATCATTTTGTCCTGCATGCCACTACCTGTCATCTTCCATTGTTTTTTCGAAGAACTTTATATTGCTGACTCTGCAAGCCATATACTTTCAAGACATTACAAGATTCTCGATTCGGCAAACTGTCTTCAGATAATCACAAACAAATAAGACCTTGAGATTCACTCCTGGGAACGCCAATTTCCACATTGGCAGGACACCCGGAAAAAGACCGTGACTCTTGTATGCATTTGACGGGGAAATAAAATCTCGGAGTACACAGTTTTTTTTATTCGCAGTTAGCAAAAGACCTGTTGCCGGATTACTGTTTATAAAATCACAATATCATCCTTGGCCATATTACCAATGAATTCAACTGTGTGGATTTGGTGGTGGCCTAAATTTGGATACCAGTGAAAAATCCTTATTTTATACCTGTAATTCAACAAATGACTTGAACAGGCTTCATGCCTTTATATTTGCATCGTCTTTCCTTTAGTGTGACTTCGTGTAACTTCGTGGAAGAAAAGAAAAGGCAGACTATAAAAATTCTTCATTCTTGTCCAAATCAGCTTTTCTTGAACAGGCCAATGCAACGATCAGTCAGCCTGATCCTGAGAATCGGGAAAATGAAGACAAAATCTGCACATATTACCAATGAATTCAACTGTGTGGATTTGATGGTGGCCTTAATTTGGATACCAGTGTCTCAATATCTTAACTCGCTGTCTGCCAATGTGGAAATTGGCGTTCCCAGGTAAGTGCCAGACAGCTTTAAGAACCGACCTGTCTTACCAGACGCCCTGGTTAAAAGAGAAAGGCTGATCTCGTTGCGGCTGTGCTGCGCTGTGAATACAGCCCTTATATGCCGAAGCGGTTCTGATAAATCGTTTCTTCTTCCGTCCGGGCGCGCTCAGGAGTATAGCCCGGGAGCGGCTTGATCTGCTGGTGCCAGGCATCGAGGAAAGTGGAAACCTGAGGGAAATAGGCATCTTCCATCTCCGCCGGGGGCACAATCCAGTTAGGTGCGCCCACAACACAGACGGGCGCATCCAGATCATCAAAGGCCATTTGCGTCAGCTGGCTGGCAATGGTATGGCCATAGCTGCCCCGTTCGCAGGCATCACTGGCAATAATCACTTTGCCGGTCTTCTTCACAGACTCCAGCAGCAGCGTGTAATCGAAAGGTACCAGCGTCTGCCCGTCAATCACTTCAACAGAAATATTGTAGTCCTCTTCAAAGCGCTTGGCCGCATCCAGAGCCCTGTAGAGCGTTGCACCGAAGGTGAGGATGCTGAGGTCTTTCCCTTCTTTGATCCGGGCCGGCTGGCCTATGGGCAGGCGATAATATTCCGCCGGAACACCGCCTTCATGAAAAAGCTCCACCTGGTTATACAAGCGCTGGCTCTCAAAGAAAACAACAGGATCGTTGCCGCTCAGCGCCGAGGCGAGCAAGCCTTTGGCGCTGTAGGGCGTGGCGGGAAAAACCACCTTGAGCCCCGGAATATGGGCACAGAGCGCTGTCCAGTCCTGAGAATGCTGGGCACCGTATTTGGCTCCCACCGATACACGCAGAACAATGGGCAGGCTCAGCAGCCCGGCTGACATGGCCTGCCATTTGGGCATCTGATTGAAAACCTCATCACCGGCACGGCCCATGAAATCGCAGTACATGAGCTCAACAAGAGGGCGCCCCCCTTCCATGGCAAAGCCCACGGCTGTACCCACAATGGCCGCCTCTGAAATGGGCGAATTGAAGAGGCGATAATAAGGCAGTGCTTCGGTCAGCCCCTGATAGACGGCGAAGGCGCCGCCCCAGTCCCGGTTCTCTTCGCCATAGGCAATGAGCCGGTGATCATTATAAAAATGGTGGATAATGGTTTCGAAAAGAGCTTCACCAAAGGTTACGGCTCTGGTTCCCCGGAGCACCTGGCCATCGGCATCGATGCCGGAGCGGGATTTGCGTGCAATGGCCTGAACCCGGGGATTCTCTTCCAGCGGCTGGAGCACATCTTCTTTGCGACGCAGGCCGGGCAGCTTTTCTTCCAACCGGTTGTTGTACATCATCTGGGAGACACCTTCCCGCGACGACAGATACATGCGGGGAGAAAGTTCTTCGCAAACAGCCAGACGACAGGCCTTGCTCACTTTTCGGCGGGCATAGGCCGCCACCGTGTCCAGATCCGCTTCCGTGAGAATACCCGATTCCAGCAGTTTCTGACCGTATTCAGTAAGAGGATCGACGGCACGCCACATATCGATTTCTTCGCGCTCTCTGTAGGCCGACTGGTCGCTGGGCGAATGGCCCGCCTGACGGTAGCAGAGTACATCGAGAAAAACAGGGCCTTTCCCGGCCTGGATGATCTCCAGTTTGCGCTGGTAGGCATCGGCCAGAGCAAGCGGATTGTTTCCGTCCACCACTTCCGCATGCATCTTTTCCGGGTTGACCGCCGCACCGACACGGGCCAGAAAATCAAAGCCCATGGTTTCGCCAATGGGTTGTCCGCCCATGCCGTAGAAATTATTCATGAAATTGAAGAGCATGGGCAGGCCGCCCTTCATGAAATCAGGCCAGAGAGTCCGCATCTGGGCCATGGACGAAAAGCCCAGTGCCTCCCACACAGGTCCGCAGCCTATGGAGGCATCGCCTATATTCGCAATGGCGATCCCCGCTTTTTCCTGCACTTTTTTATAGAGTGCCGCACCGACACTGATATCAGCACTTCCACCTACAATGGCATTGGCCGGATAGACCCCGAAGGGCGGGAAAAAGGCATGCATGGAACCGCCCATGCCTTTGTTGAAGCCCGTTTCACGGCCGAATACTTCAGCCAGAAGGCCATACAAAAGAAAATCAATACCCCGCTCTTCCTCTTCTGTCGTATCCAGAACCGCTTTTTTCCCGCCTGCGGCAGTCAGCCTGAGACCGCTCCAGTCGGCTTCATTCTTGTCCACGAGAGAGAGGGTCACGCCGCCGAAATAGCCTTCCATGATGGCATTGAGTGCGGAACCGGCCAGATCTTCCACGGCCCGGAGTCCCTTGGCGATAAATTCTCCATGACTGCGGTGGCTGCCGAAGAGGTGATCATCAACGGAAAGATGGACACTCTGCCCCACAGCGGCCCCTTCCTGACCGATGGACAGGTGGGCCGGACCGGCATGATTGTATTCAATCCCCTGATAAGAGCCCAGCTTTTTGATATTGTCGAGCATGGTCTCAAACTCGCGGATAATCATCATATCCCGATAGATGCGCAGACAACGCACCATGCCCACTCCCGAAGAACCGCTTTCTTCTTTCAATGTCCGGCTGTATTGGTTGATGGGTATGGATCCCAGCTCCAGACTGCTTTTATTACGGACTTCTTCGGGATCAATCATGAGTTTTTTTGCCATGGCGAATAACCTCTGCGGGGTATGCCCGCATATCAAAAAGGTGGTAAAGAGCGCATAGGAAGCGTTCAGCTCAAGTGTATCAGAAACAGAGGGAAGACACTAAAAAGTCTGTGCGGCTCAACCTCCGTCACGATGGCTGAGGGGCATATCAGGCTCTTCTTTTTCAGAAGCCGGGAAGAGCAGCGACTCAGACAAGATCCAGTGCTTTCAAAACAGCGACCAGATCGTTGCGGTATTTCTCCTGCATGGGAACCAGAGGCTGGCGCAGAATATTCTTGATCATGCCCATTTCAGCCAGAGCCGCTTTCACAGGCATGGGGTTTGTTTCCCAGAAAAGGGCCGTGAACAGAGGATGCAGGCGATAGTGAATTTCCCGGGCCTGGTCAAAGGCACCTTCGTTGGCATAGCGGCAAAGCTCGGCCACGCCACGGGGAACCACATTGCCGGCCACGGAAACCACTCCTGTGGCTCCCACAGCCATCATGGGCAGGGTCAGGCTGTCATCGCCTGACATGACAATGATGGAGCACTTTTCCAGAATACTGGATACCTGATCCACACAGCCGCAGGCTTCTTTAATGGACTGGATCCCCGGAACTTTGGAGAGAGCCGCCACTGTTTCCGCTGCGATTTTGGTCCCTGTTCGTCCGGGAACATTGTACAGCATGATGGGAATATCCACCGCTTCAGCGATGGTCGTATAATGAGCGATCTGACCCGCAGCCGTCGGTTTGTTGTAATAGGGCGTGATCAGCAGCGCGCCGTCACAGTTCACCTCTTTGGCATACTTCGTCAGAAGCAGTGCTTCGGCCGTGTTGTTGGAACCCGTACCGGCCACGACGGGAATACGACCGGCCACACGTTCCACGACAAAGCGGATACATGCTTTCTGCTCTTCATGGGAAAGCGTCGCCGCTTCGCCCGTACAGCCACAAGGAACCAGACCATCGGTGCCCTGGTCCAGGTGAAAATCCACCAGACGGCCATAGGCCTCAAAATCCACATCCCCTGACTCCGTGAAGGGAGTCACCATTGCAATATAAGAACCTGAAAAAAGCATGCATGTCTCCGATGCCCCGTATGGGCGATTAAGGAAGATTGGCTTTCAGTACTCCTTTAGAACATATCTTCCTCTTCTTCTTCAAAAGCGGCTTCCATAAAGGGATTATCAAGATCCGTCGGAACAGGATGTGAATAGGTGTCTTCGCGGCTTTCACGACGGTAGCCGGAATCGGTATCACCATCCACAAAACGCTGGATACTGGTATAGAACAAAAGGTCAGCCCGGCCTGTAGGCCCGTTTCGGTGCTTTGCCACTGTGGCATAGATGAGATCCTCCCGCCCTTCCCGCTCATCCACGGGAGGACGGGAGAGGATAATCACCACGTCCGCATCCTGCTCAATAGCGCCTGATTCACGCAAATGGGAAAGTTTCGGGGTACCCCTGTCATCCTTGTCCGCCTCACGACTCAACTGAGACAAGGTAAGAATGGGTATGGACAGTTCGCGGGCAAGTCCTTTGATGGAACGGGATATTTCCGAGATCTCCGTCTGCCGGTTTTCATTGCGACCCCCCGTATGCATCAGCTGCATATAGTCAATGATAATCAGGTCAAGAGGAGTGTCTAAATGGAAACGTCTTGCCTTGGAGCGCAGATCCATCGGGGTGAGTCCTGAAGTTTCATCAATAAAAATCTTGGCTCCCGTAAGGGCAGCGGCCGCATTCACAAGCTTGGAAAACTCCTCTTCCACCAGATAACGATCGCGGAAGCGATGGGCATCAACGGCACCGGTCATGCACAGCAGACGGTTGGTCAGCTGCTCTTTGGCCATTTCAAGACTGAATATAAGCACACATTTGTTGTTCTGCAGCGCCGCATTGGCGGCTATATTCAGAGCCAGAGCCGTCTTGCCTACAGAGGGACGCGCAGCCAGAATCACCATTTCAGATTTTTGAAACCCGGAAAGAAGTTTGTCCAGTCCGTTGAAGCCTGTGGCCAGGCCCGTGAGGTGTTCGCCACTGGCCAAGTTGGCTTCGACTGTGCCAATGACAGATTTGATAACTTCAGACAGGGCGTGGATCCTGTTCGCCTGACGCTCCTGATTAAGTGCGAAAATCTGTTTTTCAGAATTATCAAGAAGGGCTTTCATGTCCAGTTCCGACCGATAAGATTCAGCCGTAATCAGAGCACATGTTTCTATCAGACGCCGACGAATCGACTTCTCCAGAACAATCTGGGCATAGTATTCAATATTCGCGGAAGTGGGTACAGCATTCAACAGTTCAATGAGATAGGAATCAGCACCCACGGACTCAAAAGCTTTGTTCACTCCGATCTCAGCGAGGAGCGTCACAGGATCAATGGGCGTTGCTTTGTTGAAAAGCGCCAATATCGCATTGAAAATAACCTGATGGGCGGGGACGAAAAAAATATCCGTGTCTCCGCCCTGCAGAATATCCAAGGCATCGCTGAGCGCTTCAGGACGCAACAGAATTGAGCCCAGGAAGGCACGTTCAGCCTCAATGTCCTGGGGCGGCGTGCGATCGTAAAGCGCTTTGGAGCTTGCTCCGCTCACTCTCTGATCCGATGCCTGAGACATGTCAGGCCGTCGTGTCGGAATCTTCAGCCGCTGTTTCTTCACTTTCCACAGGGGCCGAACTCGTCGTCACTTCGTCTTCAAGACCGGTGACCCACACTTTAACGGCTGTCTCAATGCCGGGATAGACTTTAATATCCACGGAATAAATGCCCAGTGCCTTGATAGGATCCTCAAGAATCACTTTCTTCCGGTCAACATCAAAACCGGCTTCCTGAAGCTTCTCAGCGATCATGGCTGTGGTGACAGAGCCGAAAATCTTGTCTTCTTCGCCGGCACGAACCTTGAATTCCAAGGTGAGACTGCGCATCTTGTCCGCTTCGGCCGTAAGAAGAGCCCGGCGCTTTTCTTCGCGCTTTTTGAGAATCTGCAGCTCATGTTCAATCTGTTTCGCCGAAGCTGAGTCAGCCTGAACAGCCAGCTTCCGCGGAATCAGATAGTTCCTGGCATACCCGTCTTTTACAGTCACACTGTCGCCGATTTCGCCCAGCTTCTCAATGTATTCACAGAGAATGACCTTCATGTTCTAACACTCCCTAATCTGAAGTTATCCTGTTCTGAAGTGCCCGGATGCCAGTGCCTTAGAGATCCGGTTCTTTCTCCTTGAGCTGTTTATGGCGGATTTGGCCGAACCAGCTGCGGAAATCAATCCAGGTATCAAAAAGGCCGACAACAGGCAGTATTTGATATAAATTGAAAACTATCAGCGTAAACACGATAAATACCAGTGTCATACGCCTCATCTGAAAAAGTGTTGCTGCAAAAGCAACAATGGAAATACCGTTTACCAGATATACAAAGGCCAGCATGATCGCACCGTTCCATACAAGCAGCCGCAGGGCATCATTGGGATAATAATCGTCCCAAAACCAGCCCAGCGATGCCACGATGACAACCCAGACCAGAGGCTCCGGTGGACGCAAGCGTCCGAATTCATAGCGATGCACTATGGACGACGTCTCTTTTCTCAAACGAGCGAAAAGAAGCGCTACCAGCAGAAGCTGGCTCAGCAAAATCATTCCGAAGAGCATACCGAAACTCACATAAGCCCAGTTCAAATCAAACCAGGCGACCAGAGCCAGCGCATGTTCATTGCCGGCGCCTGCAGTGTTTTGAGTCAGTTGCTCCTGATAACTCTGAAAATAAAGATGCCAGTTCTCACGGATGACAGGCCACATCAGAGCGGAACTGCCGCCGGAAAAAAGAAAGATCACAGCCGTGACAGCACAAAGAGACTTTCCGAGACTCTGACCTCGGTCAATCAGCATACCAACTAACACGCCGGGAAACAAGCTGAAGATCAGCACCAGCGCCAGTAACAGATCGCCGGCTATGAAACCTGCAAGAAGCCAGGAAATCAAGGGAAGCACAAAAGCACGATAATACTGCTTGTGAACCCAATACCAGGCAACAGGATATACACTGATCAGAAGCAGGAGCAATATGCCCTCGGTCACCCCGCCCAGGATGATCAATGCGCCCAACAGTATGCAGGCAAATAAATAAACTGGCATGATTATGGAAAGCTTCGCGCCAGCTTCAAGAAAGCGGCGCGAAAAACTTTCATCCTTCGTCAGTCTGCGAGATAGGGCAACAACGCAGCCTGGCGAGCCAGTTTGATGGCACGGTTCAGCATGCGTTGATGCTTCGCTGTGGCCCCCGTAATGCGACGGGGAATAATTTTGCCGCGTTCGGTCACGTAGTGTTTCAAAAGATTGACATCTTTATAGTCTATGAATACTACCCGATCGATGGTCAAACGACATACTTTCGCGCGCAAAGATTTTTTCTTTTTGCGTCTGCGTGACTTTTTCTCACGCACTTTCATTTTAGTCTTGGCGGATATTCTTGCCATTTCTGGAGTCCTTTGGTTGGTTAGAAGGGAATATCATCTTCCGGGATGGGCTCTTCGATTTCACGTGGAGCCGGCTCCTGCTTCGATTCAGCTGCAGGGGCTGACGGCGCTGAAGAACGGCCGCCGCCTGAATAACTGCCGGAGTCATCCCAGTCCAGAGGCGTCACACGCATGGCCGTTACAGCCAGACGTGAACGCCGCTGACCCGTTGCCTGATCTTCCCATTCACTGGTGCGCAAACGCCCTTCCACAATTACAGGACGACCCTTCTTGAGACGCTCGCCGACAAATTCAGCCTGAGCGCCCCAAACGGTCACGTCCACGAAGTTCGTTTCTTCTTTGCGTTCACCTGTGTTTTTGTCGCGGAAATAGCGCGTATTGGCGACAGTGATACGACAGTAAGGCGTATGGCTGCCGGAAACATAGCGCAGATCCGGGTCACGGGTAAGCCGACCGGCAACAAAAAGATGGTTCAAATCGGGCACACGTAAATCGCTCATCCTTATTCCTTCACATGTTAACAATCACAGTTGATACTGAACAGAGTTTCGTGCCAGGGAAAGGAAATCAGTCTTCGTCCTCGTCTTCGTCTTCATCATCATCGTCCTCTTCTTCTTCTTGGACAGGTGAATCTTGACCGCGACGTTTAAAACCGCTTTCCTGTTCATCGTCATCATCGTCGTCATCACTGTGACTGCGACGTGCAGCGCTTTGGCGAAGATCCTCTTCATATTGCCGTTGTTGCTGCTCTTCCAACTTGAGTGTCTTGGCATCCAGATAGAGCACCATATAACGAATCACGGTTTCTAAAAGCTTGAAATGCTGCTCCAACCGATGAATGAATTCGGGGTTTGCCTGAAAACGCAGTACAACGTAAATGCCTTCTGTTTGTTTGTCAATCGTATAGGCAAGCTTGCGTTTTCCCCAAACATCGGAGCGCACGATAGAACCGCCATTGCTGGTGATCAGTTGTTCGACATCTGTCGTTATCGTCTGGATGGCATTATCGTCCGATTCAGGATGGATAATGTACAGCGCTTCGTATGTTCTCAAAATGTTCACCTCCTTACTGGTAATAGTTGCATTGAAATTGGGATTGGTACAGAGAGAAACAGTATAGCAAAAAAAGGACTTTCTCTTCAAAATTTCATGTGAAAGGGCTGAAAGGAGACCTCAACACCCGAACACCCTATCCCCTATCCCCTATCCCCTATAATCCGCTCCTCCCACATCCGTCCGATCCGACCGATCCGTCCGACTTCCCTGAAAGACCTTGAGATTCACTCCTGGGAACGCCAATTTCCACATTGGCAGACAGCGTATAATGACCCGCGGAACATATTGACTTGGTTGCGGCATGAGATCTCTCTTTTCTCAAACAAATTCATTACTCAGAAAACTTTCCGCCGAAGAGTGAACATATCGTGGGAGCGCCAATGTCCCCATTGGCTGATAGCGAGTTATGGCACCGATATTTTTTATAGACAATGCTTCGGCAACAGGTCTTTTGCTGGCCACGAATTAAATAAAGTCTTTGTTCTCCCGTCAAATACATACATGAATCACGGCCTTTTCCCGGGTGTCCTGCCAATGTGGAAATTGGCGTTCCCAGGTGCGCAACTCAAAGTCATCAGTCCTATCAGCTATATCCCCCCCGCCGTCATTCCGGTTTTTTTGCGACCCGGCCCGCCTGTCAAAGCATTCAGCCCAAACAACGCAAAAAATGGCCGACCCTCTTGGTCTTTTGAAAAGACATTGAAGCAATCATCTGTCCCAAGGGCAATCGGTCGGATCGGTCGGATCAGTCGGATCGGACGGATGTGGGAGCGGCGGGGGGTGTGGTCCGGGCTGAAATGGGCACGGCATGCCGTGCCCCTACCTGCCCTCGCACCTCGCACCTATCCCCTATCACCTATCACCTATCACCCCCTCTTGTGTAGAATGGTATCCGTCTGTTGCCTTGGCTTCATCCGCCTTTCAGCAAAGGGAAAGCATTCATTGAAAATTATTTTCCATTCCTTATTGATTATTGTCTTTGCCTGGACTACCCGAGCCGTAGCCAGCTCTCCATCGCCTCTGATTCCCGGTCACAGTCTCATTATCGCTGTATCCGGCAAAACCCTCTCCGCTCAAGACAGAGCTCTGCTCCGCGAGATTCAGCCCGGTGGTGTGATTCTCCTGGGAAACAATCTGGGCGGAAAACAGCAGACTCTGGATCTTGTGGTATCCATCAAAAGGGCCACCAACGGAGAGGCCTGGTCCGGAGAACTGCCCCTGATATATGTGGATCAGGAAGGGGGCCGTGTGAACCGGATGCGCCTCGCTGATGCTCCCTCAGCCGGAGCTCTGGGTGCCAAAGGCGATGATAAGGCTGTGCGCGAGACAGCCGCGGGTTACGCCCGTGAAGCACGGGAACGTGGTCTGGAAGTACTCATCGCTCCCGTGCTGGATCTGAATGTTCCCGGCAGTCGTGCTGTCGGCGACCGTGCCTTTTCCGAAGATCCGGAAATCGCCTGGCTCCTGGGCTGGCGTTTCATGGAAGGCATCTTCCGGGAAGGGCGCCTTCCTGTGGTGAAACATTTTCCCGGTCACGGCGCGGCCACAGAAGATTCGCATAAACAGGTGGCCCGCCTCCTTCAGACAGGCGCCGCTTTGGAGGATACGCTCTTGCCCTTCAAAAACGCTGTGGATGCCGGGGCTCCAGCCATACTGGTCGGGCATATCGCCTGTCCCGCTCTTGATCCCGCCAATCCTTCCACTCCCGCGACACTCTCCCCTGTCCTGGTTCGCGGCATCCTCCGTGAGCAATGGGGGTATGAGGGATTCATTCTCACCGATGACATGAAAATGAAGGCCATTGAGGGAAACCTGGCAAAAGCTGCGATTCAATCACTCCGGGCCGGCTGTGACGGGCTGATCATCTGCGACAATTCACCTGCGCCCTTGCGTTCCGTGGTTCAGGCCATCGCTCTGGAGGCGGAAAAAGACATGCAGTTCCGACACATGCTCATGGAAAGCCGCATGCGTCTGGATCGTTTCCGCAGTGCTCTGGACAGAATCGAAATCGCTCCCACCTCACTGCAGCCTGACGGCGGCACAAATACCTTCACCCATAAAGTCGTGAAGGGAGACAGTCTTTCCAAAGTGGCGGTCCGTTATGGATGCACGGTCGAAATCCTTCGGGAGATCAACAATAAAAGCAATGACCTGATCCGTATCGGCGAGATTCTGCATATCCCGGAAAACTGACACAGCGCAGCACAGCCGCAAGCAAAGTGTCATTTCTTTTTTCACCACGAAGTCACGAAGGACACGAAGCTTCACTAAGAAAATGAGTGGAAGAGGCTTATGTGTCTCTCCGGAGTCTCTGTTGTATCCCGAGGCATGCCTGAGCCCCTCCCACATCCGATCAATCCGACTGATCCATCCAATTCCCCTGAGACGTCTGATTGCTTCAAGTCTCTCATTTGCCCCAAGACATACCCCACGCCGTCTTACCGATTTTCAGCCTTTTTGTTCTCCCAAGAAACAGAATTATATGTTGTGTATTCTGAGGGTAATACTTTGACCTTGAGTACTTTCCGGCGTAAAGTTGTATGACGTGGGAGCGCCAATGTCCCCATTGGCACACATCGCTGCAAAGACGGTCAGTTGTTGTAAAACCTTGGCGCGATGTAAAGACTTGAGTGTATAAAGAAAGAGGTAGTCAGAAAAGAGCTGTCATGCCGCAACCAAGTCAATATGTTCTGCGGGTCATTATACGCTGTCTGCCAATGTGGAAATTGGCGTTCCCAGGAGTGAATCTC
>JAAYJV010000095.1 GCA_012522755.1 Candidatus Hydrogenedens sp.
CGGCATGCCGTGCCCACAAAATCCACGTGAAACCATAAGACATGCTTCAGGTAGCGGCACGGCAAGCCGTGCCCATTTCTCTTAAAGCCTTTACGCATTCTCATGACTGGGAAAACTTTCCCACGTTGCGTGCATTCTCTTCCGGAAAGTTTTCCTGGTTGTGAGTGAGTCTGAGCTTTGTAATTGTAGAAAGAAAGCTCATGTCGCGGCTGAGTCAATAGCTTGTTGAAGTCATCATGCGTAGTTTGCCAATGTGGAAATTGGCGTTCCCAGGCTGCGCGACCCAAGGTCTTTAATTTATCAGTGTTGATCAGTGTGCATCTGTGGTTCCAAAGGCCGTTGTGTCAGTGCCATTTCTTCGGGTGTCACTGTAGCGATGGTAAAACAGTGTTCGCTGTGGAGGCGTACATAAAAGTCAAGCACCCTGTTGGGCTCAGCAGCCAAATGAGCAGGCCGGGGCTTGTATTGTTCAAATACCGGGAGCACCCAGGATTCCTCCCGTACATGAAAGCGCAGTTCGTCTTCAGGATCCACTTCCAGATGCAGCTTCGCACCTTCTTCCGGCAAATAATTCAGGTGCAGATGCCAGTTTTTTTCCGCTGTTCGTAAAGGCTGGTCTTCCAGTGCCGCACTGTGGACAGGGCCATCCGATATTTTCCGCAGGTTGATATCTCCGGCCAGCTGCGGTGAAGTAATGCGCATAATCACCTTGCGGGTATCACCTTCCAGCCGATCCTCTTCAATCTTCATGGTGAAAGGAGCGAAATCCGGAGCCGGTGCCGCAGCTTTCAGATAGGGCCGTTTGTCTCCACGACGGAATTCAGGAATGGCTTCCCGGGTCGTATCCGGGAAAAACTGAGATGTCCATTCATCGAGAGGACTTTCGTTTTCGAAAAGGCCGCCTGGAAGCTCAAAGCCCACCACATCCTTGAACCATTCCCGGGTATTGCGGTCAGAGCTCAACCACCAGGACTCTTCCGTATCGAAGTTGTGCGCATAGGCCAGACAGTTGAGACGGGGGTTGTCCGCATCGGGCCGGTTGGCCTGGAGTCCCCAGCTGAAAAACACAAGACCGGCCAGAACGATGATTCCGCCCGGAATCAGAAAACGCTTTTGTACGAAGAGCTGCATCTGCAATGCAAAGAGTCCGACAATGAGGACAGAAAGTACGTTGATGAGGAAAGCACCCAGTGGAGTGAGTGTGAAAGACAGCATCTGCAGCAGAGGAACGAGAGCAGCCAGAACGGGGATCAGCGGAAGGGTAAGCAGAAATATCGTTCTCGATTGCCATTCTTTTTCTTCTTTGTGAAGCAGAGAGAGTGCGAGAAGCAGCAGCGAGCCGATGAGGAGCGGCCAGATGGCTATATGAGCGCCTCCGGCAAGCCATACATGGGCCGGATACAGGAGAAGTATCCAGCCGAACAAAGTGCCGGCCAGAAGTTCAGTGGGTCGCAGTGCCTTGCGGACCAGGCCATAGAGCAGAAAGAGGATGCCCAGACCCATGACAATAATTCCCAGACAATAGAGCGTGTTCTGATAGAGGCTGCATTCTCTGTATAACAAAAAAGCGATGAGCGAGAGAGTGCCGGGCAGGGCGGCCAGTACAGCAGCCAGAACGGTGAAAAGGAGTGCCCCTGCAAAACGCAGCCCTCTGATGGCTTTTCTTTTGAAACCCACAGCGAGTGCGGCCAGTAGCGTCAGAATGGCCAGAGCCGTAAAAGGCATATCCCAGGATTGAGGATAGACAACCATATAAGAACCCAGCAGATTGAAGAAAGTGGCGTTGGGCGCATAAAAATCATGAAGATCCATGTTGCCCAGATGCAGTGCCAGCCCCAGCGCATACTCCCCATGATGCTGCAGGCTGGCCAGAGAAATCTTCTCCGGATTGTCCAGACGCGTGTGATAATAACCGAAGCCGTCGATATAGGCCACGTTATAGCCCGGTACATGGTGTTTGTACTGGCCGAAGTCACTTCCAAAAGGCAAACGGTCGTAGACACTGAACATAATGGAGTTTGCCCGGGCGGACACACCGGAATTCTTCAGTTCCCGAATCAGCTTCCCGTTATTCTGAGAGGTTTCAAACATGAGGGCCGGACCGCATACTCCCCGGGTTTCCAGGCCCAGCATGACCCCCACTTCTTCAAACCAGGGGTGGTGTCTGAAGGCCTTGGCTCCATTGGCGCCCACCTCTTCCTGATCAGCGAACACGAAGATCAGATCGTTTTTCAGAGGCGCATGGGTCCGCAGTACCCGTGCTGTTTCCAGCATGGTGGCAATGCCCGACAGATCGTCAGCAGCGCCGGGCCCATAAGGAACGGAATCGAAATGAGCGTCCATGGCAAAGGCTTTGGTCGGATCTGTACCCCGGATGCGGCCGAGAATGGCACGGCCGAATTCCACATAATCGCCGCGGTGGTTGGCTTTGGGGCCGTCAATAATTTCTATTTCCAGGTTCAGGGCCTGAGCCTGTTCAAGAATATACTCAAAGACGCGGTTATTGGCGTGAGAGCTTGCCGGATGCGGCTCCCGGGCCATCACATTGATGTGCTCCCAGGCACGGCCAGCCGAAAATACAGTGTCGGGCGCATTGCCGGGCTGGGGTGCCGGTGCCTGGGCGAGCCACCAGGCGACAAAACCGGTGAGAAAAAGCAGTGCCGCCAGAAAAGCCGTGAATTTCCCCGCATTATTGTTGAAATGCATGAAGATACCCTTTAATTTTACCTTTACGGTGAAAAAATACTTCTGAACTTAAGACTGTTCAGATAGTGAAAGGGTTTCAGAAAGGGAGATTTCGGGGGTTGCAGGAGGCGGCCGCAGCTGCGAAAAGAAAAGACAGGGAGCTTGGTGAAAAAAGACACAACACTCCCTGTCATGATCAGCGTGGAACAGCGCTGAATTACTCCACAAAAGGCGTTTCTATGGAAACGGGCTCAAGATTGAAGGTATAGCAGAACCAGTTGATGGGCATGAGCAGAAGTTCTACAATCATCATCATGAGCCACGACCAGGGATACATCAGAAAACCCCAAAGCCCTTTTTCTTCATTAGCCATTTATCGTACCTTTCAGGTTGACACCTCCTGAAGAGGTGATGTTCATTTCAGTTCGGATAAAAAATGATACCATATTTCCCGGAGCAGGGCAAAGAAGAGGTGATAGGTGCGAGGTGCGAGGTGCGAGGGGATAGGTGATAGGGAATAGGTGATAGGGCTGCGCGACCCAAGGTCTTTAATTTATCAGTGTTCATCTGTGGTTCCAAGGGGCGTAGTGTCAGTGTCATCTCTTCGGTTAAGATGTCTTTTTCCGTGTGTTCCGTCGTAAAAAAGGGAAACGCCAGACTCTTCTTCCAAAAAACAAACCCGGGCTGGACCCTCGCAGTTTCTGAGAGTGCAGCCCGGGCGGTCTTGGTCAATTTTCGGGTGACAAATGCGCCATAGGGTCTTTACAGACAGTTTTTACTGAAGCGCGCTTGTGTCTGTATTTCAGTTGAAATCAAAAGCGTTCGTAATGGCTTTTCCATCAAAAGAATCGGGAATATCCACATCGAGGAGCCACAAGGCTGTTGCAGCACTGTCATAAACCTTGACATCTTCCGCAATGCTATAGCCCTTCTTCACGCCTTTGCCTGAAAGGACCCAGGGAATGGTCATGTCTTCGGGCTGGTTGCTGCCGTGGGTATTTTTGTGGCCACCGTGGTCAGCTGTAATGATAAAGACCGTTTCATCAGCGATACCGGCTTCTTCGACGGCTTTCCAGAGTTTGCCCAGACCCGTGTCTACGGCATTGAAACCGGCTTTTTGTTCGTCCGAACCCCAGCCATGCTTATGGCCGAGTCCGTCCGTTTTGGCAAAGTGAATAAAGGTGAGGTTGGGTTTGTTGGCAACGATATATTCGGCTGCGGCCTCTGTAACGTCTTCCGTCTCGTAGTAGGGCTTCTCGGTGTGATTCATGGATCCGGGGAGATCAATCAGGACGAGTTTATCTTTACCGGTAAAGAAGGCCGTGTGAAAGTTTTCATCTTTGGCTTTGGCTTCGGCAAAACAGGTGGTGACATCCAGCGTTTTATCGGGCTCATGACCGTTCCAGGTCACTTTGTGTTTGTCCACATCCACACCGGTCATCATGGACACATGAGCGATGAGGGTCACACTGGGAAAAATGGTCTGAGCTTCCCAGGAGGCTGCTCCGTTTTCGGCCATTTTTTCCAGGACGGGCATATCACAGTCCTTCATGACATAAGGAGCACCGCCGTCAATGCTGATAATGAACACATGTTTTGCCAGTGGGGCGGCCGTAGCGGCTGCGGCCCACAATGCCACCAGAGTGAGAGAAAAGAGAATCTTAGCGAATCTGTACTGTTTCATCAAATAGTTATCCTTCTGTAATCAGTTGTTTTTCTTACCAAGCACGTCGTCAATGGGCATGCCCGCTTCTGGGACAGCCGCCCGAAAGTCTTCACCTAAAAAAGCCGCCAGGGTAGCGGCGATCTGGCTGGCTGTGACGCGATCAACATTCTCGCGTTCGCCCAGAGCTTCCGTATCGGGGCCCAGGAAAGCCATCCAGGTGTTTTCAGAATTTGCAATTTCTTCTCCGTGGCTCTTCCACTCTTCAGGTGCATAGCCACGACCGTGATCTGTGCTGTATATGAGCGTGGTTTTGTCACGATACTGGTCCATGGACTGAGCGGTTTCCCACAGCAGACGCACGGCGTTGTCGGCCTGCCGGGCTGCATGCAGATAGAGGTCATACCTGCCGCCATGGGGCCATTCGTCCGTTTCGCCCAGAGCCAGGAAAAAGACGCGGGGTTGTTCCCGCTTGAAATAAGCGAAAGAAGTTTCAAAAGTGATGGAGTCAAAAGGCTCGCCGCCCCAATAGTGGGTGGTTTCCCTTTTCATCCGGTTCAGCAACTCATATTCCGGATAAGATTTTCCCGTATCCAGCGGTTCATATCCGGCATTGACAAGCATACCGCTTCGTTTGCTGTTCAGAATCCAGGGGAAAAGCTGCCAGGCACCGAAGCAGCCGACCTTGCCGTTGTATTCGGGCATGTTGTGGAGGAATTCAAAAACATTCAGGTGGGGATTGTAAATTTTATTGTTGCTGTCCACATCCTTGTAGCCGAAACCGCAGGCCACTTCGCTGAATCCGGGATAGGAAAAATTATAGCCATTGGTCACTTGCGAGATACTGCCTTTGTCCTGGTTGCCGAAGATCTGGCCTTCTTTGGCCATGACCTGCCAGGTGAAGGGCATGAGTGCTTCTCTGCGCTCTTCGGGTGTATCGCGCCAATAGGCGGCCCGGATGGGATGAATGCCTGATTTGGCTTCAGGGAGCAGTGATTCTTCAGCGCCCTGGAAAACCTCCTGCCAGCGCAGACCGTCGGTCATGACGAAAATGATGTTTTCTGTTTTGAACTGTTTTTCCTGTGCATTTGCCCCAATGGCAATGGAAAGACACAACACCATGGTCAGACTGAGAATAACAAAGTGTGACTTGTTCATAGAATGCCCTTTCAATGGGTTGGATAGGCTTATATAATAACGCAGGTCACCCCGGATGCAACACGCAACATATTCGAGCCACAGCAATGAGTGGACAAGCCATATTTCGGCTAATGCCGGGATTGATACGGCATTGCGGACTGAGACCACTCAACACATGCTGACCCGTTATTATCCATGGATTGTCCCATCATTTCAAAAAACAAAATTCAGGGCCTTTTTGTTTCCGATGCGTTTTTTATGCCGAATCACTGGTGTCCAAATTAAGGACACCATCGAATCCACACAGTTGAATTCATTGGTATTTTGGGCAGATTTTGTCTTCATTTTCCCGATTTCCAGGATCAGGTTGACTGATCGTTGCATTGGCCTGTC
>JAAYJV010000096.1 GCA_012522755.1 Candidatus Hydrogenedens sp.
GGTTGGCGCGTGAGTTCGAAAGCTTTGCTCCGGCCGATGCCTAGAACGGCTGCTAGCTCGAACATATTCAACGCGACTTTGTTTATCTGTTGTATCCTCTCCATAGTGTTGACATCCTCCTTGTGCTTTTTAGGTTTGATTAGCCCTCCAAAACAATGGTAAAATGCAATCGTTGCTTCATAAAGCAATTGTCGTAACGTTTGCGGTAACGCTATTAAACTGGGGGGATGATTGATGGACATAAATCTTAATCTCTTAGCGATTTCACCTTTTGATGTGACTTTTAGATACCTACCATGTCGTGATTATAAATACCATGAAGAGTATATTTGGGGAGTTATTCCAGGAGAATTGCCAAAAGCGAACAGCAATGAGATCAAGGCACAGATCAAGCCTTTTATAGATGAGTCTGTTGAATACCATTCTGGGAAGAATGCAGTTCCATCTGACTATCCAATTGAGTATTACAGGGGGTATTATAACCGCGTTAATATACTTAATGAGAACCTTCTGAATGATAACTATCGAACAGATGGAAAAAATATTTTGAATGATTTCCTAGAAGTCGCTAGAATGTGCATTACCATTGACCAGGACAGCCTATACGAAGCGTTTCATGATGAAAAAATCGTTGATGCATTGTTGAGATTGTGCAATCGATATGGTTTGCTCCAAACGCAAAGCCAAGAAAGAGCCAGTTCTCCAAACGCAGAAAATGCTTTGGAGTTTGGATTTAGCGTTAATTTGGTCATTCATAATCTTCGGAACCTTTTTGGTCTTTACTTGTTTTGGGAGAGGACAGTGCTAAATATGGATCGCAATGATAATGTTCTAAGAAGGATTATCAATCCAACAGGGATATGGCAAAGAAAGAATCAGAACTTTGAAGAAGCGATCATCCAGTATGTCGAAGGCGTCTCAAATAGAGTAAAGCATACGACCAAAATAACACACACAACTGATGGGAACATTGTGACAATACGTAAGTATAGCAGTGCAATGGACGCTGCTTTGGGGAGTATGTTGGGGCTAATTGAAGCAGGTATACAGGCGTTGGATGGAGCAACACTGGCAACGTGTTCTCAATGCTCGCGTCCCTTTTTCAGGTTTCACAAAGGAAAGCTATATTGTAGTAGATGTGACAGCAATGCGGAGAAGCAAAAACGATACCGACAGAAAAAGAAGGAGAAGAAGAGTGTCGAAAAAACGAGCAAACAATGAAGGCACCATCCGCCAGCACGCCAGCGGGCTTTGGGAAGCCAGGTTTACAGCCGGATATGACGCTGCTGGAAAACAGATTAGAAAAAGCCTCTATGCAAACACCAAGGAAGAAGTCAGTAAACGCCTTCGTGAAGCGCTGAGAGCCCTTGAGCGCGGCGAATTGGTGGAGCCAGCTGATATGACGGTGGCGGAATGGCTTGATACCTGGTTCAAGGTCTATGGCCGCCCAAGGTGGCGGGACAGCACAGCTGCGGAGCATTACAGAAATATCCAGCAAAATTTGAAACCGAAGCTTGGCCGGCACAAATTGCAGAGACTTCGACATGAACACATCCAGGACTATGTCAATCAACAAGCTTCCAAAGGCAGAGCCAGTACAAGTATCAAAAAACAATTGGAACCCTTGCGGGCTTCCTTAAAGCAGGCAGTCATCAACAACCTCATCATCAAAGCTCCCTCCCTCCATCTGGCCTTGCCTTCAACCCCAGCCCGAGAAATCCAGTTTCTTACCATCGATGAGCAGCGGAAATTGTTAGGAGTGTTGCCCGACACAACTTCAGGGCGAGCTTTGCATTTTGTCTTGGGCACAGGTGTAAGGGCATCTGAACTTTGTGGTTTGCGTTGGATGGATATTGAAGGAGATCGCTTTACGATCCGCAACGCCGTGCAACGGGTTGTGAACCTGGACAGGCAAGCTGGAGAGCCCAAGTACAAGACTTCCTCTGCACCTCCCAAAACAAAGGCTGGGCTGCGGACGATCCCTTTGACTGACAGCATGATGGAGCTTCTACAAAAGCAACAAGAGGCCCAGAGACTTGAGCGCATCAAGGCTGGATCTGCAAGGGTAGGGAATCAACTAGCTAAGGGCAGTACTTATCTCTTTGCTAATAAACTGGGAGGCGCAATTGACCGCTCCAATTTGGGTAGGGTTTTGCGCATATGCTTGGACAAAGCAGGGGTGAAGCGCATAGGGATCCATGCCTTGCGACATACCTTTGCCACCAATTGCGTCAGAGCTGGTGTGGATGTCCGCACATTGTCTGAAATGATAGGACACACAAAAATTGCGTTCACATTGCAGCAGTATGTGCATACGAATCTGAACACCATGCGAGAAGCCTTACAAGCAGTGGACGGGCTACGCGGGTTTTGAGGTTTTAAGTATAATAAGTGGCAAGTTGGCATTCTGGTTTGAGAACCAACATTCTGATCCACACTTCGTGGGGGTTTTAAGTGTTTTGAGTAGTGAGTTGACAAACAAAAAACGTAAAAAATGCGAGTATCAGTTTACAGGCACCATAGAGGATTCCGTCCAATAGGGGTATTTGTAGGGGTATAGAGACATTTTCGTCAAAATTCAAGAAAATGAAGCCCTCGATTTTCTTAGTAAAATCAAGGGCTTTTCATTGGTGGGATTAATTGGGCTCGAACCAACGACCTCCACGATGTCAACGTGGCGCTCTAGCCAACTGAGCTATAATCCCCCGAGCGCAAGCAACAGTTTAGCATGATGATGGGGGAATTGCAAGCAAAA
>JAAYJV010000097.1 GCA_012522755.1 Candidatus Hydrogenedens sp.
CCGGAGACAACGTGACCATTACCGGTGAGCTGATCATGCCCATCGCCATGGGTCCCGAACTGCGCTTCGCCATCCGCGAAGGCGGCCGTACCGTTGGTGCCGGTGTCGTCTCCAAAATTATTGAATAGTCTTCCGGTTTCAGGCGTTGTGCCTGTTTCGTCATACTGAGCTTTTAAAGCAGCAAGGGTTGAGCCCGGCTTGTCCGGGTGCAACCACAATCTGACAGTGGAGAAAACAATGAGCTCCGACCATAAAATAAGACTCAAATTACAAGCCTATGACCATCGCTTGTTGGATCAGTCTATTGACATGATCATCCAGGCGGCACGCAGGACAGGCTCGGGTGTGCGCGGACCTGTTCCGCTTCCCACCCAATTCAACAAATGGACCGTATTGCGCAGCCCCCATGTGAACAAAAAATCCAGAGAGCAATTTGAAAGCCGTACGCATAAAAGAGTGCTGGACATCCTTCAACCCAGCGCCAACACGGTGGATGCCCTGATGAAACTGGCACTGCCGGCTGGTGTGGATGTGGAAATCAAATAGCAACCGAGCCAGGCGGGAAAGTACCTGGAGTACATATAACCCGCTGTGAGGATAAGAACGATGCTGAAAGGTTTGTTGGGACAAAAACTGGGAATGACGCGCCACTTCACTGAAGATGGTCTGTGGATCCCTGTTACCTTGCTTCAAGCCGGACCCTGCACCGTGGTTCAACGCAAAACTGCGGATCGCGACGGGTACGAGGCTGTACAGGTAGGCTATGGTGACAAAAAAGAAAATCGCTGCACGAAACCTCTTCGCGAACATTTCAAGGCTGCAGGTGTGGAGCCCAAACGTGTTCTGCGTGAATTCAAAGTGGAAAATGGCAGTGAGTTGAAACCCGGTGATGAGATTTGCAGCGACATTTTCAAAAAAGGTGATCGCGTGGATGTCTCCGGAGTGAGCAAAGGACGCGGCTTTACCGGTGTCATGAAACGGCATAATTTCGCCGGAGGTTCGAGAACACACGGATCCAGATTTCATCGGCGCCCCGGTTCGGTCGGTGCAAGCTCTACCCCGGCTGAAATCGTCAAAGGTAAAAAAATGCCCGGTCAAATGGGCAATTGCCGTGTGACGGTTCAGAATCTTGAAGTGATTGATGTGGTACCGGAAAAAAATCTCCTGGTTATCCGCGGTGCCGTTCCCGGCGCAAATGGCGGCGTGATCATGGTTAAACACAGTGTGAAGGGAGCCAGATAATCATGGTAACCCTCAAGGTAGTTGATATGCAGGGAGTCGAACAGACTCCTTTGGAAGTGAATGAGGCTGTCTTCAACGTGGAAGTGAGCGATACGCTGCTGCATGATGTAGTGGTGGGCTTGCAGGCCAACCAGAGACAAGGCACTCACAGTACCAAAACACGATCGGAAGTTTCCGGCGGCGGTGCCAAACCTTTCCGCCAGAAAGGAACCGGTCGTGCCAGGCGCGGAAGCACCCGTGAGCCTCTTCTCAAAGGCGGCGGTGTCGCCTTCGGGCCCAAACCCAGAAGCTATCGGAACAAAGTCACAGCCGGCATGAAGCGCCAGGCCCTCTGTGGTCTGCTCAGCGACCGCGCAAGGACGGAACGCTTGTGCGTACTGTCTGACTTTGCCATCGATGCTCCGAAAACACGCACATTTGCAGATATGATCAAAGCCATTGATGCTGATGCACGGAAAACGCTGCTGGTTGTGGCCGACCACAACCCGGTCGTACTTCTTTCATCGAGAAACATTCCAAATGTGGCCGTCCGCACGGCTGCTGATGTGAATGCCCTGGATGTGATCAGTGCCTCCCGCATCGTCCTGCAGCAGGAAGCGCTGCCGAAACTTGAGGAGCGGCTCACATGACTTTAGAATACCATAAAATTATTGATCGCCCCATCGTCACTGAAGAGTCTCAGATTCTTCGTGAAAACGGCAATCACTATGTGTTTCGTGTAAACCCTGCAGCCAATAAAAAGCAAATCGGCGAAGCCATTGAAGAAATGTACCGTAAAGAGGACATCAGGGTTGTAGCCGTACGCACGATGAATTGCCGGGGCAAATCGCGCAGACAGTTCGGAACACGTCTGAGCGGTCGCCGTGCTCACTGGAAAAAAGCCATCGTCACTCTGCGCGACGGCGACACCATCGAATTCATCTGACGGAGAGAATACCGATGCCTATAAAAAGATTTAAACCTTATACGCCTTCACGCCGACATATGACCGTGTCAGATTTTTCTGATCTGTCAAAAACCAAGGCGCAAAAAAGGCTGCTCAAGCCGAAAATAAGAATCAGTGGCCGGAACCACATGGGCCGGATCACCCTGCGCCGTCGTGGTGGCGGAACGAAAAAGCTCTATCGGGTCATTGATTTCCGTTGCAATAAAGATGGCGTGCCCGGCGTTGTGGAAACGCTCGAATACGATCCCAACCGCTCAGCGCGTATAGCCCTCATCAAATACAAAGACGGTGATAAACGCTATATGATCGCTCACAGTTCACAGAAAGTGGGACAGAGCATCCTGAGCGGCCCCAAAGCTGACTTTGAGCCGGGTAATACCATGGAACTGGGCCTCATGCCTCTGGGAAGTGTTGTCTACAATGTGGAGCTCACCCCGGGTAAAGGCGGTCAGATCGCACGGTCAGCCGGAAATAAATGCCAGCTTCTGGCAAAAGAAGGCAAATTTGTTGTTCTGCGTCTGCCTTCCGGTGAAATGCGCCGTTTCTTCAGCAATTGCCGCGCCACACTCGGCACGGTGAGCAACGAAGATCACAGCAACATCTCCCTGGGTAAAGCAGGGCGAAGCCGCTGGCTCGGGCGTCGACCCAAAGTCCGCGGTGTGGCCATGAACCCCATTGATCACCCTCACGGTGGTGGTGAAGGGCGCACTTCGGGCGGACGACATCCCGTTTCCCCCTGGGGCGTTCCGACCAAAGGGCGTAAGACACGCAAGAAAAACAAAAGATCGAACAAGTTCATTATTCGTCGTAGGAATGCTTAGTAACAGACAGGCTGTCTGATCATCCTGCAAATTAAAGCCGTCCTTCGGCAAAACCTATAAGGAGTACACAGGTGTCCCGTTCGTTAAAGAAAGGCTATTTCATTGACGATCACCTGCTGCAGAAAGTTTTAAGGCAACAGCGTGAGAGAGACAGGCGGGTTATTAAAACCTGGTCACGCCGATCAACGATCATCCCCGATATGGTGGGACTGACCTTGGCGGTTCATAACGGAAAATCCTTCCTGCCTGTATTCGTGACCGAAAACATGGTAGGCCATAAGTTGGGCGAATTTGCCCCGACCCGCACATTCCGATCTCATGCGGGTAAAAAATAACAGGAGTTTTCAGCCATGCTCACAGCGCGGGCAAAAGTAAAAAATATTCGCATCTCCGCCAGAAAGGCGCGACTCGTTGCCGATATGATTCGCGGCAAAAAGGTTTTGGAAGCGCGCGATATCCTGGAGTTCTCCTTGAAGCGTTCTGCAGAACCCATGCGTAAACTGCTGGATTCAGCTGTAGCCAATGTGGAACTGAAAGCCAGAGAAGTACGGCGGCGTGTAGATACCGACGATTTCACCATTGACACGGTCATGGTAGACGAAGGACGAACCTTCTATCGTCATCGGCCAATGGCTCGTGGACGCGCCGGACGGATTCGGCATCGCAGCAGTCATGTAACCCTGACCATTACGGAATAGAGGAGATACTCATGGGTCAGAAGATTCATCCTTTTGGTTTTCGCCTGGGCGTCATCCAGAACTGGTCGTCCATCTGGTACGCCGGCAAAGACTACGCTGAACTGCTGCATAAAGATCTGCAGATCAGAAAATATGTGAAACAGCGGCTCGAAAACGATCCTGACAGCCCCAAGGCTGAAGTAGCCAAGGTGCTCATTGAACGTGCCGGCCGCAAATCCAAAGTATTTGTATTTACACCACAGCGAGCCTATGCTATCGGACAAAATGGCGACCGCGTTGAAAAACTCCGCATGGAACTCCAGAAACTGACTGATCAGGAAGTGGAGATTGAAATCAAGCAGGTTGATGTTGCCGAACTGAGTGCGCAGTTGGTCGCTGATCGTCTCGCCACACAGTTGGAAAGGCGTATTTCTTTCCGACGTGCCATGAAAAAAGCCATGCAGAACACCATGCGTCAGGGTGCGAAAGGAATCCGAATCCGTGTAGCCGGACGCCTCAATGGTGCTGAAATAGCCCGGGCCGAACAAAGTCGTGAAGGCAGCGTGCCTCTGCATACGCTGCGTGCCAATGTGGATTATGGAACTTCCACCAGCCGCACCACCTATGGCGCCATTGGCGTGAAGGTATGGATTTACCTCGGTGATGTAATGCCTGGTGAACGTGTTGATAACCTGGCTCCCCAGCAGGGTACTCCGGAAGGGGGACGCCAGCGGGCACCTCGGGGCGATCGTGATGATCGCGGAGGCCGTGGTGGTCGTGGCGGCCGTGGTGGTCGCGGCGGTCGTGGCTCCCGCTCAGCAGGACAATCCTCTGGCGGAGCTGCGGGTAAAGAATCCTGAATTGTTGCGTAATCGTGCCAATGAGCACATAGTGGAGATATACTAGTCATGTTAATGCCTAAACGTGTTAAATATCGCAAGCAGCAGCGTGGTCGCCGTCTTGGCGCCGCCAAAGGCGGGTACAAACTCGAAGAAGGCGAATTCGGACTGAAAGCGATGCAGGACGGCTGGATCACTTCCAGACAGATTGAAGCGGCCCGTGTTGCCATCAACAGGCATCTGAAACGTGGCGGCAAAGTCTTCATCCGTATTTTCCCGGACAAGCCCATTACCAAAAAGCCCGCTGAAACACGCATGGGCAAAGGTAAAGGCGCTCCCGATCAGTGGGTAGCCGTAGTCAAGCCCGGACGTATCATGTTTGAGATAGAAGGGGTTCCTGAAAATCTTGCACGGGAAGCGGTCCGACTTGCCGGATTCAAACTTCCCATTAAGACCCGCTTTGTATCTCGTATGCAATAGTGGATGAGTTCAAACCACGGAGTTTCATGCATTGAAAGCGAAAGAACTTAGAGAAAAAAACAACGAGGCGCTTGAGCAACTGCTTCAGGATTGCCGTGACGATATCGTCAACTTCCGCTTCCAGCTTGCCACGGGCGTTGTTGAAAACGTCCGCCGTGCAAGAGAAGCGCGCCGGGATATTGCCAGAATTAAAACCATCTTGAGAGAGCGGGAATTGAACGAGGCGAAAGGGACGACTGAATCATGAGCAGCGAAGTCACGCAAGATACTGAAGTCAGGCAAGAAGCGAAAGTAGCCCTGGGTAATCGTAAAGAACGTGTCGGACTGGTCATAAGCACGGCCATGGACAAAACCATTACCGTTGCAGTCGATCGTGTCAAAGAACATCGCCTCTACAAAAAAGCGCTTCGTCGGACCAAGAAATACAAAGCCCACGATGCCGAAAATACCTGCAACGTAGGTGATACCGTTCGCATCAGAGAAACGCGTCCGCTGAGTAAGACAAAACGGTGGCGCCTGGTAGAAATCATCGAACGCGCGAAATAGCGTCTAAGGATAGTTCAAATGATCCAGATTTACTCAACATTGAATGTTGCTGACAACTCCGGTGCACGCAAACTGCGCGTCATTCAGGTCATGGGCGGATCCAGAAGAAGGTATGCCGGCCTGGGAGATATCGTCACTGCAAGCGTCCGGGAAGTCATTCCCAATGCAGCCATCAAAAAAGGCGAAGTCGTCAAGGCCGTTATCGTTCGTGTCAAGCACGACACACAGCGTCCTGATGGCACGGTAATCCGATTTGATTCAAACGCGGCCGTCCTTCTCACTCCTCAGAATGAGCCCCGTGGAACACGTATTTTCGGACCCGTCCCCCGCGAACTGCGTGAAGGCGGCTTCCTGCGTATACTGTCTCTGGCTCCCGAAGTATTATAGGATAGGTACACCATGTATATCAGAAAAAAAGATACCGTTGTTGTTACCAGCGGCCGCTACAAAGGTCGGCGGGGTCGTGTCCTGGAAGTTTACCCCAAAAAAGAAACGATCCTGGTTGAAGGTGTCAACATCCGTAAACACCATACAAAACCCGGACAGACCCATCAGAGCGGCGGAATTGTTGAACGGGAAGCCCCGATTCATATTTCCAATGTCATGGGCTGGTGTGAAGAAAAACAGCAACCGTCCCAAATCAAGATGAAAACACTTGCCGATGGTCGGCGGGTCCGTGTATGGAAGCTTACTGGAGAAGTGTTGGATTAACCCCCTACAGGACAGCACAGTCAGCCTGAAGGCAATCAACGCAGGCTGGTCAGGAGAAATAAGTCGTGGTTGCAAGATTAAAAGAGCACTACAAAAACGAAGTTGTGGGCACCCTGGTCAAGCAGTTCAACTATAAAAATGTCATGCAGGTGCCGCGCCTGGAAAAAGTGGTCGTCAATATGGGTGTCGGTGATGCCATTGCCGATGCCAAAAATATGGATGCCGCCGTTGCTGAATTGACTCTGATCACAGGGCAGAAACCCGTGATCCGTAAAGCACGCAAATCCATTTCGAACTTCAAGCTTCGTGCGGGAGCGAATGTGGGTTGCATGGTCACCTTGCGCGGTGAGTACATGTGGGAATTTGTGGATCGCCTGTTCAACATCGCCATCCCCAGAATCCGTGACTTCCGGGGGCTGCCCCCCAAAGCCTTTGACCAGCAGGGTAACTACACCCTGGGCATCCGTGAACAGACTATTTTCCCTGAAGTGGATCTGGACAAGGTCAGCCGTGTCAGAGGCATGAATGTGACCTTTGTCATCAACAATACAGGATCTGCTGAAGAGAGTCATGCGTTGTTGAAGAATCTGGGAATGCCCTTTGCCGGGTAAAGTGGATAGAAACAGCAGGGCGTTTACCGCTCAATAGAAGGTATACAGCGTTGGCAAAATTAAGCAAAATTGAGAAACACAAAAGACAACTGAAGCTGGTCAATAAATATCGCGAACGCCGCGCAGCTCTCAAGGCGACTATGATTGATACAAGTCTGTCCCTGGAAGAGCGTCTGGAAGCGGGGCGCGCTCTGGCAAAACTGCCCAGAGATTCCAGCCCCGTCAGATTGAGAAACCGTTGTAAACTGAGCGGTCGGCCCAGAGGCTACCTGCGCAAATTCGGTTTGTCAAGAATTGCCCTGCGCGAACTGGCCCATGAAGGCAAAATACCGGGTGTAACCAAGTCAAGTTGGTAAAACTAATTTTTGGAACAAGGATTGTAATGTTATGTCTATGAGCGACCCAATTGCTGATTTGCTGACCCGGATCCGAAACGGTCTTCAGGCTCGAAAAACAACGGTGGACGTACCCCGTTCCAATATCAAAGCCGCTATTTGCCGTGTTCTCAAAGAACAGGGCTATATTGAAGGCTTTGAAGAAATCGACAATCCCCCTCAGGGAATGCTTCGCATAAGCTTGAAATATCTCTCCGATCGCAGGCCCGTCATGCAGGGCATGCGTCGGGTAAGCAAACCCAGCCTTCGTGTATATAATGGCCACAGCGAAATCAGACAAGTGCGCAGCGGATTGGGCATTGCCATCGTCAGTACCTCCAAAGGGGTGATGACGGGCAAACAGGCCCGCGCTGAAAAAGTCGGTGGCGAACTGCTCTGTGAAGTGTGGTAAAACAGGCTGTATTCTCAGGAATAGTTTTAATTAAAATAGGAGTTATAGCGCCGTGTCCCGTATAGGTAAATTGCCGGTACAAATACCTTCAGGCGTCAAGTGTACCTTGGAAGGCACTTCTTTGACAGTAGCCGGTCCCAAAGGCAGCCTTGAAGCAGTCTTCTCCCCGGAAATGACGATCAGTCTTGATGACGGGCAACTCGTGGTCACTCGTCCCAGTGATTCCAAAGAGCACAGGTCACTCCATGGATTGACCAGAACGCTTGTGAATAACATGATGGTGGGAGTCAGCGAAGGATTCAAGAAAACCCTGTTGTTGGATGGCACGGGCTATCGTGTTTCCTTGCAAGGGAAAAATCTGAACCTCGTTGTCGGATACAGTCATCCCGTCATAATGGAACCGCCCGAAGGGATTACGCTGGAAGTGGAAGGTACCAGTACCATTCATGTTTCCGGTATCAACAAACAGCTCGTAGGACAAGTTGCCGCCAACATTCGGAAGATCCGCCCCGTTGAACCTTACAAAGGAAAAGGCATCCGATACCTGAATGAATTTGTTGTGCGCAAGGAAAGCAAAACAACGGGTAAGTAATTAAGAAGCGGTCAAAACCGGAAAAATATGCATCCGGTCTAGCGAAAGGCATATCATGGCTAACACGAATCAGAAATTTGTACAACAAAAGCGGCGTGCTGAGCGTATCCGCAAGAAAATCAGCGGCACGGCTGAGCGTCCGCGCCTGCATGTTGTCAGAAGCCTTAAACATATCTATGCCCAGATCATCGATGACAGCTCAGGGCGTACCCTGGCTGCAGCCTCTTCCCTGGCACTGAAAGTGGACGGGGGCAATGTGGCCGGTGCCCGTGAAGTGGGCAAAGCCATCGGTGAAAAGGCCAAAGAAATATCCGTTTCCATCGTCAGCTTTGACCGGGGCGGTAATTTATATCATGGCAGAGTCAAAGCGCTTGCTGATGCGGCACGCGAAGCAGGCCTGCAATTTTAGCAAACAGGTTTTTTGTCTACGGCAAATATTAACATACGAGGCGACCAGATGAATCGCAAACCCGATTTTAGCAATGAGTTTAGAGAAGAAGAATCTTTGGTGGAACACGTCGTCAAAATTTACCGTGTAGCCAAAGTGGTCAAAGGCGGCCGACGCTTTAATTTCAGTGCCCTCGTCGTCGTTGGCGATAAAAACGGCAATGTGGGCGCAGCCCTGGGTAAAGCGGCTGAAGTGCCCGATGCCATCCGTAAGGGTGCCGAAAAAGCACGCAAAAATATGATCAAAGTACCCGTTGTTGCCACAACCATCCCTCATGAGATTACAGGTCGCCTGGGTGCCGCCCGTGTCCTGCTCAAACCCGCATCCCGGGGTACGGGTGTTGTTGCCGGTGGTGCTGTCCGCGCCGTTGTTGAAGCAGCCGGTTATGAAAATATTCTTACAAAATCACTGGGCTCCGACTGTGTGACCAACATTGTCTGGGCCACCATGGAAGCCTTGCGCAGCCTCAAAAAAGTTGAGGAAGTTGCGGCCGAACGTGGTTTGGAAGTATCAGAAGTGCTGTAAAGCTCAGAGTCTATTCTTTGTGTTACAGCTTACTATAAAGGGAATTTACAGTCATGGAACTGCATAGTCTGAAATCAGCACCGAAGGCCCGGAAAAACAGAAAACGCGTTGGACGCGGACACGGAAGCGGCTGGGGAAAAACAGCCGGTCGCGGACATGGCGGTCAGAAGTCCCGTGCCGGATACAGCCAGCGTGCCGGATTTGAAGGCGGACAGATGCCTTTGAGCCGTCGTCTTCCCAAACGCGGCTTTTATCACCGTAAAAGATTCCCCCTCGCCGGTGTGAATCTTGATGTGCTCAACGAACGGTATGAAGATGGCGCCGAGATCACCTCGGAAACACTGCAGGCTGACAAACTGGTCAAAATTGAACGCGGTGGTGTAAAACTTCTGGGCCGTGGCGAAGTGCAGAAACGCTTTGTCATCAAAGTGCAGGCCGCCAGTGCCAGTGCGATAAAAAAAGTTCAGGATGCCGGCGGCGAAGTTGTGTTCGTCTCCTTTGATCCCGTGGAAGCCGCTGAAGCCGCTGAGCTTGCTAAAGCCGTTGAAGTGGCTGAAGCCGCTGAGGTAGCGGAAGTGACTGAAGTCCCAGACGTCGCTGAAGCCGCTGAGGTGGCGGAAGTGCCTGAAGTCCCTGAGGTCGCTGAAGACGCTGAAACCGTTGTAGAAGAGACGGATACCCAGGAATAATCCCGTATTGATTCACAAGGAGCTTTACTGTGGCTGCACCTATTGAAGCCTTTAAAAACGCTTTTAAAATACCGGAACTGAAAAGTCGCATTCTTTTCACTCTGTTGATGCTTACCTTGTATCGTCTCGGTGCGCACGTGCCTGTGCCCGGTGTTGATGGAAGAGCATTGGCTGAAATGCTCGGTGGCGGCTCCGGCCTGCTGGGCTTTTATGATATGTTCACGGGCGGCGCCTTCTCTCAGGCTACTGTGTTTGCCTTGGGTATCATGCCCTATATTACCTCATCCATTATTCTGTCTCTTCTCGTCAATGTGATCCCCGCACTGGAAAATCTTCAGAAACAGGGGCAGGAAGGTCAGAAAAAAATCAATGATTACACACGATACGGCACCATCTTTTTATGTGTAGTCCAGTCCATCGGTATTGCCGTTTATCTCCAGAATCAAGGCCCCACCATTGTTCCCCGGTCAGGTATCTTTTTCATTCTCCTGACCATGATCACTCTCACGGCCGGCACCTCATTCATCATGTGGCTCGGTGAACAGATTACGGAACATGGTATCGGTAACGGCATGTCTCTCATAATTTTCACCGGTATCGTTTCCGGTATGCCCCGTGCTGTTGTGAACCTTTTCAACCTGCTGAACACGGGTCAGGTTTCCATTGCCGTCGTTCTGGTGCTTGCTTTCATGATGGTCTTCGTTGTTGCCGGTGCCATTGTTGTCACCACCGGTCAGCGTCGTATCCCCGTTCAATATCCCAAAGTGGTGAACCAGCGTCGTGTATCGGGCGGACAGCGCACCTATCTTCCTCTTCGTGTGAATCAGGCCGGTGTTATCCCCATTATCTTCGCCAGCTCCATTCTCATGCTTCCAGATGCGATTGTGCGCAGTCTGACCATTCCATCCTGGTTGGAAACACCCATTGCCATCGCCTTGAATCCTCAGGGCTTCGTCTATAATGGCGTCTATGCGCTGCTGATTATTTTCTTCTCCTTTTTCTATACAGCCAGTACCTTCCGCCCGGCGGAGATGGCCGACAATATGAAAAAGCATGGCGGTGTAATCATCGGAGTCCGACCCGGTAAAGCCACAGCCGATTACCTGGGCAAGATCATGGGATTGGTTACCTGGTCCGGTTCCGTTTTCCTGGCCATTGTCGCACTGGTTCCCGTGCTTCTGATCAAGGTTCTGCAAATTCATGATATGACTATTGCCCACTATTTCGGCGGTACCACACTGCTTATTCTCGTGGGTGTGGCTCTGGATACAGCCAAACAGATCGAACAGCACCTGGCCATGCGTCACTATGAAGGTTTCAGCAGCAGCAAAGGTGGAAGAATCCGTTCCCGTCGTATGTAAATCATACTTTCGCCTGGATGCGAAGAGTTGTTTAATTGTGCTATAATAAGATGTTTTCAGGTTTATAAGTGTTTTTCGGAATAAGAATGCAGGGTAAAAATAATCAAGAACGGTATTTGCAGTGATTGCCATTCGCTCAGAAAAGGAAATCGATCTGATGCGACAGGCGAATCGCATTGTAGCGGCTGCTCATAAACTGGCCGCAACCATGATGCAACCCGGCATTCGAACCGATGAAATAGATCGCGCTGTAGAATCCCTGATCCGTGCCGAAGGCGGGAAGCCCGCTTTCAAAGGATATCGGGGTTATCCGGCTTCAATCTGCATCTCCATAGAAGATCAGGTTGTCCACGGGATCCCCAGTGCCAGGAGACTTCAATCCGGACAGGTGATCAGTATAGATATCGGTGCGAGTTATAAAGGTTATTACGGCGATGCCGCAGCAACCCATGCTTGTGGCGGAGTCGATTTGTTGCGAGCCCGTCTGATGGATGCTACAGATTTGGCATTGTCACGAGCCATCCGCCAGGCGAAAGCAGGCGGGTGTCTGAATGATATTGGAAAAATAGTCGAAAAGACGGCTCTTGAAGCTGGCTTTTCGGTTGTTCGGGACTATGTGGGTCATGGCATTGGAACGCAAATGCATGAAGAACCTCAGGTCTTGAATTTTGATAACCACATGCCCGGTCCCGAACTCAGAGAAGGGATGGTGTTGGCCATAGAACCTATGCTCAATGCCGGAACTGATGTTGTACGTTCCCTGAGCGACGGCTGGACTGTGGTGACTGCTGACGGCAAGCCCAGTGCTCACTTTGAGCATACGGTCGTTGTCCGGGAGGCTGGCGGTGAGATTCTGTCCTGGTGTGATGCCCCCATGTGGGGTGACAAAAGCGACTGAGGCTGCGACAGAATTTCCCAAAGTAATAGAACAGGATTAAAAGAAGAACCATGAAAGAAGAGGCCATCGAAGTTGAAGGCAAGGTAATGGAAACGTTGCCCAATGCCATGTTCCGAGTGGAACTGAAAAATGGCCACCGGATTCTGGCTCATATTTCCGGAAAGATGCGGATGCATTATATCCGTATTCTCCCCGGAGATGTGGTGCGGGTGGAAATGTCCCCCTATGACCTGAGCCGGGGCCGGATCACCTACAGGCAAAAATAACCGGGGTAGGGTTGTTACGCACCACTTTGGACAGTGTAAGACGAAAACTATTCATATTCTGCCGAACTTCAGAAGACGGCGCAAACGAATTCTTATAGGAGTACAAGGTACATGGCACGCATACTGGGTGTGGATTTACCGCGCGAAAAACGTGTTGAAGCGGGAATTCAGAAAATTTACGGAATCGGACCGAGTCGGGCCAAAGAACTGCTCCAAAAAGCCAGTATCAATCCTGACACACGTGTCCGTGATCTTACGGATGAAGAAGTCAACGTCATTTCCACCCTCATTCAGAATGATTACAAGGTGGAGGGTGATCTGAGACGTGAAATTACGGCCAATATCAAACGGCTTATGGACATCAACTGCTACCGTGGTATGCGCCACAAACGCGGGCTGCCCGTTCGCGGACAGCGCACCAATACCAATGCGCGTACACGTAAAGGTCCCCGTCGTCTGGCTGTGGTCAAGAAAAAATAATCACCTCCGCCTATATCCAGGTATTTAACAAAAACAGCATGGCGAATTCGCCAGGAGACAGCTGAACGTGGCCAAAGAAAAAAGAAAAGTCAAGGCTAAAAAACGCAGAGTTCATTTGAACGTTACCTCGGGTGTGGCTCACATCCAGGCGACATTCAACAATACCATCATTTCCATCACGGATGCCCAGGGCAATGTCATTTCCTGGTCCAGTGCCGGTCAGGTAGGTTTTTCCGGATCGCGTAAAAGCACGGCCTTCGCAGCTCAGCTTGCAGCGGAACAGGCCGGCAAAAAAGCGCTGGAAATGGGCCTCAAAGAAGTCCGCGCTTATGTGAATGGACCCGGAGCAGGACGAGAATCCTCCATCCGTGCCATTCAGGCTTGCGGATTGACCGTTACCCAGATTCGTGATGTCACCAGTATTCCGCACAATGGTTGTCGGCCCCCTAAACGGCGCCGTGTCTGATCCCGATTGCGGTTCAGTGCTGTTGTCAGGATAAGGTGCTCTTTTCGCTCTGCATCCTGTTTGTTCAGGTTTTCTAATGTGGCCTCAGACTGGAGAAGCGTGCAATCATGATTGAAAAACAACTTACCATCCCCAAGAATTATCATGTGGAACCCACCGAAGATGGGCTTGGAGTGCGCGTCATAGCCGAACCCTTTGAACGGGGTTTCGGAACGACCATAGGCAACTCCCTTCGCAGGGTTCTGCTCACTTCACTGGAAGGAAGCGCTGTTACCGCCGTGTGCATTTCCGGTGTTCCCCATGAATTCTCCGCTATCGCCGGTGTCTATGAAGACACAACTGATATTGTACTGAATCTCAAGCGCTGTCAGATCCGCTTGAATTCTGAAACCTCCATCATCTTCACCTATGAACATACCGGCGAAGGGGCTGTCACAGCCGGAATGCTTTTTGAAGGTCAGGAAGTGGATGTTTTCAATCCCGATCATGTCATATTCACGTCCACACAAAAAGATACAAACTTGAAGATGGAAATCAAGGTTGATAAAGGGCGTGGTTTTAAAACCTCTGATGTCTTTGAACTTGAACATGCTGATCCCGGTGTGATGTATCTGGATGCCAGCTTTTCACCTGTAGTCAAAGTCAACTATGAAGTGCAGGACTCCCGTGTCGGACAGATGACCGACTATGACAGGCTGCATCTTGACATCTGGACCAATGGTTCCATGACAGGTGTTGAAGCCTTGCGACAGAGTGCGGAAATCCTCATTGAACAATTCGAAATTTTCTCGAAAGAACCGCAGGATCCCGATCAGGAAGAGGTCAGCGATTTCGGTGCCAATGCCGAGATGATCCGCCTCCTTTCAAGACCCATAGACGAAATAGAACTGGGTGCCCGTGCCACCAATTGCTTCAAAGCACAGAATATTGCGTTAGTCGGACATCTGGTCGTTCTTGAAGAAGCAGAAGTATTGAAGTTCCCGAATTTCGGTAAAAAATCTTACGAAGAAGTGAAACAGGTACTTGATTCCATGAAGCTCCATATTGGTATGCCCTTGGATGATGCAGTGCGTGCTCATTTTATCCAGGCTGAAGACGATACTCCTGAAGAGGTCGACAAAGCCGAAACAGATGATGCAGTCGAAGTGGCTGAAGAGACTGATCAACAGAAAGAGGACAAATAATCATGAGACATAGAAAAGCAGGTAGAAGACTGGGACGCGATGCAGCCCACCGAAAAGCCACCTTGAAACATCTGGCTGTGGCTCTCTTTACACATAATGCCATCGAAACAGGCCTTTACAAAGCAAAAGAGCTGCGCATGTTTGCAGAACCGCTCATTACTCTGGCCAGGAAAGACAGTGTGGCCAACCGGCGCAATGCTTTTGCAAAATTGAGAGATGAAGCAGTCGTCCGCAAACTCTTCACGGAAATCGGCCCCGCTTTTGCCGATCGGCCCGGCGGTTATACCCGTATTCTGCGCCTGGGCAATCGACTGGGTGACGGTGCTGAAATGGCCCGTATTGAGCTTGTCGGTCTTGGCGAATATCAGGTGGACTGATAACAGACTTTGTTGTAATCATTGATGCGGCATCCCTGGTGATGCCGCATTTTTTATGTTGAAAGCTCAGGGCTTCTCTTTTTTATAGGTGGGCACATCAGGGGCATTCAGCCGCTTGAAGATCTCTGAGGCTACACCTGTCTCACCGGCTTCCTGAAAAAGACTGGCCGCCAGAGCCGGACGTTTCGCAGAAAGAAAGGTGCGCGCCAGCGCCTTGTATAATTCGTTTTTCTGTGCAATGGGCAGTCGGGAAGAAAGCCCCGAATTTTGAATGAGATGATAGCAGAGATCAGCCGCCTTCACTTTTTCCTCAGCGCCAATGGTTCTGGAATTTAAAATTTCTTCAAAACAGCGAATACCCTGCTGAACCTTCCCCTGCGTAATCCAGGCCCGAGCCGCTTCCGGAAGATTCCCGGCCTGTTTATAGGCCTTGGCGGCTTTGCCATAGTTCCCCAATTCAAGCCAGAAGTGTGCGGCCGTTTCATATTCTCCACAACGTTGAAGAAGCCGGGCCGCTTGCAAGGTCCGTCCGGCCCGTGCCAATTGCTCTGCAGCGCGCAGGTACTGTTTGTCTTTCAAATACCATTTGGCCGATTCAGCCGGCTGATTCAAGCGCGCATGGATATCCCCGAGTTTTCCCCAGGCCTTTTCTTTGATCAAAGCAGTAAGGGTATGCACCGGAAACTGCGCCGCATCGAGTTCTTCCACAAAAGAGGTGTCCCGAACCGTGTAAGGCTCTCGAACAGAATGACCCTCAATATTCTTTTCCAACATCCTCTCTAGAATACGAAAATAGAGACGGGAGATTGTTTTTATACTGTACCAGAGGAAAAGCAGGGTCACAGCGCTTTTGATTGCAGGTACTACCCAGGGATGAACAAATTCTCCGTTGAAAAGCGTTTCAACAAAGTGGATTGCTCCACCCAGTAAACCGTTCCAATAAAAGTCAACTGCAGTTTGCAGTGTCGCCATGAAATAACTCCTTAACGATTTAGTCTTTTCTGATTGCCGCAAAGGATCATTGCTATTTTGCCAGAAAATGACTGCAGAATAAAGTTATACTTCAATGCACAGGATAAAATGAGAGGACGAGGGATGAGGAGATAGGGGATGGGTTTGTTGTTTCCACTTGCTCCACTTGGTTCACTGACCTTGTATCAAAGCCCCGACGCCACCCCCTTTCTATTCGCCGCACACTCATATTATTACGAGTACGAGTACGCTACGGAGATATACCAGTCTTCCTTTTTCCAAAGTATGGCGCAAGTCAAATTTGAACCTGCTGCAATGCTTGCTATATGTTATTTCTCTCAGCCAGCCCTGTGGTATGATGATTTCCAAATACGAGTAAGGGTTCTGATCCATAGAAAGGTCTTTT
Source organism: Candidatus Hydrogenedens sp. (assembly GCA_012522755.1). GTDB lineage: Bacteria > Hydrogenedentota > Hydrogenedentia > Hydrogenedentales > CAITNO01 > JAAYJV01. The sequence goes on from JAAYJV010000097.1 coordinate 16,324, forward strand.
CATGCACTTCTCTTCATCAAAACTGTTTTCACAGATTCTTCGCAGACAATCACAGAGCAACAGAGGAGTGAGAATCAGTGCTTTCATGCTTGTTCTTTCCTGTCTTGTGCTGGTTTCACAGGTCTGGGCCGAAGGTCCTGTAAAAAACTGGCACGACGAAGCCTTTTTCGGTCTTCACTATGATCTTCATCCCGGTGCCGGAGATACGGAACTGGGAAGGCTGACCAGTTATGAACATATCCGTGCCATGCTTGAAAAAGTGCAGCCCGATTTTGTCCAGTACGACTGCAAGGGGCATCCGGGATACAGCGGTTATCCCAGTCAGGTCGGATCACCTTCTCCGGGCATTGTGCAGGATGCGCTGCGTATCTGGCGTGACGTCACCCGGGATATGGGCATTCCTCTTTCCATTCATTATTCCGGGGTATGGGACAGCAGAGCCATAGAGCTTCATCCCGAATGGGCCCGTATCAATGAAAAAGACCAGCCCGATCCCAACTATACAAGTCGCCTCAGTTCCTATGGCGAAGAGCTGCTTATTCCACAGCTTCTGGAGGTGGTGCGCGAATACGATATAGACGGCATGTGGATAGACGGCGAAAACTGGGCGAGTCACCCTGATTGGAGCGAAGCCTGTCAGAAAGCTTTCACGGAAGAAACGGGTATCACTGAGATTCCCCGGAAGTCCGAAGACCCTCATTGGCTGGAATGGCTCGCCTTTCACAGAGGGCTTTTCGAAAAGCACGTGCAGGCCTATGTAGATGCCGTCCATGAATTGAAGCCCGAATGCATGGTGACGAGCAACTGGATGTACAGCGTCCGTCAACCTGAAGAAATGACTGTTTCCATCGATTATCTCAGTGGAGACTTCGATCCTTCTTTCGGCAGCAAACGCGCCATGGCCGAAGGCCGTTTCATGTCAACCCGTGGCAAACCCTGGGATCTCATGGCCTGGAGTTTTCTGCAGACCAAAGATCAAGGTTGGACAGCCAAGCCTTCCGTGCATCTGTGTCAGGAAGTCTCCACGGTCCTGGCTCAGGGCGGTGCTGTCTTCATTTATGATCAACCGCAGCGTTCCGGAAAAATCAATGAATGGCGTCAGGATATTCTTGCGGAGGTCGCCCGCTTCTGTCGCCAGCGCCAGGAATTCAGCCACCGGACAACAACCATTCCCCAGGTAGCCATTCTGCACAGTGAAAACAGTTACTATCATTACAACTCGCCTTTGTATAACTTCGGTTCAGCCAATTATGCTCTGGAAGGGGCCATGTATGCCTTCCTGGAAAAAGGTTACAGTGTGGATCTGCTCAATGAAGCGACCTTGCTCACCCGCTTGTCTGACTACCCGCTTGTAGTGATTCCCGAAGCCAGGCACGTGGGGCAAGCCTTTAAAGATGCGCTTCCCGGCTATGTGGAACAGGGCGGTCGTCTTCTTCTTTCCGGTTCCCAGGTGGCTTTGCAATACGGGGCTCTGGCCGGAGTTCGCCAGGGAGAGGGCCACGGGACAGGCTGGTTGCCTGTGGACAATGGTGCAGTCCGTACTTCCGCACACTTCCAGAGAACCGAACTGGCTGGAGCTCTTTGCCTGAGTACAGTCATGACAGAGCAGGAACCCCCGGAAGAAGAGGAAGATCCTCTTTCAGCGGCCACTTTACACAGTGTGGGCGAAGGTCGTGTGGCAGCCATTTACGGTGATATTTTCACAAACTTTTTTCACTGTCGTTATCCCGGACTTCGTCACTTCATCGGAGATACAGTTGAAGCTCTGGAGACGGAGAATCTCATCCGTTCTCAAACTCCCTGGTTTGTGGAGATGGCCGCCAGAGAAAAGGACGGCCGAAAACTCATCCACTTCGTCAATCGCAGTGTTGGCGGCTATCTGTCACCCAATCGCCATATTGTGGAGAGTGTGCCCGATACCGGATCTTTTTCCATAACCATCCCTCTGTCAGAGAAACCCAAACGCTGTTACATGACCCCTGATCCTGTGGGTCTTGATTGGAGCTGGCGTGATGGCGTGCTCCAGGCAAATATCGGCGGGTTGCACATCCACAACATTCTGGTTATTGAGTAGCGTTTTCCAGTTCATCCAGCTCTGTCTGTATCTGATAGAGCAGCGGAAGATGAAAACCATTTTGCCCGTGCAGATCATAATCCAGCACCCTGGGAAAAACGGGGTGCTGCATTCTTTTCCACTGACTGGCAGCCAGCCGCTTTGCAAAAAGAAGTACCCATTGGCGAAGTGTTTCCCCATCATAGTTGGTGAATCGGCGCACCAGAATTCGCCAGCACAGCAGCAAAGACAGCCGTTGCCCGATGTACATGCGCAGAATTTCATCCAACACAGGATAAGGCATGAGTTCATCTTCATCCTTCTGATCGGGAGCAAGTTCCGCGCTGGGTGTCAGAGCCAGGACTTTCTCCAGGCTGGAAATTTTTTCTTTTTCAGCCAGATAAGCCAGCAGTTTCGTCACCAGTGTTTTCGGAACATTGGCCAGGGGCGAATACCCTCCCTGGTTGTCACCGCCCACCGTGCTGTATCCAACGGCAATTTCACTCATATTCGAAGTGACGAGAAGGAGTCCATCCATATTATTGGACCAGTTCAGCATCATGGCACCACGGATGCGGGCCTGAAGATTCTGACGGGTCAATGGCTTGACTTTCTTTTTATTTTCCATGATCTCCACGGCCTTGGAAAAAGCCACATCCACTTCTTCATGAATGGTTACAGTCCGCAAAGGAACACCCGTCTCCTTCGCCAGTGCCTGAGCGGCCTTTTGTCCGGCTGCACTGCTCAGACTGCGATTGGGCAGATAAAGCGTCTCAATAAGGCCGTCTGATTGTGGAGAGCTCTTTTTATGGCCCATCATGCGAAGAGCCCGGAGAGCAATGAGCAGGCACAGTGCGCTGTCCTGACCGCCTGAAAGGGCGAGCAGAATCTTTTTGAAAACACGCGCTTTCATATAATAGTCACGCAGTCCCAGAGCCAGCGCATCCAGAATCTCTTCGTACTCCTCTCGGGGAGTTGGAGACAGCCGGTTTTTTTCTCTGGCTTCCTGTTCTTTTACATATGCACTCAAAGAGGCGGGTTTGAAGACCGGTTGTGCACAGGAGACAGTGCCTGAAGAGGATAAGGAAAACAGCGGATCCTTTTCTTTGCAGGGAGTCAGAGAGGCATCCTGTTCCCGGGAACCCAGATCAGCAATGGCCGTCGTCAGGATCCAGTCCTTATCCGAAAAAAGCGGTGCTTCCGCGAGTATTCCGGAAGGATCGGCGATTGTCCCGGCACCGTCAAAGACGAGATAACCATCGTCGGAGCCCAGCAGATTGGCCTGGGCGCAAATGCAATTCAAAGCGGCCGCCCCGGTCTGGATACGGTTCCGACGCTTCTCAATACTCCCGGCCGTGAAGGGGATTGCATTCATGGGACAGACAATGACTCCCTGGTCGAGACCGGGAGATGCAAGAAGCGACAGAGACGGGGAACAGTCATCAAAGGTGGGAATAAGCGTCCCCCAGGGCAATTCGAATTGAAGATTTCCAGCCGGAACGCCATTTACGGAGGGGAGCACTCCGGATTCTGTTGCTGAGAGAGAGGGTGCATTTTTCAGAATGAGGCCGCAAATTATCTTATTGCTCACCACAGCCGCTGCACTGTGGCATTTGCCCCGGTAAAACACCGGCAGACCCAGCACAGCGGTAATCTGGTCGCAGTGACTTGCCAGTTCCGCCAGCGATGCCCAGCTTTGTCTGGCCACACTTTTCCAGGAATCAAGACTTCCCAGACTGTATCCTGAAAGGGACAGCTCCGGTGTGACCAGAAGATGGACCCTGGCTTTACGCGCTTCTTTCAGTGCTTCAATAAGCAGTGATTTGTTGCGGGAAAAATCTCCGACCTGTACAGAGGTTGAAGCAACACCGATCTTAACCAATTTCATGCGTCTTCATCTCCGAAGCTTTTGTGATGACAGAATCACTATTGTATTTCAAGAGAGTTGCCATGGCCCGTGGATATATCCGGAAGAAATGGCATAGGCAACCATTCCCATACCTTCCCCGAAGAGGGCCGGATTCAGGTCCTATTGTTCAATGCATGAGCAACAGATCATGCTTCAAATCACCCATGGCCGCCGACAGGAGCACAGGATAGCGCTCCGGATTGCGCAGGCGCGTATATTCTTCAGCCAGTGACTTCTGCTGTTTCCCGGCATAGTCCCGGATTTCGCTTGTTGACAGGGCCGGTATCACCCGTTTTCCTTCAACAAACACATCGCGAAGAAGGGCTTCCATCCGAGTCGTGTTTTCAAGCCGGCGGGGTAGATGCGGGTGCTTGCGCGACCGCCCTTCTATGGTACCACAAGAAAGAGGAATTTCCTCTTCAGAATAGAGCATGTCTCCCAGAATATATCCCTCGGCATTGAAATAGCGTACAGGAAATTTTCTTCCCGGATCGGTTGCTTTCTCATAGTTGAAAGAGGTCTTGATAACCGGTGCCCAGGGGACTTCAGGCTCTTTCATGGCCACAGCCTTGTAAACACCGGGCAAAGCGGGTGCCTCATAGGCTGTTACCAGCTGGGTTCCCACACCCCAGGAATTGATCCGTGCTCCCTGTCGTTTCAGATCGGCAATAAGATCTTCGTTCAGGTCGTTGGATGCCACAATGAGGGGATTGTCCAGGCCGGCTTCCTGCATTTTTGAATAGCATATTTTACTGAGCTTTGCCAGGTCGCCTGAATCCAGACGGATAGCCGGACGTATGGGAATGCCCTGTTCACGCATTTCCAGAAAGACCTGTATAGCATTGGGTATGCCGCTTTTTACGGGATCATAGGTATCAACAAGAAGAATACAGCCTTCCGGATAAAGGCGTGCAAAGACACGGAAAGCTTCCAGTTCAGAGGGGAAGCTCATGACCCAGCTGTGAGCATGGGTACCGGCTATGGGAATGCCATAGAGCTGCCCGGCCAGCACATTGGATGTTGAATTACACCCGCCGATATAAGCGGCCCGGGATGCGCTGAGCCCTCCGTCCGGTCCGTGGGCACGACGGAGACCGAACTCCATGACGGGATCGCCTTCAGCGGCCAGGCAGATGCGTGATGCCTTTGTGGCGATGAGGGTTTGATAATTGACCATGTTGAGCAGAGCTGTTTCCAGAAGCTGAGCCTCCAGAATCGGACCTTCCACCTGAATGACGGGTTCAAAAGGAAAGACGACCGTTCCCTCGGGCACACAGCGGATACTGCATTTTTTTTCAAAAGACCGCAGATAATCCAAAAAAGCCTCATCAAAGATCTTCAGGGAGCGCAGATAATCCAGATCACTCTCGGTGAAAAAGAGGTGCTCGAAATAATGGAGAAAATCTTCAATGCCCGCAGCAATGGCATATCCCGTATCAGGGGGAAGATACCGGAAAAAGTATTCGAAGCTCAACTCACGGTGGGTTCGTTTTTCTTTCCAGTGACCGGCCATCATGGTCAGCTGATAAAAGTCAGTGAGAAGCGCCAGACCTTCCCGCTGAAACCAGGGACGGTGGAGCGTGTTCATGAGAAATCATCGCTGTCAACCAGTTCCACGCCGGCTGCTTGCAGCTCTCCATAGACTTGAGCCGTGTTTTCAGGGAAGACGGGCATGGTCCCGTTTCGGACTACAAAAGCGGAGAAACCGTTTTTTATCGCATCCAGCGCTGTTGCCTTTACACAAAAATCCAAAGCCAGGCCCACGACAAAGACCCGTTGGATATTTCGCTTCTTCAACAAAGCAGTCAGATCGGTGCCGTCAAAAGCACTGTAAGCATCCTGTTCCGGAGAGGTGGCCTTGTTCACAACGGTCGCATCTACAGGGATACGCAGATCGCCGTGGAATTCGGCTCCGGGAGAGTTCTGAACGCAGTGCGGCGGCCAGTGACCATCACCGAATTGCTGATTGTCACTGAAACTGCAATGATCACTCGGGTGCCAGTCCCGGGAGAAAAAGAGATAATCAAAAAAACGCTGCAGACGATTGATAGGATCAATGACCAGCTCCGCATCAGGAACAGGGAGTGAGCCTCCGGAACAAAAATCATTTTGAACATCGACAATGATCAGGGCGTCCGTATCATTTGTGGTAATCATAATCTTGTAGTGAGCCTGTAGTTGAAATCTTTCATAACATATGCCAGGATGGAAGCGTGATCAAAGGCCAGTGCAGGTACATCAGCAATGGCAAACCAGGCTGCATCCGCAGCATCATCATCGGCCTTTGGAGGGTGGGCATCTTTCAGTGTTCCGGCATAGACTACGGAGATGGAACGTCCCCGCGGATCCCGTCCCGGATCACCGAAACAGTGAATCTGCTTCAAAGGAAGAGGGCCAATGCCCGTTTCTTCCGTCAGTTCACGCAGAGCCGCCGCTTCCAGACTTTCATCCATATCAACAAATCCGCCCGGCAGCGCCCAGACGCCTGCAAAAGGCGGGTTTTTACGTTTTACCAGAAGTACTTTCACAGTCTCTTCAGACTTCCCGGCGAAGATCACACAATCTACAGTGACCATGGGCCGCGGGTATGGGTATGAAAAAAGAGCCACTTCCGGTATCCTGTATTTACAAGTTGCACATCATCAAAGAACATATCCTGCCGGCAAAGCTGGAAAGCTGCTCTTCAATTCCTTCTAATCATACTGTATTTCCGTGTCCGGCTGCACCTTTACCTGTGTTTCGGAGCTGGAGCTTGAAGGCTGGGACTTCCGGACCCGTTGAATTTCGAATGTTTTCACCAGAGAGAGGATGTCTTCGGCCTTGAAGGGTTTCAATAAATAACCATCGGCTCCGCACTCCCGCATTTGCGGCATGCTCTGGCTTATATTGCGGGCCGTGACAATCTGTATCTTCATTCCTGAGAGGTTCTCATGGTTTTTGATATGCCTGCACAAGTCCCAGCCGTCCTGATCAGGCAGGGCAATATCCAGAAGCAACAGCCAATAATCGCCTGTCTGCAGGATGGACAGGGCATCTTCTCCTGTCATGGCCACTTCGATTTCATAACCTTCGTCGGAGAGGCAACGCTGCATGAAGGTGGCTGTTTCCATATCCGCATCAACACAAAGGATCTTGTTTCCCAGAGGTGTCTTGGACAAGACGGGCGGGCTCAGTGCTTTGTGAATTCCACTGAGGAGAGTACTTTTCCTGAATTGCCGTCTCAAGCGGGCCTGGAAAGAATCCCTGTAATCGGAATAAAGACTGTCATTGTCGGTGATAAGCAGCAGCGGTATTTTGAGTTCCCGGCCTTCAAGAAAAAATTCTTCCAAAAGAACGCTGCCCAGAGGTCCCGTCTCACTGTCAATGATAATGCAATCCGGATTGTGTTTTTGCGCCAGGCTCACAGCCGCAGCCGGATAGGGTGCATGAATGACGTCCATTCCTTCACTGATCAACTGTTGTCGTATCTGTGCACAGAGAGAACGATCCTGCGACACCAGTTCAACAAGCAGGTGTGTTTCTATAGGCAGCGGCTTGATGCCTGCTCCTTCTGCATCCAGAACGGAAGGCGTGTGGAGGGGCAGTGAAAATTTGAAAGTCGTCCCTTCATCGGGTTTACTGCTCACCGTGATACGGCTTCCATGAAGGCGGATAATATCCTGTGCTATTGACAGGCCGATGCCGGTTCCACCATATTTGCGAGTGGAGGAGGCATCATATTGATAGAAACGGGTAAAGATCTTATCCTGTGCATCTGCGGGAATGCCGATGCCGGTATCGCTCACAGCGATGAGGGCCGCATCTTTGCGCACTTCCACCTCTACAGTGACCGTGCCTCCTTCCCTGTTGAATTTAACGGCATTGGAAAGCAGATTGTTGAATACCTGACCCAGATGCCCCTTGTCGCCTTCCACCTGAATTGGCGGTCGGAGGCTGTTGCCCTGTTCATCGTGAATGTTCATCTTGAGTTCGATGCCACGATGTGCGGAAACCGGCTTCACCACCTGCATGCTCGCACGGATACAGTCGATGAGGTCAAAGCTCGTGAAGACGAGTCCCTCCGTGCTCCTGTGGATCTTGGCAAAATCCAGAAGGTTCTCAATGAGGGTCACCAGCTTCTCCACATTGCGCAAGATGATTTCCAGATATTCTTTCTGGGTCTCATTGATTTCTCCCGCCTTCTCATTGAGCATCATGTCCGCATAGCCCATGACAGCCACCAGCGGTGTTCGAAGTTCGTGGGAGACATTGGAGAGCAGGTGTGTTTTCATCTCATCGAGAGACTTCAATTCCTTGTTGGCACTGTCCAGTTTTTCTTTGGCTGAGTTGGCCTGTTCCAGAGTGCTTTTCAAGTTTTCCAGCAACCGGGCATTGCGGATGGCGCCGGCAAGATGAGGGGCGATACTCTTGAACAGATGAACCTCATAATCAGAGAAGACTCCGGGACTGTTGGAGCCGAGAAGAAGCGAGCCCAACACTCCCTGCTCAGCACGCAAGGGAACACAAAGGACACTGCGCACTTCAGGAGGGAACTGACAGGCCATGATCTCATTTTCTTTTTGAAGATCCTCAATTCTCAAAGGCCGTCCTGATTTCGCCACCCAGCCGGCACAGCTGTGATCGTCATCCAGACGGGGGAAACGTTCCGGACCCTCCTGCGGTTCCGGCCAGATCTGCCGTGTTTCGTGCGCATTGGAGTCGAGCATGATGGATACACCGGCATAATCAAAGTCAACGAGTTTGTGCAGTTCAGCGAGCAGATTCTCATAGACCAGTCCCGCTTCCACACTGGTATTCACCACATTGGCAATCTGATTTACCGTGATCATCCGCTCCGCCCGTTCAGCCACTTCCCGCTCCAGATGAAGGCTGCGGGTGACATCGCGGAAACTGCCCTCAATGCCCTGGGCTTGTCCGTTCTCATTGAATGTTCTGTATCCGGAGATTTCCACACAGACGGGCTCATCGCTGAATCTGTTGAGCCATACACGAACACTGTCCACATAAGGAGCTTCCTCCAGTTTGTGGATGACAGCCTCATAATCATCTTCAGAAACGAAGAACTCTTTGAAAGGCCGTCCCAGAACCTCGTCAATGCGTGAGTACCCGAGAATCGCCACGCCGGCCGGATTGATGAAAATGATCTGCCGTTTCTGATTGGTCTGAAACAGACAGTCACGCATGGAAGTGATGAGATGCCTGTATTTATCCTGAGAGGCACTCAAACGGCGCATGTTGCTGCGCAAGGCACTGGACATCTGATTGAAAGAAGCGGCCAGTTCCTCGATTTCATCTCCGGTCTCAATCCTCAATTTCAAATCAAGATCGCCTTGCCGGATGATTTGAGCACCTTCATTCAAAAGCGACAGGGGGCGGATGATCTTGTTGTTCACGATGCGGTATGCAATGGCGCAAAAGATGGCGATAATGACAAAGCTCACGGCCAGGGTAATTCCCGCCGCCAGGTTGATCATGCGGAAGACGGCCGGTGTCGGTTGATGAACGACCACATACAGCGGATGATGACTTCCCAGTCTCTGATAGGCCATGAGCACGGGAACGCGCACGCCACGGGAAATATAATCCCAAAGCAGAAAGGCATCCTGATCCTTATCGCTTGATTCCAGACGCTCGGCCAGACGCGGGTGGACCAGGGAGATCCGGGGTGGGGGAGGGGATATGCCCGCTTCTTCGTCGAGGAGTACGGCGAACTGAGTGGTTTCAGAAAAATAAACAATTTCATAGCGGTCACGGCGTCCGCCATCAACCACCAGACTGTCATCCAGGATCAGTTCCAGAAGTTCATGAACACTCTGATCCTCCACCATATACCCCAGCGAAATATCCGTATCCGGATCCACCACAGGCGTCACGAGCAAGGCTGTATACAGTCCCCGGGCGGAAAGATAATCCAGATGGATAAAACGGGTTTCTGTAATTTTCTCCAGGCCCGGCAAGGGAGGCGCCTCGGACTCATCGGAGCTCAGCAAAGCTCTTCCTTCAGGACTGTAAAGATAAAAGGAAGAATTGAGGGCGGGATTTTCCGCCGTCTCTTTCCGGAAAAGCGCACGTACGCTGTCATCATCAGTCGTCTGATTGCGGTAGGCCAGCCGCAGCCAGGCTATAACCTCCGGCGACTGGGCAATGCGCTTCGTATTCCTCTCGCGCTCCTGAATCACCAGACGCACGCCACTCACCGTTTTGCGCGCAGCCGTGGAAAGATTTTGCATTACGGAAATCTGCTGCCCTTCCCGTGCGGCAAAGTAGCCGATGAGCAATGCCATGACCATGGGGATAACACCGACCCAGAGAATGGACAGGATGAAACGGCGTTCGATGCTTAAACGTACAGTGCTTTCTTCCATTGGCTATTTCCCGGAGAAAAAACAGGTCAGCACAACGAAGTGTTTCGAAGTGCTGACCTGATTATAGCACGTGACAGGCATGGGGGGAAGTCAGTCCTGATCTCCTTTTTTACTGATCAGTTCCCGGACCTTCTGCAGAAGCTGATCCACCTTGAAGGGTTTGGCAAGATAATCATCAGCACCGCAGGCGAAGACACGCTCAATATCCTGTTCTTTGTCCAGACAGGTAACAGCCATAATGGGAATATTGCGTGTCGATTCATTATTGCGAAGAGCCCGGCAAACATCAAAACCATTGATTTCCGGCATGAGAAAATCAAGAAGAATCAGATCCGGAATGGTTTGAGCCGCTTTCAGACCCACTTCGGTCGCATTGCTGACCATGATCAGATCATAGCCTTCGTCCATAAGGATGCGTTCCATGAGGGCGAGGGCATCCTGGTCATCATCAACGATCATGATATGACGGGCTGTATAAGCTTTGTCACGGGGGAACATATCATACTGCTCACGGAATTGATCAAGATCGGGTTCCAAAATGCGGTAATGGCCACCAGGCGTGCGTGAGGCTTTGATCAGCCCCTGCTTGATCCAGTTTTTAATGCTGTGATGTGTCACGTGACAAATCTTTGCAGCTTCAAAGGTGGTGTATGCTTTATGCTCTCGTTCCATAATGCTGTGCTTCCTATTGTTGTTGATCTGCTGTTAATATAAATCTATCTTCAGTTACGAAGTTTCAAGAGATAACTCATAATTCGCAACTTGTCTTCTTTACCTGTCTATTATATAAAACATAGTGCAAGAGTATCAAATCTTTATTTTCTATACGATCTAAGATCATACAAATCCTGTCATAAATGAAAAATTAATATAATGATCATATAAATCATATAAGCGGTCAATGGGTGTTGATGGATACTCATCGAGAAAGCCGTCTTGCGGAGATGTTAACGGCATATTTTCTGTCAGAGGCGGATGGTTGCCAGAAGGCAAGATGACCGCTTCCACCACTCAAGAGCGGAGCTGTTCAACAGCTTGGTTCCACGCATAAACCATGCTGTCAGATCGGGGGCCCGCCCTTTTTATTGTGCCTGGGAGACACATGGGGGACCGTGGTCACCACAGTCTTTATGCCCGCATATTCATACAGCTTGTTAGCCAGGCCGGTCCGGGGAATTGTACCGGGCTTCACAATGCTGACGGGTATTATAATACAATTGCTCTAAAATTGAAAAAGCGGTGTGGACAGATAACGTTCGCCGGAGTCCGGAAGAACAACCACAATGGTTTTCCCTTCGTACTCGTCGTTTCTGGCCAGACGCAATGCGGCCGCAGCTGCGGCACCACTGCTGATTCCGCAGATAATGCCCTCTTCTTTAGCGAGGCGTCGAGCCATCTCAAAAGATTTTTCATCTGAAATGGTCTCTACTTTATCAATAAGGCTCAGATCGAGAACCTCAGGGATGAATCCGGCTCCTATCCCCTGGATTTTATGTTTGCCTGGTTTTTCGCCCGAGAGCACAGCGGAATTGACCGGTTCCACGGCCACACATTCAATTTGTTTTTTCCTGACTTCTTTGATATAGCGCCCTGTGCCTGTAATGGTGCCGCCTGTTCCGACGCCGGCCACAAGCACATCAATTTCGCCCATGGTATCTTCCCAGATTTCAGGACCCGTTGTCTTGAAATGGGCCAGTGGGTTCGCCGGGTTTTTGAATTGCTGAGGCAAAAAGAATTCCGGGTTTTCCTCGGCGATTTGTTCAGCCGTGCTGATGGCACCGGGCATGCCTTTTTCACCGGGAGTCAGCACCAGTTCCGCACCAAAAGCTTTCAGCATGGCACGCCGTTCCATACTCATGGTATCCGGCATGGTGAGGATCAGTCTGTATCCTCTGGCTGCTGCGACAAAGGCCAGTGCAATCCCTGTATTTCCGGAAGTGGGCTCAACAATGGAGCCGCCCGGTTTCAGAAGCCCCTTTTCTTCAGCATCCCAGACCATCTGTGCGCCGATACGACATTTGACGGAAAATGCGGGGTTGCGCCCTTCAATTTTTGCGAGCACCTGTGCCGCTTTGGAATCGGCCGTAACTTTATTGAGTCGTACCAGCGGAGTCTTGCCTATGGACAAGCTGTTGTCTTGAAAGAATGCCATGAATATACTCCCTGATCCTGGTTGCAGTCCTTTTGCCGGGAGGTATAATTCTCCGGAAAAGCTGTCGCTGCTTTAAAATAAGAGTATTCCTACTATATCACTAGTATTAGTGGAAATGCAAAACAAAGGGAGCCTGGAGCAGCCCGGGATTTAAAGTTGAATGCCTTTGCGGCTCTCTATATAATTGAGCGGGAGGCCGGGGATTATTCAATGAAATGTGTATCAAAACCCAATGCAGGTGATGCCAACCTCAGACAAGGATCAGTCATGATTAACGTGGGTATTGTAGGTGCAACAGGCTACGGAGGCCGGGAATTGCTCCGGTTGCTCTGTGCCCATCCCCAAGCCAGGATTACGGCCGCAGCCTCCACCAGTGTTTCCGGAGATCCCCTGGCGGAAGAGTTGCCCGCTTTCAAAGGTCTTATTGATCTTGAATTTGAAACTTTTGATGCCGACTCACTGGCCAAACGCTGCGATGTCGTCTTTGTAGCTGTTCCCGGCAAGGCGAGCATGGCCCCTGTGGCCGCTCTCCATGAGGCCGGGGCCCGTGTGATTGATATTGGCCCCGATTTCCGTCTCCGGGACTTGAGCCTTTTCGAGCGGTATTACGGGGTGTCCCATACAGCACCCGAATTGGTTGAAAAAGCCGTATACGGTTTCCCGGCCTGGTATCGGGAATCCATCGCCGAGGCGGATATCATCGCTGTGCCCGGCTGCTATCCGGCAAGCATACTCACTCCCCTGCGCCCGCTGGTGGATGCGCCTGTGTCTTCCGTGCCTCTGGTCGTTGACAGTGTATCCGGAATTTCCGGAGCGGGCAAGTCACCATCCCAGGCCTTTCATTTTCCCGAGATGAATGAAAACCTGAAGGCCTATAAAATCGGCAATCACCAGCATATCCCGGAAGTGGAGCAGGAGTTGCTCAACCGATTCATGGTTCAATTCACACCCCACGTCGGGCCGCTGACCCGTGGTATTCTGACAACAATCACCCTCCGGCCGAAAACACTCTTTGATCCCGCTCCCTTCTACAACTGTTATGAAAAGGAACCCTTCATCCGTGTGTTGGGCGAAGGCAAACTCCCTGATATCAACCAGGTGCGGGCTTCCAACTTCTGTGACTTCGGCTGGGTCTGTGACAAGAGAACGGGCAACATCATTCTCGTCAGTGCCATTGACAACCTTCTGGGCGGCACAGCGGGCATGGCTGTTCAGTGTATGAACATCCGTTTCGGATTGGAAGAGACAGCCGGTTTGAAATGGGCGGGGATGACACCATGAAGCCGCTGACTAACGGTCTTTGCGCCGCTGCAGGATTCCGAGCCGGTGCAGCCGCCGCCGGAGTGAAAAAGGCTGGAACAACCCGCCTGGACTGTGCTCTCATCGTCAGTGATCGTCCCTGTCAGGTGGCCGGTGTCTTCACGACGAACCGGGTCTTTGCCGCTCCGGTGAAATACTGTCGTGAAATATGTGCGAAGGGACAGGCCCGCGCCTTTCTTGTCAACAGCGGCAATGCCAACGCCTGTACGGGAGATCAGGGCTATGCGGACACCCTGGCCATGGCGGCCCGGGCCGGGACCTTGCTCTCTATTCCGGCTGAAGAGATCTGTGTGAGCAGTACGGGAGTTATCGGCGTGCCCATGCCTCTGGATCGGGTCATGAAAGGGATTGAAGGCTGTGTGGCGGCTCTTTCCACAGAAGGAAGCGCCCAGGCTGCTCAGGCCATCATGACGACCGATACACGCCCTAAAGAACTGGCCTGTGAAGTGGCCCTTTCCTCCGGCACTGTCCGGATAGGGGGCATTGCCAAAGGTTCGGGCATGATTGCGCCGTCCATGGCCACAATGCTCGCTTTCCTGACAACTGATGCGGCCATTGACGCCCCCTTGCTTCAGAAGTTGCTCAAAGAGGCGGCCGACGACTCTTTCAACTGCATCTGTATTGACAACGATATGAGCACCAATGATTCCCTCATGATTCTGGCCAATGGCGCCTCGGGTACAGCAACTCTTCAGGAAGGAAGCGAAGACTGTCAGCGTTTTGCCGGAGCCTTGAAAGATCTTTGTGCTTCTCTGGCCCGCGAACTGGTGCTCGACGGTGAAGGAGCCACCAAATTCATCACCATTACAGTGGAAGGGGCGAAAGACCGTGCCTCGGCCCGGCAGATTGCGGCCACCATTGCCAGATCACAGCTCTGTAAAACCGCTTTTTACGGCTGTGACGCCAACTGGGGCCGTATCGTATGTGCAGCCGGTTATGCAGGTATACCTTTTGATGTGGACAGTACCGACCTTTATATTCAGGGCGTTCATGTATTTCAGAACGGACGCCCCCTCCCGGACAAAGATGCGGAAGTGCAACCCCTCATGGCCGAGCCGAAACTTGCAGTGCGCCTCAGCCTTCAGGAAGGCACAGCCCGGGGACACTACTGGACTTCTGATCTGAGTACGGAATACGTTAAAATAAACGCCGACTATCGTACGTGAACAAAGGACCCCGCTTATGCAGGAATTCATTAAAAAAGCGGAAGTGCTCATTGAAGCGCTTCCTTATATCCGCCAGTTTTTCGGTAAGACCGTGCTCATCAAATACGGCGGTGCGGCCATGCTAGACCCGGCCCTGCGCGCCTGCACCATCCAGGATATCGTCCTGATGCGCTATGTGGGCATGAACCCCATTGTCGTTCACGGCGGCGGCCCGGCCATCAACAGCATGCTGAAAAGACTGGATATTGAATCGCACTTTACCCCCCAGGGGCTCCGGGTGACTGATCCCGCCACCATGGAAGTGGTGGAGATGACTCTGGCCGGCTCGGTGAACAAAGATATTGTCAATCTCATCAACTGTGCCGGTGGCGAAGCCGTGGGACTGTCGGGTAAAGACGGGCGTATGCTCTATGCCCGAAAAAAACAATCGGAAAGTGGCGAAGACCTCGGTCAGGTAGGCGAGATCACCAGCGTGAATGTGCGGGTCCTCACAGCACTCTGCGACAGTGGCATGATCCCTGTTGTGGCTCCCATCGCCACCGATGAAGAAGGGGGTACCTGGAACATCAATGCCGATACAGCGGCCGGTGATATCGCGGCCGCTGTCAAAGCGGAGAAACTCGTCTTTCTCACGGATACACCGGGTCTTCTCCGGGAAGTGGGCAAGCCTGAAACATTGATCAAACAGGTACATGCCAGTGAAGTGAAAACACTCAAAGAAGAAGGGGTCATCGCCGGAGGCATGGCTCCCAAGATTGATGCCTGCATCAAAGCGTTGAACCATGGTGTCCGCCGGACACATATCATTGATGGCCGTGTGCCGCACAGCATGTTACTGGAAATATTCACAGACAAGGGATTGGGTTCTCTGGTCAGCCGCGACATAATGGAATAAAGAGAAGGAAACTGCAAGCAGATGGATACAGACAGCTATTTTGTAAATATCATTATTCAGGGCGGCATTCTCATGTGGCCCATCATGATGTGTTCGGTTATCGGCCTGGCCATTATCATCGAGCGTATTTTCGTGCTCCGGCGGGCCGACATTGACACCCGCGAATTCATGGATGTCATGCGACAGGTCCTCCGACAGAACAGGATCCGGGAAGCCATAGAAATCTGTGATGAAACAGAGGCGCCTGTGGCACGCATTCTCAAGGCGGGCATCCTCAAGCACGACCGGAGCAAAGAGGACATCCGCGAAGCTATTGAAGATGCGGGACGCTTCGAAATTCCCCGGCTGGAACGGCATCTTTCCGCCCTGGCGACCTGTTCCACCATTGCCCCTCTGCTGGGCCTTCTCGGCACGGTTCAGGGTATGATCAAGGCCTTCAGTGAGATTCAGAACAAACGCGGCCAGGTCAATCCCAGCGATCTGGCGGAAGGAATCGGGAATGCCCTCATCACCACAGCCGCCGGGCTGACCGTGGCCATTCCCATTCTTGTCGTGCACAATTACTTTATCACCCGCGTGGATAACATGGTGCTTGAAATGGAACTGAGCGCTTCAGAGTTGATTGAACTCCTGACCCAGCATCAGGGCGACCGTGAGATTTAACCATGAAATTCAAACGTGATAACCGACGAAAAGTACAGGCCACGCTGGACATGACACCGCTCATCGACGTGGTGTTTCAGCTGCTCATCTTTTTCATGGTCTCTTCCACCTTCGTGGTTCAATCTTCTGTTCCCATTGAACTGCCCGAAGCCGAAGGAGCCGACCAGCTGGAAAGCAAAGAGATGGCCATTACCCTGGTTTACGGCACAGGCGGCCCCGAGGACGGTGGTGAAATCTTTATCAACGATGTCTCCATTACAAACTGGACACAATTGACACGGGCGCTGGTGGATCTTCGCGAGCGTGATCCTGAAGCTCTCGTGCTCATACGGCCTGATGCCCGCGTACCCACGGAGCGCCTGGTCAAAGTACTGGGTTTTGCCAACAGTGTGGGGATCAAAAACTATGGCATAGCAGCGACCTCTCCCGCGGCCGAGAGATGATCCGCCCGGATCGGACAGGGCCATTGTTATGACAGAAATAAAAGCAGCGTATCCGGATCCCGCCCTTCAGCGGCGGAAACAACAGCGCACGAGTCGAAACCGCCTGTTGTGGGCGGCCGGCATCTCGCTGCTTTTTCATTTGTCCATGATCACCTTTTTTGAGATAGGGGTACGCTATCCCCGCGATGATATCCGCTTTTATCAGGTGCAGATTGTTTCCGCACCGGAAAGTGCTCAGCCCCTTTCCGACGCCTCACCCCAGAGCGATGCACTGAGTCTGGGCCGTGGTGACAGCTACGATCTCCTTCCCACCGTAGCCCTGCCTGTGGTGGAGTTTGCGGAGATGGAAAGGCTCCGGGTGCGCTATGACATGACTGCACCTCTGAGTGACCTGCCTGAGCAGGCTGTCTACACTGACAGCTGGGCACGCTTCAGCTCCGAGTTGCAACGGATGAGCCGCTCTCTCCGTGACAGAGCCTTTTCTGATGGTGTTTCTCCGGAAGAGGCGCTTCCTGAACGTGAAGCCAAACGCCTTTATTTTCGCCCGGCCGCCGGCTTTGAAGCCTTTATCGAATGGACCGGCCCTCCCGACGACCGGAGCCTCCTTTTTTCACCGCCTTTGAAAGCCCTCTGGGACATCTCCTCACCCTGGCGGGGCAGACATCTTGAAATTGTTTTCCAGGTGGATCCCAGTGGACGTGTGGTGAATGTATGGAGTCCGGAGGTGGAGGACGTGGACCTTGTCGATGAGATTCAGATGACCCTCCTCCAATACCGCTTTTCACCGCTTCCGGAATATGAAACAGGGGAGAGGGAAGAGGGACTGAGCCGCAGTGGCACTGATCAGTCCGGTGTTCTCTTCATCAAGGCATCGGAGGAGAGCACATGATCCAGATTACCCTCGGTACGGCACTCCTCATCTATGGTACCCTGATTATCGTGGGATTTGCAGTACTGTCCATTCTGGGCGAGCTCCGGGCCACAGGTGTTTACAGCAGCCTGGAAAAACAATTCATGTGGCGTTGCATCTTTTGTAATTTTCTGTATCTTGACGAAGAAGCGGTGACCCTGTCCCAATGCCCGCGCTGTGGCAGTTTCAATAAATCCCGGGAGGCTCAGGATGAGACTGTGAGTGCCAGTCGTGAACAATGGGCACCCGAGACGCCTCAGGGACCGGCTGATCCCGCAGAAATGCCCCGCCGAAACCCATCACGCAGAAAACGACCCGGCCAAACCCGTCGAGGACCCCGACGTCGCCGGTAAGGAATAGGGGTGGGCCACGTAGGGGCACGGCATGCCGTGCCCATTTCAACTATGACCGAAAAGCCATGGGGGCCCATTCCTGGGAACGTCAATTTCCACATTGGCAGACAGCGTATGATGACATTGACATTTTGTAAACAGTGATGCGGTAACAGGTCTTTTGCTAAGCAATAACAAAATAAAAGCCTTTGTAAACTCTGAGTCTTTGTTCTCCCGTCAAGTGCATACATAAGTCATGGTCTTTTCCCGGGTGTCCTGCCAATGTGGAAATTGGCGTTCCCAGGCTGCGCGACCCAAGGTCTTTAATTCATCAGTGTTAATTCGTAGTTCTAAAGGGCGTTGTGTCGGTGTCATCTCTTCGTTCCTTGGCCCCGACTCAGCTCACAAAAAAAGCCCCTGCAAGCGCAGTGCCTGCAGGGGCCACAATTAACTCAGTAAGCTCTTTTCAGAGGTATGTGCTCAGTCTCAGGAGCGGGGCGTTTCGATAGCGGCCTGAGCAGCGGCGAAGCGCGCGATGGGCAGACGGAAGGGGCTGCAGCTCACATAGTCCAGTCCGACGCGGTGACAGAATTTCACGGAGGAGGCTTCACCACCGTGCTCACCACAGATACCGCATTTGAGGTCGGGGCGTGTGGAGCGGCCTTTTTGCACAGCCATTTCCACAAGCTGGCCAACACCTTCCTGATCGAGAACGGCGAAGGGGTCGTCGTTCAGAATTTTCTGTTCGAGATAGATGGGCAGGAAGGTGCCGATATCGTCACGGGAGAAACCGAAGGTCATCTGCGTGAGGTCGTTGGTTCCGAAGCTGAAGAAGTCGGCGTCTTCGGCGATCTTGTCAGCGATGAGCGTGGCACGGGGCACTTCGATCATGGTTCCGACGAGGTAGTTCACCTTGGTTCCGCTTTCTTCCTGAACGTCAGCAGCAACGGCTTCCACGATAGCGCGCTGGTGGGCCAATTCTTCACGTGTGCCGATGAGGGGGATCATGATTTCGGGGAGCACTTCCACACCTTCTTTGGTGAGCTGAGCGGCGGCTGTGATGATGGCGCGGGCCTGCATTTCGGTAATTTCGGGGTAGGCGATGCCAAGACGGCAGCCACGGTGTCCGAGCATGGGGTTGAATTCGCTGAGGGCTTCAATGCGCTCAACAACCTGTGCAGGGGTCATTCCGACGTGCTGGGCCAGAGCGTCCAGTTCTCTCTTGCCGTCTTCTTCGACCAGGCTTCCGACGAACTCGTGAAGCGGGGGATCCAGCAGACGGACGGTGACAGGCTTGCCAGCCATGGCTCTGAAGATTTCGTCAAAATCTTTAATCTGGTAGTCAAGAAGACTCATGACCGCTTTACGCCGATCGGCTTCGTTGTTGGCCAGAATCATTTCACGGACATAGATGATACGGTCAGCGTCGAAGAACATATGCTCTGTACGGGCCAGGCCGATGCCTTCAGCACCGAAGCGCAGGGCCGTAGCGGCGTCTTCCTGACTCTCGGCATTGGCGCGGACGCCAATCTGACGCAGTTCGTCGGCCCAGGTCATGATTTCGCTGTACCATTCGTTCTTTTCGGGTTCGGCTGGAAGGACATCCATCTGACCGAGATAGACGGTTCCGGCTGTACCGTTCATGCTGATCACGTCGCCTTCTTTCACGGTCTTGTCGCCAACGGTGAAGAATTTTTCACGGGCGTTGATGGTGATGGCCGCACAACCGACGATGCAGCATTTGCCCCAGCCACGGGCAACCAGTGCCGCGTGAGAGGTCATGCCGCCCATGGAAGTGAGGATGGCCACAGAGGAGCGCATACCTTCCACGTCTTCCGGGGAAGTTTCGTTACGGACAAGAATGACTTTCTCGCCTCTGGCGGCCCATTCTTTGGCGTCTTCACTCGTGAACACGACGCGACCCACGGCACCGCCCGGTCCGGCGGGGAGAGCTTTGGCGATGTACTGCTGTGCTTTTTCGGCTGCAGGGTCAAGCATGGGGTGGAGGAGTTCGTCAAGCTGTTCAGGGCGTACACGCATGATCGCGGTGTTTTTGTCGATAAGACCTTCTTTGGCCATTTCAACAGCCATACGGACAGCGGCGCCGCCGGTACGCTTACCGGTACGGGTCTGCAGCATATACAGGGTCTTGTCTTCAATGGTGAATTCCACGTCCTGCATGTCGCCGTAGTGTTTTTCCAGCTGGTGACGGATGTCGTCCATCTGTTTGTAGAGTTCCGGCCACTCCGCTTCCAGAGAAGGCAGGTGTTTGTTACTGTCGGATTTCGTTTCTTCGTTCAAGGGAGAGGGTGTACGGATACCCGCTACAACGTCTTCGCCCTGGGCATTGAGGAGCCATTCGCCGAAGAATTTGTTTTCGCCTGTGGCGGGGTTACGGGTGAAGGCAACGCCTGTGGCGGAGTCTTTGGCGAGGTTACCGAAGACCATGGCCTGCACGTTAACGGCTGTACCCCAATCATCAGGAATATTTTCGATGCGACGGTAGGCGATGGCGCGTTTGCCGTTCCAGGACTGGAACACGGCCCGGATGCCGCCCCAGAGCTGATCTTTGGGGTCATCGGGGAAAGCTTCGCCGAAACAGTCGACGACGATTTGTTTGTATTCGTCACAAAGCTTTTTCAGGTCGTCAGCGTCGAGATCGGCGTCTTCTGTCACGCCTTTGGCCTGTTTCATGGCTTCCATGGCGTCTTCCATTTTGTTGCGAACGCCTTCGCCGTCAGCGGGCTCAATACCAGCGGCTTTTTCCATGACAACATCGGCATACATCATGATGAGACGACGATAGGAGTCATAAACAAAGCGCTCATCGCCACTCTTTTTGATGAGGCCGGGAATGGTTTCCTGATTCAGGCCGACATTGAGGACGGTGTCCATCATACCGGGCATGGAAATGCGGGCACCGGATCGAACAGCAAGAAGCAGGGGGTTTTCAGGGTCATTGAATTTTTTGCCCATGGCTTCTTCAACTTGCTTGATGGCGACATCAGCTTCGTCATAAACGTTCTGAGGAACTTTGCCATCATTCGCATAGTATTCAGTGCAAACTTCTGTGGTGATCGTGAAGCCGGCGGGAACGGGGATGCCCAGACTGGCCATCTCACACAGGTTGGCGCCTTTTCCACCGAGAAGATTTCTCATCTCACCTGTACCTTCGGCTGTGCCGCCGCCAAAGAAATACACACTCTTTTTTGCCATAATAGTAGACTCTCCTTGGGTTAATGAGTGACATCCCCTTTTTGGTGCTTTTGTAGCAGGATGTACAAGAACTGCGGGAAACGGGGATAGCTTAGAAGGTCCGGCGAGTTGCGCCGCGGATGCGGTAAACACCAGCAGCATTCTACTACAAACACTATTGAATATGCAAACGATACTGTTTATTCGCCTGGATGAGACTGAAAAAATTTTCTGTTTTTATGGCTTTACCGCTGTACTCAGTGTTCTTCTTCATTTTTCCAGTATGGATCCTGGCCATTTTCCGCCTCGTTGTCGCTGAATACTTTGATGAGGGGATTCAGTTGGATCGGTTGGATGTGGGAGGAGCGGGGGCCTGTTCCGGGCATTGTTGCGGGGTCAGTGGACCAAGTGGACAGAGTGGACGTGTTAAGACGATAGGTCTTTTTATGCCTCAAAGTTGTTTTTTCGTGTGTGACCTGATTGACCTGGTTTTAAAAAAAGAATCATGTGGTTGCGGCTGTGCTGTGCTGTTTTCAGGTACATTCCATCGGCCTTCATACCCCCTGGTTTGCATATACTCTCCATACTCTGCAGAATAAGGAGGCTGTACATCGCCGTAATTTCCGGTGAAGAGGGCGCAATTGTTATAACCACAGGTCGGAGGGCCTTATGAAGTTTACAAAAGAACAGAGAGCAGCCATTGAGGCTGGCCGCCCCGTGGTGGGGGTTTCGGCCGGTGCGGGATCGGGAAAAACAGCCATTCTCGTAGAACGCATCTTCCATCTGCTGTCACACCCCGAATTGTGGGGAGACGTCACTCCGGGGCTGAATCGTATTGCGGCCATTACTTTCACGAACAAGGCCGCTGCTGAAATGAAGGCCCGTCTCCGGTTGCGTTTCCGTGCCCACAGCCCTGATATCGAGCCCGATGAGCTCAGTTTCTGGCGCACCATGGAATATCAGGTGGACAGTGCACAGATAACGACCATCCATTCCTTCTGCGCCGCTATTTTGCGTGAAAATGCCCTTCATTTCCAGATGGATCCGGACTGGAAAGTGCTGAGTGATGCCGAATCAGCACGCCTCACCGAACGCGCGCTCATACAAACACTGGACACTCTTCTGGAGTCCGGAAACCCGGCTGCCTGTCGCCTATCCGTGCTCATGCCCCGGCACAGCATCAAAGAGGTGCTGAAAAAAATGCTTGTTCGCCGTTGGGACTACAGGGCTGTTTTCGATGCCATGCCCGAAGGCGATGCTGAGGCTCTGTTCACTTTCTGGCAGGAGCGTTTTCAACCCCTTTATCATGGATTGTTGCGCAAACTGGCCCGGGCTCCCCAGATCCCCTATTTTGTGGAACTTCTGCAATCTTTTGATGGGACCTGTTTCGACCCTTTTAACACCCGGGAGCAGATGCGTACGGATTATATTCATGCACTGCTATCGCTCCGGGCCGGTGTGGACAATCTGCCGGAGATTCTGACAAGATTGAAAGCAGACTATCCCGACATGCGCCATTCCGGCAAGAATTGGGTCAAGGGTTTTTACAAAGCAACGGGCGAAGCCTTGAATCAGGTTAAAAGGTGGATGGAATCCTGGGTGTGGTGTCCCGAATGGAATCCTCAGGAGAATGCTGAAAGCGCTCAGATCACGTCAGATTTCGCGGTTCTTTTTCGCGAAGCGGACAAAGAGCTGCGTCTGCTCCGTCAAGAGGCCTCAGCTCTGGATTTTGATGATATCATCAACGAGACACTGTATTACCTGAAACAAGACCCTGCTCTCTGTGACCGAGTGGCCTCATCCTTCACTTTTCTGCTCATTGACGAATTTCAGGATACGGACAGCCGTCAGCTGGATATTGCTCATCTTCTCGCAGACAGACCTGGCGGCCCATCCCTTTTCTTCGTGGGCGATGCCAAGCAATCCATTTATCTTTTCCGGGGAGCCAATGTAGGCCTTTTCAATAATGAGATACGCCGTGACCCGGAACCGGTTTCGCTTCTGCACAATTTCCGGACCCTGCCCGATGTGCTCCATTTCATCAATGATCTCTTTGTCCGCAGTGATATGCTCAATGCTGTGGAAGCCTACAGGCCCATGATTCCTTTCCGTCCTTCCGTCGGTGAGTCCCGGGTTGAATGTTTTGTTCCCGCCAAATTGAAGAGTGCCGGAGATCAGCGTGAGCAGGAGGCCCGATTCATCGCTCAGCGCATCTATTCCATGTGTCACAGTGAGCAGCCTTTACAGTTGCGCCGGAAAAACGAGGAGGGCATGCGTCCCGCCACGTATGATGATATTGTGCTTCTCTTCCGGCGTGGTACCAAGATGCACAGTTATGAAGCGGCACTGCGCGAGGCCAACATTCCCTATAACCGTGTGGCTGGCGAAGGTTTTTTCAAGCGTCGTGAAGTGTTGGATGTACTGGCCATGCTGCAGCTTGTAATTGATCCTTGGGATGAGGAAGCACTTTTGACGGTTTTACGCAGTCCTCTGGTGGGACTGTCTGACGAGGATCTCATGCGCCTGTCGCGGTGCCCCGGAGGACTGGCCGCCGCTTTTCACGAAAAAGAGATACCCGAAAACTTTTCAGCGCCGGAGATACTGGAAGAAGGCCGCTGTCTTTTTGAAGATTTATATGAACGCCGTGAGTGGCCGCCAGCCCGCTGGCTGGAGCGTCTTGTGCAGCTCACCCGTTTTGAGGCCATTCTGCTGGATCGCTATCTGGGTCTTCAGAGCGTGTCCAATTTGCGTAAATTACGGAACATGGCTGAGAAATTCAGTCAGACAGATCTGGGCGTTCTGCCGGAGTTCGCCCGCTATGTGGAAGAGCTTTCCGTGCGTGAACTGCGTGAAGGTGATGCCGAGCTCCAGACTCAGGGCATGGGTGCCGTCACACTGATGACCATTCATAAATCCAAAGGGCTGGAGTTTCCCATTGTCTTTCTGCCCGAACTTATGGTGGGTACATCAGAACCGGATCCCGGCATTTTATGTATGCACCAGGATCTGGGTGTGGCGGCCAAACACAGTGACGGCCTGGGCGGTTTCACGGGCGGTGGTTATTATGAACTGTTGAAACGGCTCTCTTTCTGGGAGAATCTGATGGAGCGGGCCCGAATCCTGTATGTTGCCATGACCCGTGCACGCGAATATCTGATCTTGTGCGGTGTCGATGAAGTCAATCCCTTCACCTGGGCAGGCATCCTCAACCGTTTCTATGGTCTTCCCGACAGAAAGCATGGCGAAATGATTCAGGGCGACGGGTGGAACATCTTTGTTCATCGCGTCGCAACAGATGCTCCGCCAGAGAATGCGAGAAAAAGAAAAGTTCTGCAACCCGATGAAGAAGCCATCAGCAAGCGCCTTCAGCCTCTGATACAGGAAAGCACCTCAAGAAAGCATATTTCCGTCTCAGCACTTCTTGAAAACCTGGGCTATGGCGAAGATGAGGAAGAGGCTGCCAGAGTCATTTCCCTTCTCCCCGATTCCAGTCAGGAAGAACAAGAGCAGGAGCCTCAGCCGCGTATTCGTGGAGCAGCCATGGATCGCGGAACGCTTTTTCACCGTCTTTTTGAACTCTGGGATTTCCAAAAAGATATCCTTCCCTCTCTGGAGAACCTGGTTTTTGAATCGGGTATCGATTTCCGTCAGGCTTCGGAGCTTCTCACAAGTATGCGCCGCTGCGTGGATACTTTTCGTCAGGCCGCCAGCTGGCCTCTCTTTGCTCAGGCTGAAAGCCTGGAGAAAGAAGTGCCTTTCATGCTGAATCTGGGAGAGTTCATGCTCCATGGCGTGGTCGATGTTCTCATTGATGGGCGCATTCTCGTGGACTATAAAACAGGCCACCATCACCCAGACAACCAGGCCCGCTATGAAAGCCAGTTGCTCCTCTATGGTGCCGCCTTGAAGGAGATTCGTGGTACACTTCCTGAGAAGGCCATACTCTGGTATCTGGATGCGGGTGTATTTGAAGAAATAAGCCTGGATCCCGTTAGGATGGAAAATCTTGTGCAGCAGGCTTCAGCAAGCCTCATGAAGAGTTGAAAACTGTTTTGTCGAAATTTTATTTTGAAAGAAAAAGACCTGATTTGATCTGAGCAACCGTTTACCGCATAATTACCTGTGAAGTGGGCGGCTGCTTTTCAGCCGGCTGTCACTTTGCCACAGAAAAACCAAGCGTACGGTGAAAGTAACAAAAAGCGCCATGCGGGCGTTGGTAAGGGCTTTGTAACGTGCTTTCTTTTTCGCGTTTTAAAAAAGAAGCGGTGATGATCCGCCGCATATTCAAGGGAGAACCGCATGCGTACCGCCTTTTGATCGAGCGGTACCAACCCATGACCTACGCTGTGGCGCTTGCCAATACAGGCAGCGTTTTTCTTGCAGACAAAGCGACAGCGGCCGCTTTTGAAAGCGGCTATGGTCGTTTGATTTCCCTTACGGATCCCCGGAAACTCGGCATCATGATGTGCGGTCTGGCCCAGGTGGAATCGGATAATCTCCTGTCCAGACGGGCCGCCAACTGGAATCTTCCGCGAACGCGCAGGGAAGCTTCGCCCGTGGATCTGCAATGGATTCAGACGGAATTGATTGAACCGCTCATGGAAGAGCTGGGTTCCTTCACTCATCAGGAGCGCATGGGTATTCTGCTCCACAGTTTTTGCGGCATGAACCCCCGTCAGATTGCGGAAGTGCTCAAGATAGAACATAAGGAAGCGGCTGAGGATCTGGCACGGACCCGCGAGAATGTGGAAGCGGCCTTGTTGAAAGAGGTCCGCAAAGCCCTTTTCCCGGAGATCAACAACGCCGAACGTCTGGCCCATATCGTCACTACAGTGGGTGGTCAGGCATCGGCTGAAAAGGCTCTGAAAAAAACCACTCTTGGAAAAAGACGGGGCCGTCGTACGCCTTTGCTTCTCACAACGCTGATCCTGCTGGTTGTGGGAATAGGCGCTTATTTCGGGTACACGGCATTTTATGGAGTCGGTCCGCAACTGTTTTTCGGAGAAGGTCCGACTTCCTCCGAAGGAACATCCGCACAAGAAAACGACCCATCTGAAGAGAGCCGACGGGCCGATCGTCCCGCACCGACCAACTATTCCATTGAAGGCCGTGTGGTGGACATCCGCTTTATTGAAGATGGACTGGCCGGCCTCACAGTGCGCAGCCAGGATAAGGAAGTGGAAACTGATTCCTACGGTGCCTTTGAAATCCGCGGGGTAGCCCGGGGTGAGCATCGGGTCTCCGTTTATTATGGGGATAAACTCCTGCGTGAAAACGTGCGTCATCATACCAACCAGAAAAATCCGTCCATTGAAGTGGAGATGGATCCGTCCATGCCGACCCGATTCAAGATGGTCGGAAGGGTAACCGACCGGCTCACGGGACTTGCCATCAGAGAGGTGGAACAGGCCTGTATCAAAGAACATACAACCATCTTGCAGCCCTTTGTGTTGAATATGTTTCAAAAGCAGGAGAATGAAGACGGATTCGTGCGGGTGAATCTGCTGACGCCCGGTGACTATACCGTATGGGTACGTGCAAAAGGTTATGCTCCTCTGGCTGTTCCTTTCGTCATAGATGAACATTGGGATGCTCATGAGATAGTGGAAATACCTCTTCACCGGGCCGCATCGCTGGAAGGCATTCTCTACAACGCCAATGAACTCAGCATCAACGGAGCCAATATTCTTCCCCGCGAAGGATCCAGGATGAACCTGACTAAAAGCCGTATCTCATATAAAGAGACTGATTCCATGGGGCGCTTTGAAATATATGAACTTCCCATAGGAGTTCATTCATTACTTTTCGCCAGTGAAGATCATGGTACAGGTCGGGCTATCGTTCAATTGGAGTCAGGAAAGACCACACGTATCCGGGTTCAGGTACCCCGATCCAGTACCATCAGCGGTGACCTCTCCCTTCATGGCCGTCCTGCACAATTCAAAGATTTACGCCGACGTCTGGGCGGAAGTTACGTTGATCTGCTGAAGACGGTCAATTACCTGTCTCCGGGTCAATATGAACTGCCCTTTACGCCCGAAACAGTGTTTTTCTGGGGCTCCGTTGAACCGGGAGCCGGAGACAACTGGTTTGACCGACGCATGGAGCAGGAAGCGGAGGTGACCACTTCGCAGACCACCTGGATTGACTTCAACTTTGACGATGGCAAAGGATCCATTCAGGGGAATGTTTCCCTTCAGGGCGCCACACCTCGTTCCGCCTTTGTGGAGATTGTCCTGAACGGCACCAATAATCTGGAAAAAGACCGGATCTTTTATGATCTGGGTTCCAGCGGTTCCTATCACGCAAGCCGTCTCCCCCTGAAATCTGGCGAGGTCATTGTCTATGCCACACCGAACAGCGTCAGCCAGGAGGAATTCTGGCAGAGCCGTTCCTCGCTGAAAAGAAAGAGTACTTCCTTCACTCTGGATGAGGGGAAAACATCATTGCATATCAACTTCAATCTCTGATGGATTCCTGCAGCCGCTCATTATTTTAAAAAAAGGTCCCCCCGAGACTGATGACACTTCTTACTTCCCTGCTCTTCACCTGGCTGGCTGTTTTCGGAGAGGTGACGGTTGAGTTGCCTTCTGCTGAAGAACAGATTCAGGAAAGCTCTGATACAGGGGATACCATTGTCCTGCTTCAGGGCATGGGTCGGGGCTGTGCCTCTTTGTGGGTGCTCGATACACGGCTTCAGAGTGCGGGCTACAGAACCCTGAACTTCCCCTATGTGGCGCACAGCCGATCCATAGAAGAAATGGCTCTTCAGTTTCTGGAATTTTTGCGTGAACGGGTGGAACAGTTTCCCTATCATATCGTTGCCCATTCTCTGGGAACCCTGATTGCCCGGGCCGCCTTTGAACAGGAATTGCCCCCGGGCCTCGGTCGGGTAGTGCTCATCGCACCACCCAATGAACCCACCGGCCTGCTCCGTTTACTCAAGGAAAATCCCGTATATCAATGGTTTACAGGGAGCAGCGGCCAGCAGGTGGCTTCTGATGAGTTTTATGAAAATCTGCCACCGCCCCCTGTGGAATTCGCCATCATAGCCGGCGACCGGGGCCAGGAGTTTACCCTGACTGAGCCCAACGATGGCGTCATTACCGTAGCCAGCACCCGTCTGCCCGGTATGGCCGACTGGATTGTCATGCCCCATGCCCACAATTTTCTTGCCAACAGCCGACGGGTAGCCGCCCTTTGTGTCTCTTTTCTTGAAAAAGGATCGTTCAATCGTGAAGAAGTGAGTGAAGAGCGGGCGGCCGGGGAACAGCCTCGGGAATACCGGGAAGAACCGTCCCCCTGAATACGCCGGAGAGCGGATGATCCGCAAAAGTCTTTTTGCCACTTCCTCGCAAAGGAAAAGACCATGAAAATACTGATTATGGGCACTGGCGCATTGGGCAGTGTGATTGGCGGATTTCTCGCGAAAAACAATCATGATATCACCCTTCTGGGCCGTCAGGAGCATATGGATGCCATCGCCCGCCAGGGCCTGCATATATGCGGTATCTGGGGGGACCATCATGTCACCTCCTTGAAAACCTGTACCTCCCCTCAAGAATTGTCCTCTGATCCCTTCGATCTGATTTTCATTACAGTCAAATCTTATGCAACCGCGGAGGCCGTCCGGGAGATCCAACCCTTCCTTCATGCTCAGAGTCTCGTCTGTTCCTATCAGAACGGCCTGGGCAATATGGAAACCATCGCCTCTGCAGCGGGCTGGGATCGCACTTTCGGAGCCCGGGCTATTTTCGGGGCACGTGTTCCTGAAGCTGGCTGTGTGGAAGTAACGGTCATGGCTGCACCCACTGCTCTGGGCTGCTACCGGGAAGGCCCGTCTCCGGAAAGAGTGGGAGCCATTGTCGAAATGATGGATCGGGCCGCATTGCCCACTGTCTTCACGGACAGGCTGGAAACACTGCTCTGGGAAAAGGTCGCCTACAATTGCGCACTCAATCCTCTTTCCGCATTGCTCGATGTGCCCTATGGTGCTCTGGCGGAATCCAAGTATACCCGGATAATCATGGAAGAGGTGATCGGGGAGCTCTATGCTGTCGCCCGGGGAAAGAAAATTTCCCTTACGCATGAACAGCCCGAAGACTGGCTCCGGCATTTCTATCAGGTTCTTTTGCCGCCCACAGCGGCCCATTATGCCAGTATGCGCGAAGATCTGCGTCTGGGCCGACGTACAGAAATAGACGCCCTCAATGGAGCCATCGTACGCTTTGGCCTGGAACAGGGACTGGATTGTCCTTCCAACAACTTGCTCACTCGCCTCATCCGGGCCCGGGAGGAAAAGGCGGGAAAATAACCGCACAGTCTGAAAAGACCTGTTTTCGGATTTTTCTTCCCTATTTATTGCGTCAGGTCTCGACTTTTGATACACTGAATTTTTGCAGGATATATTTAAGACCCCCATTACAGATATCAAGGAGAATTTTTTCATGACCAACAAAGTCATCGCAACAGTTGTCTTCTGTGCTTTCCTCATTTTGACAGCAGGAAGTGCCGGCGCCGCACTCAATGGAACAGCCATTGAGATCAACGGTGGAAAAACAGAGGTCCGCAATCAGCCCGTGGAACTGGCACTGGATACGGACGAAGCACCCGCCTTCATTACCGTTGTCAACGAAGAGTCCGGTAAAAAATATCCCGCAAGCTTACGCGACGGAAAGCTCTGCTTCATCATTGATGAGTTGCCCGCCGGTGCAACAGCCAAAGCCCGCATTGAAACGGGTGAGCGCAAGGCCGAGACGCCCTTCCGTGTGCAGTTGCGCAAAAAAAGCGGGGAAGACGAAATAGAAGTGTATATTGACGACAGTCATTTCACCACTTATCATTACGGATCCCAATGGAAAAAGCCCTTCCTCTGGCCGGTAAACGGCGAAGGAGGCGTTGGCATCACCCGGGATTTTCCCGCCCTGGTCGATACAACACCTCGTAAAGATCGGGATCATCCCCACCAGAAGTCGCTCTGGTCGGCCTATGGAGAAGTGAACGGTGTGGACCTCTGGGGAGAAGGGACTGGTTCCGGTACCCAGAAGACCGTGGAGGTCACCTTCGGTTCCGGCGATGCCTACGGCTGGATACGTGCCCGCAACCTCTGGGAAGATCAGGAAGGTACTCCGCTTCTGGACGAAAGCCGTGAATACCGCTTTTATGCTGTCCCCGAAGCGGGGCGTATCCTCGATGTGAAGGTCGCCTTCAATGCAAACTACGGAGATGTACTGTTGAGCGACACTAAAGAAGGGGGTATCGTATCCCTGCGCATGCGTCCCGATATCTGCCATGGCAATGCTCTCATCACCAATGCTCTGGGCGATGTGGGCGAAAAAACAGCCTGGGGCAAACCTTCGCCCTGGTGTGATTTCTCCGGTAACGTTCCCGATGTGGGCTGGCGCGGAGCCACCATATTTGATCACCCCGAAAACCTCCGCTATCCCGGATGCTGGCACGTGCGTAATTATGGACTCATGGGAGCCAACTCTTTTGGATATTCTTATTTTGTCGAAAAAGAATATAACCAGGGGCTTATCCCCGAAAATGGCGACTATACCATTCAGGACAAAGAGGAACTTGTTTTTCAGTACCGCGTTTATGTTCACACAGGCAATGCGGAAGAAGCCGCTGTAGCCGATCGCTTTGAAAACTGGATCCAGGCGGAAGCAGGAGAAGCGGCTGTACTTGCGGCTCAATAAATAGAGCTTTAAAAACTGAAGAGATTCAGCAGCACCTCGAAAAATAAATCGGGGTGCTGCTTTTTTTTGTCGCAGAAGCGAGGAGTGGAGGACATGGACAGAATGGACGGAATGGACAGAGTGGATTGCCCCTCTTTCCTCATTCCTCACTCCTTGTCCCGCGCCCTCATCTCTCGTCCCAAGGTGCAACCAGCAAAAGTAAAACATGGAAATTGAAGATTGAAACAAGCCATCTTTTTGCTGTGTCTCATTGTGCTGTCCGTGTTTGGAGACGATTTTGCGCTGTGAAGAAAAATCTTGTTTTCATTCTCTTTTCAGGAAATTCCACTGTAAATTTTGTATGTTTGTAACGGGGTGTAACAAGTGGAACAGCGTTAAATGGTTGATGTTTGTTCATTGTTCAGGCAGAAAAAAGAATCCTGACCATTGGAATAAGGATTCAACTCATTGCGTTACTTTGCCTGTGACAATGGTTGTTCGTGATGATGGACAAACATGAAGGTGACGGGCCTCCTCCAGTAAGGACATTATGGCTAGACCGAACAAAAGTGATTCTTTGTTTTATAACGGTTTCTTCAGAAATGCTGACGTACTCCAAAAGAGACGTTCCAACTTTCTCTTTGCCTCATTATTTTTTCTTGTTGCGCATTCATATTCCAAAAATGTCATCTTAGAAATTTCAGACTTGTCCGATCGCTTCTATCCGGTCGGGCAGGTCTGTTTCAGGTTTTAATCCGAGAGCACCAATCTCATCGTGACAATCCTGTATGGAAAACAGGCGAGTCCAACCTTTCTATGAAACAGAAGGCAACAGAATCATGAGTACCGTATCCACCTTCAAGAAATTTCCCAAAAGCAATACAAGTGCAGCACTGTCGCTGCTCTTTGTCGGAATGCTGCTGCTTCCTTTAGCACTTCAGGCGCAGCCGACAGAAATTGTTTTTTCATCACCGGGCTCCAATACCTTCCAGGTCCCCGCAGGAATCACTGAGATTACTGTGGAGGTTTGGGGAGCTGGCGGTCGCGGTGCCTTCCGTACGACTGGCAACAATCTGCCCCTGGCCGGTGGCGGTGGCGGTGCCTACGCACGGAGCGTACTCACCGTGACGCCTGGTCAGAGCTTCCCGCTCTATGTGGGAGCCGGGAGTTTTTCTCCGGATCCGGGCGAGGATTCCTGGTTTGGAAGTGACACCACAGTCCTGGCCAAGGGCGGTGAATCCTCCGCACAAAACAGCAATGTTCCCGGTGCTGGCGGTGCTGGCGCTTTGAGCGTTGGTGACCAGACCTACAGTGGCGGATATGGTGCCCAGGGTGCTGGCGGACTCTTTGGTGGTGGCGGTGGTTCTTCAGCGGGCAGTAATGCTGCTGGCGCTTATGCCGATGACACCTCCCTCATCCGTCAGGGTGCAGCCGCTCCGGCCAAAGGCGGTGCTGGCGGAGCAGGTGCTGAAGATGGTGTTGCCGGTGAAGCCGGTGCACTTCCCGGCGGTGGTGGCGGTGGTGCCTACCGTGCCGGAAACAGCACAACGCAAAATCCCGGCCGGGGAGCTTCGGGCCAGGTTGTTGTCACCTACAATTGTGTGGTGGAAAAACCTGTTTTCGCTGCCGGTTCCGTAAGCAGCCGTTGCTCCGGTGCTGAAAGCATTATCTATGAAGCCACAGCTGCGGGCGCGGCCAGCATTACCTATACTTTGGATGCGGCCAGTCTGGCTGGTGGGAATACCATCGATGCGGTTACAGGGGAACTGACCTTTGATGCGAATTGGGCCGGTCTCACTGTGATTACCGCCACAGCGGCCACAGGCGAATGCTTCCTTACAGAGGAATTCACCGTCAACACACTGGCCAGTGTGGGCATTCCTGTTTTCAGCTCCAGTGCCATCACACAGCGTTGCGCCACGGCGGAGAGCATTGTCTTCAGCGCCACAGCCGACGATGCATCCAGCATTGAATACAGTCTGGATGCAGCCAGCCTTGCTGCTGGAAATACCATTGACGAGCTTACAGGTGAAGTGACTTTTGACGCTTCCTGGCACGGCACAACAACCATTACAGCCATCGCCCACGGATGCAACACCTCCATTCCCGTAACACACGTTGTGGTGACAGGTGTTATTTTTGCGAACAATGATTTGCTTCAGGTGCTGCAGGGGAATCCCATCACCTTTAATGTACTCGATAATGATCAATGTAATTACGATCCGACTACGGTTTCCATTATCTCCAATCCTGTGGGCGGGTTTGTGCAGGATGGTGGTAATGGCGAAATGACCTACGTCAGTTTTGGTGAGTTCCACGGAACGGACCAATTCCGCTATCGCGTTTGCACTCCCGGCGGTGTTGAGTGTGTGCAGGCCACAGTATACATAGAAGTGCTGGAAGCCATCGATGATCCCTGCTTCATCGCCAATAAAGAAAGTACCTTCTATCTGCCTTATCCGGAAAATGTGTCCCAGCTCCGGCAGAGTCTCTTGAGTGCGGGAAGTGTAGAGATGAACAGTGGCAATAATGGCGGCACCAATGCCCGAAGTGTTATCAGCATTCTGGTGCCCTATCCCGGAACACGCATTGTTTATGACCACTGGGAAGATGGCTATGAAAGCGACTCTGACTTTCCTGCTCAGAGCAGCACGCAAGTATGGGGCGATGGTGACCCTAGCAACGGTGTGGCACCGGGCTATCCCAACGACATCATCCCGGCCGGCGGTTATATTATTCTTGACAATACCTTCAGCTGGAATCGTCCTGATACGGAAATCCGCTATGACGGTAAAGATAAGATCACGGCATCTTCAAATGTCGTCGTTTCCAAAGTGAGTGGCGACTCTAACCGCTTTTCAGTCCAAAACGTGAAGACCAATGTGAGCGATGCTTCCACGGCGGGCATGTTCTTTGTTCTGCCCTTTGGTGAAGACATGGCCACCTCAGCCGTTACCGTTTTCCGCTATACCGGCCTTTTTGTCCGTGCCTATGAAGACAATACAGAGATCGCCCTGGATCTGGATGGCGATGGTGTTGACGATAAGTTTTCCCCGACGCTCATGGAAGGGGAGGTATGGTTTTACAACGGCTACACCTCTCAAACAAATCGAGGGTATAATCCGGATGATGTCAATAAGGCTGGTGACATCCAGGCGGGTGCCCGTGTAAGTGCCACGAAGCCGGTCAGTGTGGACATGGTTTTCGGTGGCATTGACAGCTATGGAACCCGCAATCTGGCCATTTTGCCCAGTAATTATTATGGGCATACCTACTACTCTCCCGTTTATTCGACCAATACTTCTGCGCCAGCTCTGGCCTATTTTGTGAATCCCAATGAGGACCCCATTACGATCACCTGGACCCGGCGTGGTGATAATCTCGGCGATCCCATGGAGAGCGGCATTATCACGGTGCCTCCCGATAATGGTTATGCTTCCTTCAATATGGATAAAGCCAAAGCGACGAAGTTCCAAAGCACGGGGGGAGAATACTATACAGCCGTGGCCATCATGGATGCTGATGCTTCAGGCTCCACTTATGACTGGGCCTTCACCATGATCCCGGAACGGAAACTCACCCCCATGGCTGCTGTGGCCTGGGCGCCGGGCAGCGATGGTGGTACTGGCGGAAATGCCAACTCTGACGGCTCGCGCAACTATGCCCCTGTGTGGGTAACGGTGAGCCAGCCTGCGACAATTTATGTGAAGTATGATGGCGACATTACCACTGGACCCAACCAGAGCCCTTGCGGTGCCTATTATGATGTCTCCTACAGTCTGAATGCTCTGGAAGCCCGCTTGATTTACGGTCCCGCCAGCGACAACTCGGGTATGGCCGTTTTTAACTGTAACAATGTTCCTCTCATTGCTGTCTGGGGTCAGCGTACCTTCGCACACAGCCAGGATGGGGTAAATTATGTTATTCCACCGACCAGTTCCCCCGCACAGGATGTGGGTTATACCATGGAACCCCTGTGTCTGGGGCATCTGATATTTGCCACGGATGACTATGAGGTGACAGCCATAGAAACGCCCGTCACCGTGGATGTTCTGGCGAATGACGGCGCCTATCTCTGTGACATTGATACTGACAGTGTGACCGTTGTTGCAGACCCGGCCAATGGCAGTGTTGTCGTGAATTCCGATGGGACCATCACCTATACGCCCAACTTCGGTTTTACCGGTCTCGATTCTTTCGACTATACCATTTGCGCCATAGAGCCTGTTTCTGTTTGCGACACCGGTACGGTGTATATCAACATTCCCTGTAATCTGACGCCGGGCTACAATACCATTGGTGCCCATGCCTTCCTGGACTACAATATCAATGGCTTTTCTGACAGCGAAGATATCGCTGTTGAAGGCATTGAAATGGAACTTTACGAAGACGTGAATGGCGATGGCATTCTGGACAGCGGTGATATCCTTCTGCATACAGGATTGACGGATGCCACAGGTCGTGCCCTCTTTATTCTCGAACAGGACTTCAGCTATCGCGATGAATTCCAGACAGCCAACGATCCCAATGGTGATGATGGCACTCTGTCCTGGAGTACGCCTTGGAGCAAGCAGGATTCGAGCCCCGATTTCAATGCCGGCAGTATCCGAATTATCACCAATGGCCTGCAAGTTCGAGGCACTGGAACCAATGCAGGGTCCTGGGTGGAGAGAACTTTTGATCTGTCCGAGGCTCATATTGCGGAACTATCTTTTGACTGGCTGAAAACAACCTTCAACTCATCCAGTAACGACTGGGTGGAGATAATGATCAGTGACAGCCCCTCAGGCCCCTTTACAGCTCTGAAACATTACAGTGGTACGGCGGCCGGTGGTGGTTCTGACAGCTTTGATATTACAGGCTTCAAGAGTGCGACAACCACCATCCGCTTCAATGGATCGCCCCATAGCGGCTTCTCCAACAGCGAAAGAGTCACTTTCAGCAATGTGGAGGTTCGCTATTACCAGGAGGTTCACTACCTGGCCAGGATTGCTGATCCTATTGTTGACGACTTCATGCTCACCTCCGTAACGGAGTACTTCCCCATCTCCTTTGTGGGAATCAACAATTCCTCATGCACCAGCATTTTCGGTATTGCCAAAGCGGATCTGTCTGTTCAGAAAACAGTAGACGACCCGAACCCTCTGGTGGGGACGGAAAGTGTCTTTACCATTACCGTGACGAACAACGGACTCACCGATGCGGATAATGTGGAACTTGCAGATATCCTGCCCATCGGCCTGGATTATGTTTCTCACAGCGGTATTGGAACTTATAATCATCTGTCCGGACTGTGGCTGGTGGGTCGCGTGGATCGGAATACCAGCGCAAGTCTGGAGATCAGAGCAACCACCAATCTCATTGCTTTGACTGGTGTTATTAACAAGGCTGAAATCATCAATTCCAGTGTTCCGGATCCTGATGGAACGAATGACGAAGATGATGTGCATGTATTGGCACGAAGTCGTGTTGTTGCTGTCGATGATCTTTATGGACCCATTAACGGTTATGCCGGTGATCCCAATGCCGGTAACGCCCTCGCTAACGACAGCTATAATTTCGGTCCCGCTACATTTGTCAATGTGACCATGACACAGGTAACTCCGGCTACGCCTCTGGTTCCCGGTGCTCCCGTACCCGAACTGGACCCCAACACAGCTGTGGTCAGTATCCCTCCTGAAACTCCTGCAGGAACGTACCAGATTCCCTATACCATTTGCGACAATCTGGACCTCACCAACTGTGATTCCGCTGTTGTTACGGTCATCGTAGCGGCTGCGCCTATCCATGCTGAAGATGATCTCTATGGCCCCTTCATCGGCCGTGATGGAACTCCCTTCGCGGGCAATGCTCTCAGTAACGATACTTTGAACGGTGCGCCCGTAGATATCAATGAGATCATTCTCACGGAAGTGGCTCCTGCGACTCCCGTGCGACCCGGCGAACCGGTACCTGAAATGGATCCCATTACCGGCGATGTGAGTGTGCCTCCGGGAACACCTTCCGCTGTTTACGAGATCAAATATCAAATTTGTGAGAAGCTGAATCCCACGAACTGTGATACAGCCACAATTTTCATCGACGTGGAAGTGTCCATCATTGAAGCCAATGACGACAATTATGGACCTGTGAATGGTACCCATGGTACGCCCAATGTGGGCAACGCCCTGGACAACGACTTGCTCGACGGCAGTCTTGTGGATATCAATGATATCAACGTGAGTGTTGTGAACGGTGCCACGCCTGTCACTCCCGGCGATCCTGTTCCCGTTCTCAATACGACAACAGGACAGGTGTCTGTTCCCCCCGGAACGCCCCATGGCACCTATACCATTGACTATTCTATTTGTGAAAAACTGAATCCCGACAACTGTGACGACGCAACGATCACCGTTGAAGTGTATCTGGCAAGCCTGGAAGTGGAAAAAGTTGCTGACGTGACGGAACTTCCTGTTGCCGGTACGACGATTACCTACACCATTACCGTGACGAATACCGGTACCGTGACGCTTACAGATGTGGAGATCAAAGATCCACTGACAGGTCTGGAAGAAGGTCCCATGACACTTACTGTCGGTGAGGTGAAAACTTACACGGATACCTATGTGGTACTTCAGAGCGATGTTGACACCGGCACCCTTGCGAACACGGCCACAGCCACGGCTAAAGACCCTGATGGCAATCCCGTGGACGATGATGACACTGAGACCCTGACCGTCACGAAGGCACCGGCCATTGAAGTGACGAAAATCGCTGACCATCCGACGCTTCCTGTTGCGGGTACGACGATCAATTACACGATCACTGTGACCAATACGGGTAACGTGACCTTGAGCGATGTCATGGTGAATGACGCCCTTACAGGTCTTGCTGATGGTCCGTTGACACTGCTTCCCGGTGAAGACAAGGTCTATAACGAGACCTATGTGGTTCTTCAGAGCGATGTCGACAACGGCACCCTTGCGAATACAGCCACAGCCACGGGCAAAGACCCTGATGGCGGTGATGTGGATGACGATGATGACGTGACGCTCACAGTGACGAAAGCA
The DNA here is from genome assembly GCA_012522755.1 of Candidatus Hydrogenedens sp. Lineage (GTDB taxonomy): Bacteria > Hydrogenedentota > Hydrogenedentia > Hydrogenedentales > CAITNO01 > JAAYJV01. Next base: position 54,456 of record JAAYJV010000097.1, read on the forward strand.
CCGGCCATTGAAGTGACGAAAGTTGCTGACGTGACGGCCCTTCCTGTTGCGGGTACGACTATCAATTACACGATTACCGTGACCAATACGGGTAACGTGACCTTGAGCGATGTTATGGTGAATGACCCGCTTACAGGTCTCTCTGACGGTCCTCTGACACTGCTTCCCGGTGAAGACAAAGTCTATAACGAGACCTATGTGGTGCTTCAGAGCGATGTCGACAACGGCACCCTTGCGAATAAAGCCACAGCCACTGGCAAAGACCCTGATGGCGGTGATGTGGATGACGATGATGACGTGACCTTGACCGTGACAAAGGCACCTGCCATTGAAGTGACGAAAGTCGCTGACGTGACGGAACTTCCTGTTGCGGGCACGACGATCAATTACACGATTACCGTGACCAATACGGGTAACGTGACCTTGAGCGATGTCATGGTGAATGACGCTCTTACAGGTCTTGCTGATGGTCCGTTGACACTGCTTCCCGGTGAAGACAAGGTCTACAATGAGACCTACGTGGTACTTCAGAGTGATGTCGACACCGGCACCCTTGCGAATACAGCCACAGCCACGGCTAAAGATCCTGATGGCGGTGATGTTGACGATGACGACACCGTGACCTTGACCGGCACGAAGACGCCTGGCATTGAAGTGACGAAAGTCGCTGACGTGACAGCCCTTCCTGTTGCGGGCACGACGATCAATTACACGATCACTGTGACCAATACGGGTAATGTGACCCTGAGCGATGTCATGGTGAATGACCCGCTTACAGGTCTTGCTGATGGTCCTCTGACACTGCTTCCCGGTGAAGACAAGGTCTACAATGAGACCTACGTGGTGCTTCAGAGTGATGTCGACAACGGCACCCTTGCGAATACGGCCACAGCCACGGGTAAAGACCCTGATGGCGGTGATGTTGACG
>JAAYJV010000098.1 GCA_012522755.1 Candidatus Hydrogenedens sp.
ACGCCAATTTCCACATTGGCAGAAAACCAATAAGATCGTTTATAACACCAAAAACCAGAGACCTGTATACGCGGTCTTGGAGTGCGGAAGCCATGCTTACGCTTTTTGAGCACTGGATACATAGGATTTCTTGATTGGAGGAAGCCATGCTTCCGATGTTAAAGGCTCAGGACATGTAAAACCTATATGAAATAGAACCTTGGATGGCACCAGGACCAGAATGACGCAAGCATGGCTTGCTCTTGTTTTTGTCGTTATATGCCTCTCTGTCTTGTGAAAGCGTAAGCATGGCTTCCGCACTCCAAAATCGTCCTCATAAAAAAATATCGCCTTCTCGGAGCGCCAACGTCTCTGTTGGCACACAGCGCATAATTACTTGGAGACTATAGTGGCTTTTTTGCGGCATCAGGATTCTGGTCATGACAAACAGCCTGCATGAGCCTCAAACTCCTCCGGCGCGCTCTGGTCTACAAAAGCGCCACCGTCCTTACCGCGATGAATGCCAATGTGGAAATTGGCGCTCCCACGTCATGCGACTTCACGCCGGAAAGTACTTGAAATTAAAGTGTCACTATAGAATACACAACATACAAATCTGTCTCTTGAGAAAATAAAAAGACGGACAAACAAACATGACAGCAGGGACATGTCTTTGGGTAAATCAGAGACTTGGGGAATCGGTTCGACCTGCGAGGGGCGACGATTATTTTCTCCACTCTCTCCTCCCCCGCCACACGCCTTCCGGAAAATACGCCCGATCTTTCCTTATGTATTAGGTAGCCCCGAAAGACAGGGCGCTAACGACCCAGCCCCATGGGCGGATCAATATCGTGAATGGTGTTTTGTAATGCGCATTTAGTCGCACGACCTATGAGGAAAAACAGAATGAGTCCACATGAACTAACAACGAACTGGACGGCCGTGAGTCATTTTACCGACAATCTGAAAAGTTGGGAAAATGATCGTGGCCTGAGCGAACCCCGCGACCAGCTCCTCGTAGGGGCCTGGTCAACATTCAATGAGGGCATAACAAAGCAGCTGTCCGCGAAGTCAAAGAAAGAGCTGCAAGATCCCAAGTGCCAGGACAGAATCGTTCAAAACGCAGCGAAAAAAGCACAGGATGAAATGGTTGAGGAAGCAATAAGTATCATGTGGCTTTCTGAAGAGCACCGAGACGAACAGCCTCGCTTTCGACGATACTTGCGACAGAACCTGAAACCCCTGCGGGTAAGCGGAGAATTTATCGACCACAGCCTGTCTACGCAGCAAGTGCGCATCGCGCAACTGGCTGGGGCTACTATAGGATTGATTCCGGGGCTGGTATTAGCCATTCTTTTCCCCTTCGTCTCTCTAACAGTAGCGCTACCCTGTATTTTCGCCGGAATCGCTATAATGACCGAATGGGTCTACAGGGACAACAAGCCCGGCATAGTCCGGACACTATTGACCCTGATCAAAGCGACCCCTACCCCGCATTCACGAGGCATAACAGCCAAAGAGTACTTTATGCCCGCCGCTGAAGCCTGGTGGGATTATGCGCTGCTGCTGGCCGCTGGCTTTGAAACATCGCTGATCTGCCAGCAGAATATCGAGAAGCTGCATGAGGATCAGGCGGATATGGATTCCTTTTACGAAGCTGTGGCCGAGCTGAAAAGAGCCCAGACTACGGAAGAATGCCAAAACGGCGTTAAACGCTTATGCGAGGCTTTCAATATTCCGGTCCATGATACCTATCCATCCGAGATAGATATCCTTTCGGAACATCCACGGCCTGTGTTCATCTGGCAGCGCAAACTTGCAAAATATTACACCCCCTCCGGCACCGTCAAAGAGGGCCAGAGAGTAGAGATACTGGAAGATATTGTGTACGGATCCAATGAAACAATCCAAGAAAAAGGCCGAGTAAGGAGGCAGAAACATGACTAACTGGAAGAACACCATCGGTATAGATTTTGGAACAGCAAATTCACATTTTGCAGAAAGAAACCAGACCAAGGTCTCGAAAATCCTCTGGGAAGAAGACAGCCCCGTTCTGGAGACAGCCATCTGCTACAAAAAGGATGGGACAATCCAATCCATCGGACAGACAGCCGCGGAAGATTATGGGGCCGCCGGCGATAATGCAGGATTTAGCATGAAATATTGGTTCAAGCCTGAAATTGCCGAAGATCCCCAGGCCAAGAAGGCAACGACTGATTATTTCACGGCAGTCATCGAAGTCCACGGGCATGACTCGCCTAAGCTCTTCCCGAACGGAATTTCCATCGTTGTCGGTGTGCCCGCCAACAGCCCTGAGAAATACAAAGCTGCGCTGCGAGAATGCCTCGTTGCAGTCGGTTTGAAGGACTATCCGCTGGAGCTCATCCCCGAACCCGTAGGCGCTTTGATTGCGCTCCTTCAACAGGACAAGATTGACCTGCGCTTGGCCTCCAGGAAAGTGCTGGTTGTGGACATGGGAGCAGGCACCTGCGATTTCACCCTCATCGGCGAATCCGGCAAACTGGTGTCCTGGGGCGATCCCTGCCTGGGCGGACGGCTCTTTGATGATCTTTTCTATCAGCTGATCCTGAAGTTTCATCCCGATGCCGGCGTGATAGAACATCTGGCGGCCCATGACCGCTTTGACCTGCACTACATGATATGCCGCAAGGAAAAAGAAGAATTCTCCAAAAGTGTTAACAGGCAGCTTGCAGCGGGTGTCTCCGCAGAAGAAGCCAAATATACTTTCCGCCCCAGAAAGCTTGCTACCCATGGCCTGAAAAGTAGCCTTGAGATCAGTTATCAGCAGTTTCTGGACGCCGCACGAGCTTACAAGCCCACAGACATGATGTTTACCTTGTTCTCAGAAAATTCCGAATTCTATAAGATTCTCAAAGACATGCAGATCCATGGCAGAGACCTCCTGGAGTGGTTCCGCGAACTGCTCAAGAAAGACGACCACTATCGCAATGTGGAACATGTCATCTTCGCCGGCGGAAGCAGCAAACTGCCTTTTGTCAAAGAGATTATCGAGGAAGAATGCGGGAAAGATGTAGGCAAATTCTTTCCCAGAGAACCCTATCGGCTGATTTCTGAAGGTCTTTCCCAATTGCCAAGGTTTCGCCACCAATGCCGTGAACTTGTCGGGCTTTTGAGAAGCAACAGGGACCAGTTCGTTGAAAGTGCGACAACCCACATCTTTGACAAATGCAGCGATTGGGCCTGCGAGGCTATAGATGAAATCGTCAAGCTTACGACCAATGACATTTTCAATCCTGTACTGCGAGATGCTCATGTCAAGGGAATAGACTCAAAGGAAAAACTCAGCGATGCACTGAAACATGCCTATGAGAATCGTAATGAACACTTCCGTGAATACGAACGATATTATTCTGAAGAATACATCTATGAAAAACTTCAAAAAGAGCTGATTGCCTGCAGGACAAAATGGCTCGAAGAACATGCCGATGACTTGGATCTCATCCCCATCCAGGCACAACAGATAGCCTATAGCATCAACCTGCCTGTACCGCTTTCGAAAGTGGACACTTCGGACATGGTTTTTGGAGGTGCTGTGTTAGGAGGATTGCTGAGTGCTCTCGCAGGGCTACTGATCGATCCCACCGGGGTATTGTTGGCCGTTGGCGTACCGGTGTCCACCGTTGTAGCCATTGGATCAAAATTGCCCTACTTTGCGAACAAGCAGTTTAAAAGCTTCGTCCAGGACCTGGAAGATGATGAAAAGCGGAGCGATTATCTGACGGAATATGCGGAAAAAAGCGCCGCGGACATGAAAAAACGATTGTTTGACAGTAATTCCAAAGAACAGGTTGGGTCTGGACAAAATGGCTATGACCGGGATGCGATCAAAAAGATACTCTCTGAAACAATCGCTGATACAACCATCGCCAGTGTCCAGAAACTGATCGAAAACTTCAGTCCTGAAAACCTGAGGTAATCTCGCTGAAGGAGCAGACGAAGAGACAAGCCAGGCTCATCTTGGGTCGCCTGCAGGCGGTCCCGGGATGATGCCCATGGCTGACCGGATTGTTGTGTACAGTGAGTAAGGTCGCAATCTTGGTGATTCCGGCCTTTTTTATGACTGTGAAAGAAGACTTCACCCCAATGAGTATAGAGGTACACAAGAAGAGTGTTTTAACTGAGGTCATTCAAGTGATACGATGCGCCTTGGAACCACAGATGGACACTGATACAATAAAGACGTAGAGTCGCGCACCCTGGGAACGCCAATTTCCACATTGGCATTCATCGCGGTATGGACGGTGGCGCTTTCATAGACCCTTGCCGTGACGTAAGGACTCGGGGCCAACTGCATACTCTTTCTCATGTCCCGAAGCATGGTGCCGCAAAATAATCGCTATAATTTCCAAGCCATTATGCGCTGTATGCCAATGTGGAAATTGGCGTTCCCAGGGTGTGCTCTTTCAAGGGTTGAAGTTCGACTTATTGTAATTACTTTGATAAAAGACTTTACTTTGTCTTATTGAATGAAATACAACATCAATGCCAAAAGAGTAATCATAACCTCCCTCCCCCCCGCTGAAACTTGTCTCCTCCCTCGTGAGTCCAACATCCAGTTCCCACTGACCTCATCCTGGAAGGAAAAACATGCCTCCTCATTTCTCAAAACTTATATTCTGTCTCCTCGCCAGTGTGTGTCTCTTCTCCCCTTTCGAGGCAACAGCAGCGTCGCCCTTCGTCACGGTGGACGGACAGCGTTTCATCGATGCCGAAGGCAGGCATCTGTTGTTGCATGGCGTTAATATTGTAAGCAAGAACCGTCGCGCCAACTATCAGCCCCGGGTAACCGCCGAAGACTTCAAAATGCTCCGTTCCTGGGGTTGGAACTGCATCCGGCTGGGCGTCATCTGGGACGGACTGGAGCCTGAGATGGGGGCCTTCGATGAGGCCTATCTCGAAAAGCTCGACGGCTGGGTCGCACTGGCGAAGGAATACGGGTTTTATGTGATCCTGGACATGCATCAGGATCTCTTCAGTTATAAATATGCCGATGGCGCTCCCGAGTGGGCTACCCTCGATGACGGCATGCCCCATCTGCGGGGAAACATCTGGAGCGATGCCTATCTCATCAGCCCGGCCGTGCAACAGGCCTTCGACAACTTCTGGGAAAACAAGCCCTGTGCCGATGGCATGGGGGTGCAGGACCACTTCGCCGCCGCCTGGAAAAAACTCGCCCAACGGTATAAGGATGAAGAGGCCATCGTCGCCTATGATCTCTTCAATGAACCCAATATCGGCAGTGACAACACCGCCCTCATTCTGGAGGTGCTGAATGCCTATGCACTCAATGTGGACAAACTTCCCGCAGGCGAAGAGCCCATCACTCTGCAGGATGTCCTGGACGCCGACAATGGAAAAGAACTGCGCAGTACCCTCACCCGGCAAGTGGGCAATATGGACTTCTATCAGGCCCTTCTCGATGCGGCCACGCCCAGATGCACGCTCTTCGAGAGCACCCATATGACAGCCATGTTTCAGCGGGTACGTGATGCCATCCGCACGGTTGACCGGAACCATATCATCCTGCTGGAAACCAATATCTCCGCCAATCTGGGTGTACCCACGGGTGTGCAGCCTCTGCAGGATGAGAAGGGACAGCGCGATCCTTTGCAGGCTTTCGCGCCTCATGCCTATGACATTGTGGTGGATACCCATGAGCTGGAACTGACCAATACGGACAGGCTCGATCTCATCTTCCGCCGTCACGCAAAATCAGGTGAGAGGCTCAACATGCCCATCGTCGTCGGAGAATGGGGTGCTTTCGGGGCCGGTACACCCGGGATCCTGCCTTCGACCCGACACACGGTGAATCTCATGGAAAAATATCTCATGAGCAACACCTACTGGGACTACAGCCACCGACTTGAGTATAGTCCCTGTATGGAAATTTTCCAGCGGCCCATCGCCCGAAATACGAATGGTACGCTCCTCTCCTGTGCAACCGATTTCGAAGCCAGCGCTTTTCAATGTCGGTGGGAAGAAGATCCCGCTGTCACGGCCCCCACTTCCATTTATCTGCCCCAAAGAATGGCGGCTTTGATCGACACCATCAGCGTTGAGCCCGCCCGGTCCGATTTCACCATCTCCACGCCCTATGAAAACAGCGGTGCCGTGCTGGTTGAGATTCCGCCTCTGGGTACGAAAGAGCTACGAAGTTTTTATATCGGGGAAAAGTGATAGGGACGAGGGGCGAGGGGCGAGGGAAGGTAGGGGCACGGCATGCCGTGCCCACTCTGTCCATTTGGTCCACTGACCCTGAATTATTACTTGACCTCTGGGCCCAACCCGTCATTCCGATTTTTTCGTGCTGACGCCTCTGTACAAAGACGATTACCCCGACAACACGAAAAATACCGGAATCCAGAAGAAAGCCCGAACGAATGGCGAGAAGAGCAAGCAATGAGAATCAGGGATTAATACAACATTGAGGAAGGTGGTCATGCACCTTAGAGTCTCCCAATCTGGATGCCGGTCTTTTTTGTGTTGTTGTGGCTGAATACTTTGCTGCACGAGCCAAATCACAAAAAAACCGGCATGACGGCGGGGGTTGAGGTCAGGGGCGAGGGGCGAGGGGCGAGGGAAGGTAGGGGCACGG
>JAAYJV010000099.1 GCA_012522755.1 Candidatus Hydrogenedens sp.
GGAAGCAAGGCTTCCTTGATTAAAGATGTCACATGTCCCAGGTCTACACCAAAGCGTAAGCATGGCTTCCGCACTCCAAAACCGGCTTTGGTGGTTCCATAGCCTTTCTCCCAATGGAGCGCCAACGCTACTCCTTTCCTCCTTTCAACGCCGTCACTTTGATCTTTTTCGCGCTGGTTCGCGTATTTCGCGGTTGTAAACTCTTTCGACCGGATTCCCCTCTTTTCTTTGACATCATATCTTGCAGGGTGTACTATAGATCTTTTCAGCTGGTTCTCATGCTTGGAGTTGCGTCAGAAAAGAGGGACTTATGAAAAGGCGGGATTTTTTAAAAGCTGCGGCACTGGGTTCTTTATTGACCTCTTGTGCGGGTCATGAAGTGGTGTCTCATCATGGTGAGTCGCGGCAGAATATGGTATTTATTCTTGCGGACGATCTGGGTTGGAAAGATCTGGGTTGTTACGGCAGTACATTTTACGATACGCCGAATCTGGATAAGCTGGCTCAGCAGGGGATGCTCTTTACCGATGCTTATGCCACCTGTCCTGTATGCAGCCCCAGCCGTGTGAGTATCATGACGGGGAAATATCCGGCCAGGCTGGCGACGACGGACTGGTTCGGTGCGCCGCAACCCGACACAGTGGAACAGCATCATACCCGGGACAAGCCCCTTCTCCCCGCTCCTTATAATGAACATATGCCTTTAAGTGAAGTCACCTGGGCGGAAGCCTTCAAAGAGGCAGGATACAGGAGTTTTTTTGCAGGCAAATGGCATCTGGGCGGCAAAGGCTTCTATCCGGAAAAGCAGGGCTTTGATATCAACAAAGGCGGCTATGAAAAAGGAAGTCCCAATTCCTATTATTCGCCCTATAACAATCCGAAGTTGTCGGACGGATCGGAAGGGGAACATCTGCCTCGACGTCTGGCGGAAGAAAGTATCGCATTTCTGGAAAAAAATCAGAACAAGCCTTTCGTTCTCTTCCTTTCTTTTTATTCGGTTCATAATCCCTTGCAGGGCCGTCCGGACCTTCTCGAAAAATACGAAGCCCGTGCCCGGGAAGAAGAAACAGACGAGCCTCTCTACAAAGAGTTGGATGGGCGTCAGGTGCGGCAGCGTCAGAACGATCCTGCTTATGCGGCCACGGTGGAAGCCATGGACGAAGCGGTGGGTATGGTTCTCGGTGCTTTGGACCGGCTTGCCCTGGCGGATACTACCAGTGTTTTCTTCACCTCTGACAATGGCGGTCTTTCCACTTCCGAAGGGACTCCCACAAGTAATGTTCCCCTCCGTGCCGGAAAAGGCTGGCTTTACGAAGGTGGCATCCGGGTTCCTCTGCTTGTGCGGTGGCCGGGCCATACCGAGCCGGGAACTGTCTGCTGCCGTCCTGTAACAGGTACCGATTTCTATCCGACCATGCTTGAAATGGCCGGTCTGCCAGCCCGACCTCAACAGCATTGCGACGGTGTAAGTCTGGTCCGTACCTTGGAAGGTAAAAACGGCCCTGAAGAACGTCCTCTTTTCTGGCATTATCCTCATTATGGCAATCAGGGTGCCTCACCGGGAGGAGCTGTTCGCCTGGGTGCTTACAAGCTTCTGGAGTTTTTCGAAGACAACAGGGTCGAGCTTTACAATCTTTTGGAAGATCCGGGTGAAACAGAAAACCTTCTAGGAGAAATGCCCAATTATGCCGATGCCTATCTGAAGCTGCTTCATGACTGGCAGAAAGAATGCGGAGCGCGTTTTCCGACGCCCAATCCCCGTGCAGCGGCGAGTAGTATTCCCAAAGATGCCACGCCTTCCAAAGCGGCACATTCTCCCAAGAGTATCTATCACAAATAAGGGGGAAGGGTGGACAAAGAAAAAGGGGTCAGCCTTCTTTTCTTTTCCGCATCTGCACGGCACAGGCGATCTGATGATCAGCTGTCAAGGGCTCCAGCTGCTGCTTGCGCTGCTTGCATTCCTCTTCCGCCATGGGACATCGCGGATGGAAGGGGCAGCCCGATGGCGGGTTGATGGGGCTGGGTGGTTCGCCGGGAGTGATGATGGCGCGTTTTTCTCTTCCCGCCTTTGCCACGGGCACCGCATCCAGCAGACTGAGGGTATAGGGATGGACGGGATCCTCAAAGAGCGTTTCAACAGGCGCTGTCTCCACAATATGACCCAGATACATGACGGCTACCTGTGTGGATATATGACGGACCACATCGAGATTGTGCCCTATAAAGAGGAAGGTGAGCTCCAGCTCATCCTGCAGATCCTGGAGCAGATTCAGAATCTGTGCCTGAATGGATACATCCAGTGCGGAGACAGGCTCATCAGCGACGATGAACCTGGGTTCCACCGCCAGGGCCCGGGCGATGCCCAGACGCTGCCTTTGCCCGCCACTGAATTCATGGGGGTAACGATCCCGCACCGTGGAAGAGAGGCCGACCCGTTCGAGTAATTGTGCAATGCGTCCGTTCAACTCTTCCCGGGGTACAATACGATGAAAGAGCAGCATTTCCCGCAGCATGGCGTTCACGGTCATCCGCGGATTGAGGGAACCGAAAGGATCCTGAAAAATAATCTGCATCTGCCTTCTCAAGGCACGCATCCGGGCTGGAGTCGCTTGCAGCACATCTTCATTTTCAAAAAGCACCTGCCCCGCATCGGGTTCAATCAGACGAAGCAGACAGCGCCCGGCCGTGGTTTTCCCGCTTCCGCTTTCTCCCACGAGACTGAGGGTTGTTCCCCGGTCGATGGAAAAGGAAATATCATTGACAGCCTGAACGGCTCCTGTTGTACGGGAGAGGACTCCTGTACGGATGGGAAAATGTTTTCTCAGACCTTTTACGGAGAGGAGCGTTGTCATGCTGTATCTCCCGGCTCGTCTGTTTCCGGATGAGGCTGATAAAGCCAGCAGGCCGTCTGATGAGCGGCTTCGGCGGGATACAGATCGGGCGATGCGACACGGCAGATGGGCATGGCTCTGTCACATCGGGGATGAAAGCGACAGCCCGGCGGAAAATGGGTCGCCGGGGGCACTGTTCCCGGAATGGCTGTGAGGCGCCCTCCTTTTTTTTCACGGCCCGGCAGCGAAGCGAAAAGCCCCTGAGTATAGGGGTGGCGCGGGTCTTCAAAGAGGGCTTCCACAGAGGTCTTTTCCACGATGCGCCCGGCATACATGACCGCCACCCGATCCGCTGTTTCAGCCACCACGGCCAGGTCGTGGGTGATGAGAAGGAGAGCGAGTTGCGATTTTTCCTGAAGTTCACGCAGGAGTTGAAGTATCTGTGCTTGAATGGTCACGTCCAGAGCTGTAGTCGGCTCATCGGCAATGAGCAGCTTCGGTGTGCAAGCCAGAGCCATGGCGATCATGACCCGCTGCAGCATTCCGCCGGAGAGTTGATGGGGAAAATCATCAAAGCGCTTTTCCGCTTCCGGGATGCCCACCTGTTGCAGCAGCGATACAGATGCTTTTCGCGCTTCGGCCCGGGACAAAGCCTTGTGGATCCGTAAAACAGCGGTGATCTGATCTCCGATGCGGAACACGGGATTGAGGGAGGACATGGGTTCCTGAAAGACCATGCTGATGTCATTGCCCCGTAAGGCCCGCAGGCTTTTCTCCGGGAGACTCAGCAGATCCCTGCCGTCAAAGATGACGAAGCCTGAGACGATTTGTCCCGGCGGCGAGGGGATGAGTCTCAGGAGCGCCAGAGCACTTACGCTTTTGCCACAGCCGCTTTCGCCCACAAGCGCCAGGGTTTCGCCACGGTGCAGGTGAAAGGAGACATCATCGACAGCCTGGGCCGTACCCTGATCCGTATGAAAGACCACGGTCAGCCCTGACACCTCAAGAAGTGCTTCCCGGGGGGATGCTTCCACAGAGGCTGAAGTATCTGTATTGATGGGGCCGTCCATTTTATCGGCAAATTCCGCTGAAACTGTACTGCTCAGGATCCAAATACATTTTTAAGTGCTTCAAGATAGGCCATGCCGTGCTTCACATCGGGCTCCAGGTAGCTGCCTTCGGTCCACTCGTTCCAGCAGTTGATGGAAAAACTGTTCTGGCACTGGGGATGGCTGTCCAGGAAATCACGAACCTGCTCCAGAGCCTTTTGGAACATCTCCGGTGTGTTGTCGGAGAGTGCGGGCATATAGGGATAGCCCCGGTGGATATAAGGCTCTTCGCCATGACAGCGGGGCGAGGCATCCCAGCCCATGGTGACATTGGGGAAATAGGGCACGCCGAATCGGGTGCTGTTCCGTTCCCAGACGGGTATCATCTTTTCGAGCACCTCGGCATAAGGAGTCTGCGGGAAGCGGGTCAGGTGGATGTCGTGAACCCATACATAAGAACTGACACTGTCGAAACCGATGGCTTCAATGAGCTGTTCCGGCTCTTTGATCACTTTTTCATTGGGCAGAATCTGGACGCCCCAGGCCACGGCGTTCAGGTGTACTCCGGGAAGTCCGGCCGCCACAGCCTTCTCACGGAAGCGTTTGAATACGGCTGCAGTTTCTTCCACGCCACCAAAGCCCTGGATGAGCGTATGCAGTTCGTAGAGACTGAAATAAGGACAGCCGTCGATACGCCAATAGGAGGGATGGGAAAAGTAGTTTTCGATGAGCACATCGGTCATGCGGTCAAAAGTCTCGGCTGTGACACCGCCCGGATAGATGAGCGCTGATTCTTCGCGGGGTTTCGCCGGGAAAATATCGACCCAATCATGATTGGCCCACATGAGCGCGAATTCCAGACGATCCGCATTGGCGGCCTTCATGAAACCCTCTTCCACGCCCCGCTCCAGAAAGGGCCCGTCATTGTAAAAATACCAGTCGAAGATAAAGGTGTTGACACCATGGTCAGCGGCTGCATCAATTTTCTGCGCCATCTGCACGGGGTCAGCCTCATCGGTATAGCCCCAAAGAGGCACCTTGGGTTGATCATGACCGAAATAGCGTGGTTTTGCAGCTTTCACCAGTTCCCACTCGGTCCAGCCGGCGCCCAGCCTGGCCTCATTCCGTTTGTCCAGATGATAGTTGGGAAAATAATAACTTGCGACCCTGTATTTGGCCATGTCTGATTCCTTTTACGCTTTGAAGCTCTGAACAGTTGAATGTCTTTTTTTAACGTCGGCGCAGGAGACTCCGTCCCCGCCGTTTTCTCTGAACCTGAGGTGCCGCTGTACCCGGAGGACGATATAAGGTGAGGATCTTCGGGGCGCCATCATAAGTGCGCCGTTCAATATTATATCCCAGTGCCTCTTCGATGGTGGCCAGTGCCGCATGATCAGAAGGGGATACCAGCGTAAGGGCATCGCCTTCCTGTTCAGCCCGGGCTGTCCGGCCTATACGATGCAGATAGTCATCCGCATTTTCCGGTATATCATAATTGATGACGTGGGAAACATCATCCACATCCAGACCCCGTGCGGCGACATCCGTGGCGACGAGTACCTGATATTTTCCATCACGGAACCCATCAAGTGCCCGTTGTCGCTGTGATTGCGGGAGGTCACCGTGGATAACGGCTGTCTTGAAGCGGCCCCCTTTCAGTGCCCGGCCCACTTTTTCCGTGCGGCGGATGGTGCGCAGGAAGATCAGACAGGAATCAATGTTTTCTTCCTTCAACAGCCGCACGAGCATGGTGGGCTTATCGTTTTCCCGTACAGGAATCACCAGCTGGCGCACCGTATCCACAGGTTTGCTGATGGCTCCGGCCGTGATCCTGCCGGGATTGCGTGTCATGTCCCGGGCCAGCCGTTCCAGTGCGGGGGCGAAGGTGGCGGAAAACATGAGATTCTGCCTTTTGGCGGGGAGGGCTTTCACGATGCGCCGGATATCAGGCAGGAAGCCCATGTCGAGCATACGGTCGGCCTCATCAAAGATCAGAATCTGCAAGTTCCTGAATTCAATGTTTTTGCGGGTCAGATGATCCAGAAGACGGCCCGGCGTTGCAACAATCACTTCACAGCCTTTTTTCAGCCTCTGTACCTGATTGTGCATGCCCACTCCCCCATAAATGGGGACACAGCGAAGATTCAGCACTTTGCAGTAGGCGGTCATGACCGTGGCCACCTGGACACAGAGTTCCCGGGTGGGCAGCAGAACCAGCATGCGGTTGAATCCCGGTCGGGACCGTGACAGCAGGGTCAGTCCGGGCAGGGCAAAAGCCAGCGTCTTGCCTGTTCCGGTCTGTGCTGTCGCAATGAGGTCCCGCCCTGTCAGCACGGCGGGAATGGCCTCTTGCTGGATGGGAGTGGGTTCGGTGATTTTTGATGCCCTCAATACTTTCAGGCACCGGGGATCAAGATCAAAGTCTTTGAAATGTTTTGCAGGGTGTGATGGTGTCATAGGAATTGTATTATAGTCTATTTGCGTGAGGGAATGGAAAAGGAAGGGAGTCGGCGGGGTCGGTGGAATCGATGGGATCGGTCGGATGAGGAGGTGGCGGCGGAGGAAGGCTGAAGCCTTGACGAGCCATGAGTGAGCCAGGCGAAGAGAGTGAACAGTCCATGCCTTATCTATCGCTGTTTACCTGCATATTTTCTGTATATTTCGGGTAAAAAAACAGCCTTGCTGCATCTTATTGGAAGGGCCAATTGCGTGCCGAACCTGCATGGACGGCCAACAAATGCTTTGCCTGAACTTGCCTTTTTTGCAGAAACATGGTATTCTGTCCCTTTTGGGCTTGGGCTGTATCGGGACGGTTTGGGCTGATTGACTTTCAAAGGGTTCCTCTCTGTGACAGACAGAACCCGCCCGATAAAGGAGTTTTACAATGCCGATGAATACCAATGCTTTTATAACGGATGACTTTTTGCTGGAAACAGAATATGCCCGGGAATTGTATGATAATTTTGCCCGGTCCCTTCCCATTGTCGATTTTCACTGCCATCTTTCTCCCGGGCAGATCGCCTCGGATCATCATTTCAAAAACATGACGGAAATCTGGCTGAAGGGCGATCATTACAAATGGCGGCTCATGCGTTCCAACGGTATTACGGAAGAATATTGCACCGGTGATGCCGACGACTGGGAAAAATTTGAGAAATGGGCTGAAACAGTTCCCTTCCTGCTCCGCAATCCCGCTTATCACTGGACGCATCTGGAGTTACGCAAGCCTTTCGGCATTTCCGACCGTCTTTTTGATCCTGAAACAGCCGAAGGGATCTGGGAAGAGTGCAATACCATGCTTGCCAACCCTGAATTTTTCGCCCGTGGTATTTTACGACAAATGAATGTGGCTCTGGTCTGCACTACAGATGATCCCGTGGACGATCTGGAATCCCACCGTGTTGTACAGGAAGATGACAAAATTTCCCTGCAAATGCTTCCGACCTGGCGTCCGGACAAGGCTCTGGCCGTGGATCAGCCGAGCCTCTTCAATGCCTGGGTGACCCGGCTTGAGGCTGCATCGGGCATTTCCTGTGACACTTTCGAAAACTTTATGGAAGCTTTGCGCAAGCGGGCCATCTTTTTCAAGCTCCGCGGCTGCAAAATAGCCGATCATGGTCTTGAAATCCCGTATTCCTGTGATTACAGTCCTGAAGCCGTATCCCGGGCTTTCAGTGATGCACGTAAAGGACTGGAACCTGATGCGGATCACGCCATGCAATACAAATCCGCACTCATGCACGAACTCTGTGTGCTGAACCATCAGATGGGCTGGGCGCAGCAATTGCATCTGGGACCGCTACGCAATACGAATACGCGTATGTTTGATACCCTCGGCCCTGATGCGGGCTTTGATTCTGTAGGCGATCATGCCATGGCCAGGGAACTGGCCCGCTTTCTCGACCGTCTGGATGCGCAAAATGTGCTTACCCGCACCATAATTTACACCATCAACCCCACTCACAACATGATGGTGGCCACCATGGCCGGCAACTTCCAGGAAGGGCCCGTACCCGGAAAGATTCAATTCGGCAGCGGCTGGTGGTTCAACGATCAGCTCGATGGTATGTACGATCAGATGGAAACCTTGTCTCAGGTGGGTCTGATCAGCCGCTTTGTAGGTATGGTCACAGACAGCCGCAGCTTTCTCAGCTTCCCCCGTCACGATTATTTCCGACGTCTTCTCTGCAATATGCTCGGCAATGACATGGCAAAGGGGCTCATCCCCAACAAACCGGATCGTATCGGGCGTCTTGTGGCGGATATCTGTCATTTCAACGCTGTGCGCTATTTCGGTTTTGATCTTCCGGAAAGTGCCTGATCATTGTTTTTGAATCGCTTTTTCATTCCCGGGTGGATTTTTTCGCCCGGGATTTTTGTTCGGAGAAACATTTTCCATCTTTAAAGGGTATACTATAAATAAGCGGACCGGATCAGTGTGGCCGGATATGGTCTCTCTTTCAGGAGCTCTTACAGGATGAATCGTCTTTCAAGAATAATCATGATCCCGCTGGGCCTGCTCTGTATCCTCTTCCTTATGGGCTGTCAGCCCAAAGAAGAGGATGAACTGACCGGAACCTGGACGGGGGACTGGTATCTGCAGGGTCGTGTCGTTTTGCGTAATGAGAGCATCGAGTTTCAGCCTGGCAAGAAAGTGAAATTGAGAACCAGGCTTCTGAAAGAGTCCGGCATACCGGTGTTGAACCGAAGCATCTTTCTGGGCCGTTATACCATCAATATGGATGAGTATCCCCATGAAATTGACATGAAAATTGAGAAGCTCCGTTTCTTCTGTTTCCCCATCCCCATCCCTCCTGTATCCACGGCGGGTATTTTTAAAATGGATCGGAGAGAAGAACCTGTAACCCTGTATATGAACACAGGCATACAAGGTGGGCAGCGGCCCATGCCCGATACTCTGATGACGGAAAAAGGGCCTGTTTTCGTTGCCACCCGCACTTCAGGCAAATCTCTGATTGAGGCCGATCAGGTGACGGACCGGCTTTTGAAAATGCTGTGGCCATGAACAGCTTTTCCCCTTCAGATAAAGCTGTCCGGTGCTTTTCTCAGAGCTTGCGCAAGCCTTTGCACAGTCCCACGTAGAAGGCGACATTGGCCAGATAAAGTCCGGGCAGATAAAACAATACCCGGGGCCGATGAAAAATCCACCGCAGGAGAATATACAGCGTTATCATTCCCGTGAGTGGGAAGAAAAGTAAAACGGCGGAAAAAGGTCCCTGAGGATAGAGAAAAGAGTAGACCGACTGTTTCAGCTTTTTGCGGACCAGAGGCGCAAAAATACCGAAACGCTCATAATGCCGCCAGACAGCCCGGAAAGAAGAACGATCCAGATGACGGACAGGCGCTCCCGGCAGGTAATACACGGAAATTCCCTGTTTCAGACAACGGTGCCCCCACTCCACATCTTCCAACACCTCCAGCTCTTCATCGAAAAAACCCACCCGTTGAAACACTTCTTTTTCCACACTCGTATTATGTGTCGGTACATGCCGATCCCTTACAGCGATGGTTTTCGGGCCTGTGGAGCCATACCAGTTGGAGTAGCCATCCACTTTACCCCACCAGGTGGATGCGATCCCCTGCACCTCGCTGTGAACGACGCATAAATCCCCTCCCTTCGCCGCTGCAAGTTCTTTGGCTTGCCCATGGAGTTTGATATGTTTGCGGAACCAGTCCTGATCAGGGATATCTCCATCGCTGTCCACAAAAATAAGCAGCCTTTCATTGGCGGCGTTCACCCCTGTATTTCGGGCTTTTCCGACGCCTCCCCGTCGGGCATGTCTTTTGATAACGACTGAAAAGGGGAGTCGCTCTTTTATCGTATCTGTCTGTACGGGCGGCTCGGAACCATCATCAACAATGACCACTTCAAAGGCGGGATCATTCTGAAGTGCGAGCTGGAGCAACAAGTTTTCCAACTCTTCCTGACGGTTATGAACGGGGATGATAATAGAAGCAATGGCCTTCATGGACGTATTCCCAGTATTACGGAAAGAATGGAAGGAGGATGGGTCATGATATTTTCAGCCATATTGCAATTGTGTGTACAAAAACAGGAGCCGTATTTCGCCTCCTGGTTTTTGAGTGCTTTTTCCATTTCTTTTTCCAGTGTTTCCATGGATTCTTCCAAAAGATTTCCCGATGCAGGCATGAGTTCACACATGGACAGGCGACCATCAGCATAAACAACGCGGTGGAGCCAGGGAGCCTGACAGGGTACAAAACAACGCTCCTCTTCCAGTGTTCGCAAAGAGACAGTCCAGAGATAGCGTTGGTAACGTTTTTTCAGGGAATGCAGCAGCGGATTTCTTTTGCTCCCATAATGATAAGAAGCCAGACGCTTCAGAATGGCGGAGCTGTTTTCTTTCAAAAATTCCAGAGGTGGCAAGGCGAGAGACCTGTCTTCCGGCTGACCGCGAAGGAGCAGCAGAGAATGGTAATCCGCTTCCTCGGCCCGGATGAAGGCCATGAAATCCAGCAATGAATTTGCATTGGCATTGCAGACAACGGTATTGACCTTGAGGGTGATTCCGGGAAGAGCACGGAGGCGTTGAAAACTTTCCAGTCCACGGGCGAAGCTCCCGGAGCCGCGTATGCAATCGTTGGTCTCTTCAAAGCCGTCCAGAGACACAGCGATGGTAAGCGGCTTTCTGTGCTTTTGCGCAATGGTACTGACCGTGGTTTCAATATACTCCGGATCCTGGCCGTTGGTCGGGATGGTAATATCTGAATCAGGGAAAAGGGAACATATTTCCGGCAGCTGCGGATGAAGAAAAGGTTCTCCTCCGCCTATGTCCAGCCATCGGGGACGACCCAGTTTTCCAGCCAGCAGCCTTGCATCTTCCAGGCTCAGTTCCTGTGTACTTTTCCGGACAAAACAACTCTTGCACTGAAGATTGCAACGCTCTGTAATGTGCAGGATCACATGGCGGAAACGCTTTTGAAAAAAACGGGGCAAAGGAACCCGCCGGACTGACCTGGAAGAACTGCTGTTTTTCGGAGAAGTCATGATCGTCCTTTCTCCGGTTCCGCGGCGGGGAGCTCACGCAGTAAAGCGGTGAGATCAGCCGGGGATGTCCACAGGCGTGATGAGGGGAGGCCGGAGAGGGCGGCCAGAGCACTGGTGATGAAAAGACGACTGAGGAGCGTCTTCGGTTTTTTCTTGCCTGCTTTCATGAGTACCATAAGCCTTTGTGCGCATTTTTCTGCACATTCCCGGGCCGCTTCGGCACTGAAGCCGGAAATGCGGTTCTCTGAAAAAAGAGCCCGCGCGAAAAGACAGCCCCCAAAGTCAGGCGAATTCTTCCATTCGCTCAGGAGCGTGCAGAAAAGGCGCAGTTCCTTTGCCGGTGAGGAGGCACGGCTGCGCAAGGTTTCAAAAAACCAGCCTTCCCATTGCATGAAATCGAGACAAATGGCCTCAGCTATGAGACGATCCTTTCCCTGAAAAAATCTATAAATCGTTCTTTTGGATATGGAGGTTCGCCGGGCCATATCTTCAATGGACAAATCCAGAATATGGTTCTGATGAAGCTGTGTCACCGCATCACGAAGGAGGGTCACATATTTGATCTCCCGGGAGGAATCCGGTGTCAGGTAGGATTCACGTTTTATGAGGACTGGCTGTGCCATATCATTCGCAACAACTCCAGACTTTCCTGAACCAGTTTTTCGGCCTCGCCTTGTATTTCGCTTCCATATCCCCGGCGGAGCCGCAAGCGCAGATCGGTGAGGATTCGGGCCAGAGGAATGACCCGCGGGCCCAGTCTCCGCACTTTTTTGATGTTTTCGTGACCATGGAGCGAACAAAGTGCCTCATCACAGCTGCGAATGATGGAGCTTGCCTTTACCAGAAGCTGCCGTGGTTCGTAAATGGCCGGTGTGGCATAGATCATATTGAAGAGCGTGGCCTTGGCTTTACGGGCACTGTGCAATTCCTCCAGAGACATTTCCTCATCACGTTCGCGCAGTGTGTTTTCAATGCTTTCCACATCCAGCTCATACTGGCGCGCCAGTTCCAGATCCACCTTGGTCTGTCGTTGATCGGCCAGAAGAATACGACGGGCGATCACCTCGCGCCAATGGAGGCAGACAGGTGTTTTTGCAATAAGGAAAAGCTGTCCCTGCCCCGGTGACATTTCCAGATGCAGCTGCCGGGGTGTCGGTGCCCAGGAACGGATCCGCACCAGAGCTGTCGTGTCATACATTTCCATATTGTTCGGGAAAGAATCGGGAAAGCTCAGGTCCACGGAGGTTACATGGCGCACATCATTGTTTATGAGGTGACAGAGATAGTAGTCCGGTCCTTCCAGCCAGAAAACGGAGAGAGCCTCTTCTTCCTCTTTCAAAGTAGATTTTGCGCTTTTACTGGCTGAAACCTTCACTTCGAAGAGCTCTTCGCCCTTCATGGGCCGGGCGTAGAGAAAGAGAGGTGCCATGACACTCAGCCGTTCGATACGTGTTCCCAGCTCCGACCACAGATTACTGAAGGTGAGAAAAGCACCTGTGAGCGAGCGCTGATAATGACCATTGAGCCAGACGGGTGAGTTGTGATAACAATGGGCCATCCACCCCCGGGCACCGTTGGCAAGCGTCATATTGAGCATGAGCCGCAGTTCCGGACTGGTGCACCATTCCGGAGCTCCGGAGGCACGGACAAAAGCCGGTGCGGTGATCCACAGTTGCTGTCCGCTCATGAGAGGCAGATGAGCACATATAGAGTCCTTGACGCTGTGGGGATCGCCGGGTTTGAAATGGGAAAATCCCGCTGCAGCGAAGTAAGGGGCATAGAGC
Organism: Candidatus Hydrogenedens sp.; assembly: GCA_012522755.1. GTDB lineage: Bacteria > Hydrogenedentota > Hydrogenedentia > Hydrogenedentales > CAITNO01 > JAAYJV01. Next base: position 12,695 of record JAAYJV010000099.1, read on the forward strand.
GGAAAAGTATCGGCCTGACGGGAATGAAAAATCACGGGATGGCGCGTGTCCACTTCCGCGATTTTATCCCGGGCGCTCAGATAGTTTTTGAAATAGTGCTCTTCCGGATTATCATGAATATTCCAGGCGAAAATGCCGGCCGATGAGGCATGAGGTTTGATATATTCTTCAATCCACTCGTCACCTTTTTCCGGAAATTCTTCCAGAGCCCATCTGAAAGTAGGGATAAGGCGCAGCCCGAAACTTTCCGCCAGATCCACCAGAATACTGCGGTTTTCACCGGTCATCACGTCCATGCCCTCAACGATAACGCAGTCGTGATGATGCCGTGCAATATCTTCAAAGGCCAGACGCCAGTAATCAAAGTAATTGATATTCATCATGCTGGCGAGACGACTTACCGTGTCGGCATCCATGGACACGCCGAAGGGCAATTGTTCGTCCAGCTGCGGATAACTTCGAGGCGGTGACACTTCCGACAGGGTGGAAAAATGAAAATCCAGCGTTTCCCGTTCCGTGGGAAGCAGTTCGCGGAAACGGATATGAGAAATCTCCACGGCCTCCACACTGCGAGTGGTGGCATAAACACGGAGAGTAAAACCTGTGATCTTCCGGGGAAAATTGCGCAGGGGAATCATGAGCACTGCTGTGCGCCAGTCGGCGGATGTCTCCAGATGCACCAGACGGGCGCCTCCGGGATAACTCCACTGGCAGGCCAGGCGGGCATGGCGGGTAAGACCTCTGTAGGTGATCTCAACCAGAGGGTATTGCAGGCAGTCCAGCGGGAAATGATCGTTTTTTTTCTCAGAGGCGGACAAGGGAGCCCAGTAGACAGCTGTACTTGTTTTAAGATTATCCAGAGCACGGATTTCGGTGAAAGAACCTTTCAGGGTCAGGCCATTGGCCGAAAGTTTGGCCTGAGTAACCGCCTGCTGCCATTCTTTTTCACCGGGATCATCCGTACATTTCCAGTTTTTCAGGCTTTTCCCGGGAAAATTAATCTGCCTGACCGTCTCCAGCGCTTTCGGATCGGGGGGCTGGTGAAGTTGCTTCAGACATCCATGGTAACTGTATTTGGAGAGCATTCATCATTTCCTCTGCTGACAGGGTAGATTCTGATTTGAGTATGGTAACCGGTGTGCAACCGACTTCTATTTGTGCAAGAGCTTCTGTTCCTTTCTCGGCCAGAGTCTTCAGCGTCTGTACGACGACTTTGGCTGCGCCCTGCGCATCATCCACCACCAGCCCCTGGACGGTGCCGTCCTGCAAGCCTTTGAGAGTGGTCTCATCAGAGCCCCAACTCAGGACACGGACCCATTTCCCACGATTTTTTTCAAGAACAGCACGCAAAGTGGCCGGTCCATGATATTCCTGTGTGCCTATAAAGGCGGCAATCTCCGGACGCGTGTCGATGCTGTCAACCACATTCGCCCAGCCGAGCATGCGATCGCCTTTGTCTTCCAGATACTTGTCCACTATTACATAATCGTCCAATTCTTCCCGGAAAGCATCAAGCCGTTCTTTAGTCGCTGGCTGCTCCACATCGTTGCACAATACCTGAACCTTCAATCCTTCCGGAACACTCCCTTTGATCAGTTGGGCGAGAGAGCGGCCTATGGCTGCTTCATCCCGTCCGATGAAAAGAGACCGACCACTGTCGGGAACATCCTTGAAAAGCGTAACCACAGGGATTTGTTCCGCCAGGGCTGTGATGAAATCCACCTGTCTGGAGGCTCTCACGGGACAGATCGCCAGAACCTGTACACCGCCATCGATCATAGCCCGGGCAAGTTCTTCCTGTTTCGCCGAGGTGGCCGGAGCCGGGGTCCGAAAATCCAATTCCATGCCCGCAGCTTTCACCTGACTTTGGGCTTCATTACGAAGTGTGACCCAGAAATCTGAGGAGCCATCCGTCAGGATGCCGACGCGCAAAGTATCGGCGACTGCGAAGGAACTGAAAGTCACAAGAGGGATCAGGATCGCAAAAATCAAAAAACGCTTCATCGCATTTCAAGTCCTTATCTTGGAAGGGAAAAAGAGGTGATACAAGCTATATATATCCATCATAACACGACTATCATTGTACCTGCTTGGACTGTGATAATTACAGCCCATTGGAAAAAAAGTTTTGGTTCTTTCTTTTTTCACCACAGAGGCACAGAGAGGCGAGAGGCGAGAGGCGAGAGGCGAGAGGCGAGAGGCGAGAGGCGAGAGGCGAGAGGCGAGAGGCGAGAGGCGAGGGGCGAGAGGCGAGAGGCGAAAAAGACGATCGTTTGATTATTATCGTCTCCGGCCGTAGGCACTACCATCGGCTAACGAGCCGAGGGCGGCGACGATCATGAAGATTACTCCCAAGACCCCCAGTTCAATTGAGAAAAACGAGCCGATCCCCATCAGGGCAATACCAAGAATACACAATGAATGCATAGTTACTCTCCTTTCAGAGTCGGACATCGAGAGCCCGTTTTCACCGGATCCAGTGTCTTCAGCTTTAATTTCGTTGCCGTCAAACACCAGCCTTCGGACCATTCAAAGATTAAACGTTCTTTGAATGCCAAATCTTACTTTCTTTTTCTTCCGATCACCCGCCCATATAGTATTTAAGGATTCCTTGAAGGCTTTCTCCGGAAAGAGAGAAATTTATTTTGAGAAAAGGAAATTTTAGAATGAACATCAGGAGGATTGTGTTAGTGAAGGAGGGTCTGGCGGGTGCTCAGAAAGAGGAATAGGAGAAGGCTTCTCCCCCTTGGAAGGAAAAGAGTTGATATGTAATATACTTCTATTTTATTTTGACAACTCTTCAATATCATTATTCTGGCATAGGAAGAACGACAACAGCCACACCATAAGGGAGAATCCGTTTATAGTATGGCTGTTGACCATGATAGCAAGCGTTTTATATAGATCAATGATAATTGAAGGGAAGACAATTAAGGACGTGAGGGACTTTTTCGGGAGCTGGTGCATTCAGAACTTCCTGCAGCACCTGCATGGCTGTTGCAGCACCGGGCAGGCGATCTCCTATACGGTTCAGAATCACCTGCGCTTCACCATAATAAAATTGAGTGCCCGTAACACAAAAGGCCACTGTGGCAACCATGACTCCTAAGAGATTCAAGATGAGCCCGTGCGCCTCATCACAACATATCATGAAGGCTTGATCAAAGTAATGATTTGCAAGATTCCGTGCGTCTGATATATCGCTGTCGACAATAAGCAAAGCACGATATAGATTGATCAATTCCCAGGGATGTTGGAGGGCTGATTCCCAGTCGTCCATTTCCTTCAGGTAATATTGACGCAGAGGGTGAAGCTCCGGCACAAGATATAGGGCGCGGAGCAAAAGATGGTGGCGATATTCATGATCATGGGACACATCTTTCGCTATCTCGCCGATCTCTTTCGCTTCCAAAGGAATAATCGTATGAACCAGCTCACGGGCCGTCGGAAAGGAGGCATCCATGGCATTGATGGCACGGTAAATGCCTGTTTGCTGACACTCTCCTTTTTTCTGCGCTTCCTTCAGGTCCGCCACCTCAAATTTTTCCAGTGCCTGAGCAAAAGACGCTTCCGCTTCGTTGTAAGCACCAAGCATGGAATGATATTGACCTGCAGCACTGTGAGCACGTCCCTGCATGGCGGGAGTCAGTGCACCAAAGAACTGATCATAAATGATGGCGTCTACCGTCGCTTGCGCCTGATGAAACTGAAAACTGTCCGCATAGCTGACAGCCACATTCAAGTCCACATAAGCAGCGAATTCCCGATCATGTATCCGAAGGTCATTTTGTACTTCCTGATATTTTTCACGTACTTTTCCAGCACTTTCAGGGTCACCATGGTGATTTGCGTCCTGAAGCTGCAAAGCAAAGAAAATCATTTGTATATGCTTCGGCAGATCGTTGGGATGCACAGTGATCAAACGGATTACATCGCATGAAAGGGTACGCAATTGCCGCAAATCACGTGCTTTGTTCTGATAGCGCTCTTCCAGAGCAACAAGAAGTTTTTCCTGTAAATCCTGACGCATTGCCAGACGTTCTTTTAAATCTTTCATTACCAGTTTATACAGCGCCGTGCCCCGCGTATCTATTAGAAAATTCAATACTTGATCCACATTGCCCAGCTCTTCCAAACGATCGATATCATCCAGTTGTTGGGATAAATCCAAAGTGATCGGAAGATAACCAGGAAGTTTTTTGTAACTGAATTCTCTGTTTAATGCAAGAGCACGTTTTGTCTGATCATTAGCAATATATGCAAGTAAATCAGCATAGGGAATATACTCGAATTCTTTCTCTTCATAACGGGCTTCTCGAATATGCCAGCTATCGAAACGCTCCGGCGTCCGATCTTTCATAGCAGCCAAATATCCTTGAAATTTTTGAGTGGCATCAGTCCCCGCCACATGTCCTCCAATTCGTTCTACAAAGAAGGAAGCTTCTCTAATGGTGCGCCCTTCCAATCGCAACATCCAGCCTAATAAGACTTTAAAACAGCATTGAAGCAACATATCGTAATGCTTGGCTGCATTTTCTCTTTCATCATTCAGAAAGATAGGCATAATAAAAGGAAAGCAACGCTGACAGTTCAAAAGCTGCTTCAAAGAATCATGCATTTCCTCTTCGCTATTTTCACGCAAATGAGTCTTAACCCATGGCAACACGTTGTAATCAGGGCTATCCCCAAACCAGACAATTCCTGCGAGCACGCCTTCATGACGTGGTCGTGTTGAAAAAAGCATACTGCTGGGCCATAATTCATCAATATAAATACGACACACATTGGGAAGCATTGTTTTTCCTTCTTCTCGTCTGACCACTAATTTTTTGTCCAAAATTTCAAAATTAGTTTCATGAGACACTATGTAACATGAGACTGCGGAAAACCCCCATCTTTTCTTTTTTTCATCATAAGCGATAGATACCTCAACGTTTACTATTGACCCCTCCAGTGGAACGAATGAGTTTTCAATTACTGAATGATGAATAAAAATCTCTCTATCAAAGTTGTCGTTTGTTGCAAATACAAAAGCTGCAAAACGACGCATGATCTTGGCTTCGAAACTCTTTCCCTTGAGTTCTTTTTCCACTTCTGACCGTGTGGCTTCATGCTGGATGGACTCAAAAGTAAAAAATTTATTCATGTCAACTCCCGCTGATAGATTGTTTTTCATGTTTGTAAGACAAAGAGATCAGGACACGTCACGAAATGACAGTATGGTTCCTTTCGCATCTTTACATACTATACTTTGTATTGTGCACAAAGTCGAGACATGAATCCAGAAGATAAGAGATTGCCGTTCCTGATTCGCATAAAATCTCTCTTAATTTCCAGATTAAAAAATTGCTACCGAGGCTCTTGCCCTGTATAATAATTGTATCGGTCCGGGATTTTTGTTTTGTATCCCGGCTAAGAGGGAACCCGGTGCGAATCCGGGACTGCCCCGCAGCGGTAATCGGGAACGACCGACACCGGAAACCTCATGCAAGAAGGTTTCGCAAAGCACTGGGCCCTTGTGAAGCCCGGGAAGCGGTGTTCAGTAGGTGTACTGTGAAAAGCGCATGTCAAGCCCGTAAGTCCGAAGACCTGCCGATGTTACCCGGGCTTTGTCGCTCGGGAAGACAACAAGACTTTCGCGGGAAGGTCGGTTTTTTGCGCTGTTTTTTAATGGCACCCTCCCTCCTTCCCCCCAATCTTCTGTCTTCCCTGCGTCAAAGCTGAAAAAGCGAGGGCTTTGACATGTTGAAGAAGATTGTTTCCGCAGCGGCACTCCTGCTGTTGCTTTGTGTGCCTCTTCAGGCGCAGACCACAGCCAGCCCCTGGGCGACGCAGCTTCACAGCCGCCACGCCATTGACCCCTCCCCCGGTTTTGATGATCCCACCAAGGCTCTGGGCAAACCCTCCGGAGGCGGTGTCTATGCGCCTGATCATTCCCAGGCTTATTCCATCGGTCGGCCGGGAGCGGGCGAAGGCAGCTATATCATCTTCGGATTTGATGCGCCCATTTTGGACCATCCCGACAATCCGCAAGGGCTGGATTTCATCGTTTTCGGCAATGCTTTCTGGGTAGGCGGCACCCCCTTACGCCGCTGGGCGGAACCGGCACTGGTGCAGGTCAGCGAAGATGTGAACGGAAACGGCATCCCTGATGATCCCTGGTATACCATCCCGGGAAGCCGGGCGGTGCAGGCAAGTGTATTGCCTTCGGGCATTTCTGATTTCTCGCCGCCCATGGCTGGTAATGTATTCAATCCCCGCAGCGATGGCAAAGAGCAGGACTGGGGCTACGGTGATATGACACCGACTTTGCAGGAATATCTGGACAACTATCTGCGTCCTGATGATCCTTTTGAGGTGGGCATCTCAGAAAGAAGCGGTGGCGGTGATGCCATCGATATCGCCTGGGCCGTGGATGCGGACGGCCATCCGGCCGATCTGTCGCAAATACACTTTGTGCGATTGAGCGCCTTCATCAACGCTTCTCAGGGCCCCTTTAACTTTATCACGCCCGAAGTGGTCGGTATTGCGGCTGTGGCCCGTGATCTGGACACGGACGGCGACGGTATTCTCGATGATTATGAACTGCGTGTTGCGGGAACGGATCCTTTGCGCCCTGAAAGCACTGTGTTGCCTCTGGAAATTCCTCTGGAATATGGGGGCAGCCCGGCGGGTACACTTCTGGGTAAGGCCACTGATACAGGGGGCAACAGTCTGGCCTTCTATTCCTCCGGCCTTCGCACGGGACAGCGCAGTTTCAATTGTATGGTGGATATTCTCCCTGTTGCGGAAATACCGGAGGGTGATCTTCCCGAAGGCTTCATCGCCAGCGGCTGTGCCATCCTTTTTTCTTCCTCGGAAAGTGATTTCTCTCAGGCACAGATCCAGCCAGCCGAATTCACCCTGGCTTATGAAGGGGGAGAGATCGCCGGGCTGGACGAAAGCAAGCTGGAACCATTCCGATACGACAACGGACATTTCACCCGCGAGGGTATTGAAGCACTCATGCGTAATCCGGAAGAAAACCGGATCAGCTTCCGTTGCAACCGGCCCGGCACCTTTATACTCGCCTCCAGTGCCGGGGCGGGCGATATGCAGCCGGGACATGTCTCTATCCCATTGACCGTGGACCCTGCAGAAGGCGTCACGGCTGACGGCACTTCCCTGATAAGGATTGAATCATTGCCCTTTCTGCTGGCCGATGACACTGCACCTGATCCTGATGCACTGTATACTCTGTCCTTTTTCCCCGATACTCTGGCGACTGTGGAAACACCTGATCTGGATCCGAACCAAGCCGGAATACAGTTGCAAGCCGAAGAGGGCATTATTCATGCTGTCCTCCGCGCCGGGAAACAGTCCGGACAGTTGACGGTCTTTCTTGCCCTGGACGACGGCACCGCTTCAGGAAGTATCGTCATTCCCCTGCATCCCGGTCCGGCCGTGGGCCAGGTTACGCTGGAACCTCTCAATAGCACTGCCACGGCGCCGGGGCCCATCCATTTCACGAGCAGCCGGATCACGGATCAATACGGCAACGCTGTCCAGGATGGCGGCTTCCTGACGCTGGAGGTATCAGGTGGTCGTTGCATCACTCCAGACGCAGCTCCTTCCCAACCGGGTCATCAGGTAGCCGTTCTGGGCGAGCGTCTCAGTTTCAGCATTCTGGTTGATGCTGAGAATGCAGAGGAAGGCCAGGCGGCTGTCCTGCTGCGTCTCTATGCTGATGTGGAACAACAGGATGCGATTGGCACGAGCTTCCATCTCTTCCATATCGTCAAAATGCCTCTGAATAAAGTGCTTGTCCCGGCTTTCCTGCTCTTTCTGAGCATTGGCGTATTGCTGGTGCGTTCCTCCGCCAGAAAAAGAGCAGTCCCCCGGAGCAGGCCATGAGATCACTGTCCCGGTCAGCAGCCTTCACACTCATCGAACTGCTGGTGGTCATCGCCATCATCAGCATTCTGTCCGCCATTCTGTTGCCCGCCTTGAGCCGTGCCCGATCCGCTGCGAGATCATCGCAATGTGTAAGCAATCTGCGTCAGATTTTTCTTGCGAACACCATGTATGCGGCGGAGCATAACGGCCATTATGTGCCTGCGGCGGCGGATATGTATGACTTCATGCTGAGCGGTGCTGAACCGGAACACTTCGGCGGGCGCCATCGCTGGCATGGTACCCGGGAAACACCGAATCCCAGGACGCCCTTCAATCCTGATACAGGCCCATTGACGGAATATCTGCCTGACGGTCGTGTGAAAGAATGTCCCGTTTTCTTTGAATTCAAAGAACATAATCCGCTGGAAAACACCTTTGAGGCCGGTGCCGGTGGCTACGGCTACAACATGGCCTATGTGGGTTCCATGCTGTCGCTGGTGAAAGATCCGGTGGAGGCGGTACGCCTGGGCATGCCTGAAAGTGCCATCATCCAGCCGGCCCGAACCATCATGTTCGCCGATGCGGCCATGCCCCAGGAGTCGGGCCTCATTGAGTACAGCTTTGTGGAGCCGCCTTTTTACGTATCCTCTGATTATCCTCATGGTCGGGAAGACTGGATGAATTCGCCGAGCATCCATTTCCGTCATTACGGTCGTGTGAATGTGCTGTGGTGCGACGGTCATATCACGAGCGAGCGCTGGGAATGGGCGCCGGCCGAAAATATTTACGGTGCCTCCAACAGCCGCTGGAATGTGGGCTGGTTCGGTCCGGAAAACAACAGTCTCTTTGAAGCCTTACCCGCCAGTATGAATGGTCGCTGATTTTTTCGCAGCCACTGCAACAATACTGCAATATTTCAATGCCCCTCCTTTTCTGTCCTCTTCCCCCTCGGGTATAATGGACTTTTCCCAAGCATAGAAGGAGGAAATGACTCATGATCAGCCTTGTGACTGCCCTGACTGTTGCCATCGGACTCACCGCCATGGAACCCACAAGCGTGGAGGCCGAATATCTCGCCACGCCTTTGCATGGGGACAACTGGGACCTGTATTTCGACAACTCTGAAGCACTGCGTCCTTATCTGCTGGATCTGAGTCCGGCACAATGGATCTGGTTCCCTTCCAATCGAACGCTGTCCAACACCTTTATTCTCTTTCGCCGGGAGATTGATGTGGGAGACGAAGTGCCGGTCAAAGCGCGTGGCTGGATCACAGCGGACAGTCGTTACAGACTGACAGTGAACGGCGAACGGGTGCAATGGGGCCCGGCTCCTTTCGATCCACGCTATCAGGAAGCGGATCCTTTTGATATCAGTGCGTTTTTGCAACCGGGCAGGAATGTGATTGCAGTGAAAGTGCTTCATTACGGCCTGGGCGATGGCACCTGGCCGGGAGGCAAGCCGGGACTGCTTTTTCATGGGGAGCTGATTGATGGAGACGGCAAAAAAACAAGCCTGGTCTCCGATACTTCCTGGCTCAGCCATCTCGACCGTGCCCACAAACCGGGTCAGCATAAACGCTGGTTTCTCCGCTCTTTACAGGAAGAGTTTGATTACCGTCTTCATCCCATCGGTTGGGATACCGTTGACTACCGCCCCGGAGATGAATGGTTGCCCGCCATGGTGCTGCGCTGTCCCGCTGACAAGCCCAGTGCCTGCAGCTTCTACCAGAGCAACGACCTTATAGACCGTGTTCATGATGAATTCGGATCTTTACGGACACGTCAGATTCCTCTCATGGCCGAGCATATTGTTGCGGCGAAAAGACTGGTTGATTCCGGGCGGATGAAATGGCTGCGCGACCCCCACGACTGGTTTGACATGCGTGTACCGGGTTCTTTTGAGGTGATACAGGAAAGATCTGTTCAAGAGCAGAGCGACGGCACCATTCTTGTGCCTGCAACGGAAGAAGACGAAGGAATTTTTCTGACCTTTGAATTTGAAGAACAGCTCGTTGGCTGGCCGCAGTTTACCATTGACGCTGCGGAAGGAACCGTTGTTGAACTGATGATTCAGGAGTCCCATGCGGAGGACGGCCCGGCGTGGCTGGAAACGCATCTTTTTTCCTGGTCACGCTTTATCAGCCGGGAAGGAGAGCAGCACTTTGAGCCCTTCGATTACGAAAGCTTTCGTTGGGTGCAGCTTCATATCAGAAATGCTTCCCGGCCCGTCATCATCAGCCAGGTGGGTGCCCGCCGACGCATGACGGATTGGCCTGCTCCGGCTGTGGTGCAATGCGACGACCCGGCCATGCAACGTCTTTTCAACGCCACGGTGAACACCCTGCACAACAGCGCTCAGGATATTGTTGTTGATGGCATGGGTCGGGAACGCCAGCAATACAGCGGCGATTGCGGTCCGCAGCTTTTCTGCATCCGCCAGGCTTTCGGCAATATGCTGTTGCCGGCCCGTTACATCAGAACCTACAGTGAAGGAAATGCGCCGGATGGATATTTTCTTGATTCCTGGCCCGCCTTTGACCGCCTCGCCCGGGTGATGCAAAAGCAGATGCAGGGCGCCTCCTGGGGCCCCATTCTGGATCACGGTGTAGGCTTCATCTTCGATTGCTGGCATCATTACCTGGAAACGGGCGATGCCCAAAGTGTTGCCGAAGCCTATCCGCGCCTTCTTCGCTTTGCCGATTATCTGTGGAACATGCGCCAGGACTCAGGTCTGCTGCCCGTGGTGAATCTGGGTATTCCCACAGTCTGGATCGACCACGACGCCTATCAGGACATGAAACACAAAGAATGTGCTTTCAACCTCTATGGGGCCGCCATGTATGAATATGCACTGGCACCGCTCGCCCGTGCGTTTTCTGAAGAAGAGCGTGCATCATTGTATGAAGAACGGTCGGCGGCTTTGGTGAAAGCGACTCAGGAGCGCTATTGGGATCAGGAACGCCGTCTCTTTGTCGCCAACCTTCCCTGGGAAAAGGAAGAGGCTGAAATGCGCCTTTGCGATCGATCACTGGCAACGGCCATTCTGTACAATTATTGTCCTGACAATGACCGGGAAGTTTCTTTAAAGGCACTGGCTGAATGTCCGCCTGAAATGGGAATCTCCTATCCGGCCAACGCTTACTGGCGCTACTGGGCACTGGCGCATATGTCCCGGATGGATGTGGTACTGGACGACTTCCGCAGTCGCTGGGCGACCATGGGTTCCGTGATCCATAACAATACCCTTCAGGAAAACTGGACCGCCAGACCCGACTCAACTTCTGAATGGAGCCATTGTCCCGTCTGTCCTCTGTATATTCTGCATATGGATATTGTCGGACTGCGCCCCACGGAAGCCGGATTTGCCAGTTGTGATATCAGGCCTCAGCTGTCCACACTGGGTGCTCTGGACACAGTCATTCACACCGTGAAAGGAGCCTTTGCGTTCCAGGCGAAAAAGAATGGTGATCTCTATGATGTCCGTCTGACAGTACCGGAAGGCTGTGACGCGACCCTGATATTACCGGAAGAAATACCCTGTTCGCAGCCTTCAGCCGAAAGAACACCGGAACCCGGATTCAAAGCCTATACATTGAAGTCCGGTGCGGAGAATCTTTTTGTCACCCGCTGATTGATCCAATGACCGCCTTGAAATGTGGAGAGTTATTCAGGAAGCAGGGCAATAGTATCAGGCCTGGTGGAAGGTCCTTTTTTACCTTTCCGCTTGTTCCGCTTCTTTACACCCGATGTATATTCTCCCGGAAAAACCGTCGGGAATTTCATATGCACACATGATGAAGTTATGAAAATCAAAAGACTTGCAAAGCGAATAACGGAACCTGCTTGAACATAAATAAATCTTGAATGACTTTAATACAGAAAATGAGACAATAAAGTACTGTCCGATCCGGAAAATAACTGAAAAACAAAGGATCAGGTTTGGTTTAGGAGGCCCATTTATGGTATTAATTGGGAGGTGAGCGGGTCTTTTTTCCCAATTTTGGCGTATACAGCCTGGTATTACAGCTGTCAGCCTGTAAACGCATTTGGTAGTCATACAGCCGGGACGGTGAATTCCGTCCCGTTTTTCGAAAGTGCGGCATGCCCAAAATACATGAAACAGCGATTGTACATCCCAGCGCAGCCTTGGCTGATGATGTTGAGGTACAAGCTTTCACGATAATCGAAGAAGAGGTGGTCATAGGATCGGGCTCTATTATCGGCCCTCATTGTGTGATCGGCAAGGGCACGGTTCTGGGGAAAAACAACCGTACCTTCAGCGGTGCCCAGATCGGAATCGCCCCTCAGGATCTGAAACATCTTCCTGAAGCCACGGGAAAAACCATCGTCGGTGATGGGAACATCTTCCGTGAAACAGTGACGGTGAGTTCGAGCACTGTCTATCCGGATGATGATGAAGAAAAATGCACTTTCATCGGAAACAACTGTCTGTTCATGGCCTGTGTGCATGTGGCGCATGACTGTACTGTGGGCAATCATGTGATCATGGCGAACAACAGTGCGCTGGCGGGACATGTGGAAATTCATGATGGCGCAATTCTAGGTGGCCTGGTGGGTATCCACCAATTCTGCCGCATCGGCACCATGGCTTTTATAGGAGGTATGGCCCGGATCAATATGGACGCCCTGCCTTTCATGATCACCGAAGGACATCCCGCCCGCTGTTATGGCCCCAATGTGGTGGGTCTGAGCCGTGCGGGTATTCCCAAAGAAGCGCTCTCCCGGATCCGACGCATGTTCAAACTGCTTTATCGTTCCGGACTCAATACGAGCCAGGCTGTCCGTGAAATTGAACAGACCATTGACGATTGCGATGAACGGAAAAAACTCCTGGACTTCATCACCCAGTCAAAACGCGGTTTTGTTCACTGAGTCAGTCGACAACTGAAGTCCGCCCTTCTCCCCTTTACTTTCCGGAGGAGTTACGCCTTTTCTCATAAAATTTACGGAGTTCCTCCCAGATCGTCTCGCCTTCATCTTGAATCAAGGGCACATCAGGCAGTGATTTCAGAAATACACGACCATAATATTTTTTCACGATCCTGTTATCAAGAACGATGACGGCACCCCAGTCACTGCGGCGGCGGATGAGCCTTCCGAAACCCTGACGAAGCCTGATAACCGCCTGGGGCACGGAATATTGCATGAAGGAATTTCCGCCATCCTGTTCTATGGCCTCTGCACGGGCCTGCAACACGGGTTCGGAAGGGACGCGGAAAGGCAGCTTGGTGACTATCACACATTGAAGTGCCTCACCAGCCACATCCACCCCTTCCCAGAAACTGTCCGTGCCGAAAAGTACACTGGAAGGGTCTCGCCGGAATTCTTCCAAAAGGCGGGAACGGTTTGCCTTGCCCTGACAGAGCACTTTGATCCCCCGCAGATTCAATTCCTCTTCCAGCTGACGGAAGCTGTAGTCCAGGGCATAAAAAGAGGTGAAGAGCACAAAAGCGTGACCTCGGGTGACTTCCAGAATTTTCCGGATCTGATTGACTGTATCATCAAGAAATTCGGAGGCTTTGGGATCGACCCCGTCAATGGGCACACAAAAGAGACTCTGGCGGCTGTAATCGAAAGGCGTGTCCAGAAGCTGTGTCTGAACCCTCCCTTTCGGTACGAGATCCAGCCCCACACGGTTCATGAAATAATCAAAGCGCTGTTGTACCGCCAGAGTGGCCGAGGTGAGGACAACGGTATCCATGTGCGCATAGACCCATTCCGACAAAGGCTTGCCTACAGAGAGGGGACAACGTGCGATACGGATACGGTCTTCGTCACGGCCGTCCATTTCTATCCAGCGCACTGTGTTATCGGCGAGATCTTCATCGGTGCACTCATTGAGCGCATCGGCGACACCCTGCAAACGTCTGAGATAAGCGCCCAGCTCCGCAGCTTCCAGTTGAACGGGCGATTCATCCCCATTTTCCAGGGGCTGGATGGTCTGAAGTTTTTCCTGAAGTTCTTCGGCAAGCCGGATCATGACACGGGTCTGGTTCACAGCAGGCCGGATAATTTCTTCATGGAGTGTGCGTAATTCGCTCTCAGCCAGAATATCGGGTGTGAGCCGCCATTTGATTTCCCGGCCGATCTTCCCGGATTTTTCCGCCGTATATTCGCGCAGTGCGTAAAAGGCATCTTCCAGCGCCTCCTGACATAGAAGGACGGCCGGTTGAATTTTTTTGTCGATGAGGGCAATGTATTCATTATATTCTTCTGTCGTCACCTGCGGACAGTTGCGCATGAGCTTGAGCTTCAGGAAAGGAAGGAGGCCCCGCTGCTGTTCAAACTCCATACGAAGGAGTTTACTCAGGATCTTGCGGGTACTGAGCAGTGTGGCGGAAAGGCCGAAGTATTCCGTGGCGGCATCTTCAATACTGTGGGCCTCATCGAGAATCACGCGGCTGTATCGGGGAAGTACGGCTGCAGCGGTGAAATCGCCCATTTCTTTTTTCACGGCAACATCGGCAAAGAGCATGTGATGATTGGCAACGAGCAGATCGGCGCGGGCCATCTCTTTGCGGGCGTTCATGAAAAAACAGTTGCGGAAATAGTGGCAGGTTGAACCCAGACAAACGTCCGATTCGCAGTTGACCCGCTCCCAGACGGCATAGGCCGGCACAAAGGGAAGCTCGCTCGTCGTTCCGTCTTTCGTTGTTTCGGCCCAGTCTGAAATGGCGCGGAGCTGATCGCTTTTGTCCTGATCTTCGAAGAGTGAAATTTCAGAAAAGGCCCGGTCCAGTTTGTGAAGGCAGATATAATTGCCCCGTCCTTTCACCAGACAGGCGTGAAAGTTTTCTTTGAGACAGCGCTGCAGGAGAGGAAGATCGTGATACATGATCTGTTCCTGCAGGTTGATGGTACGCGTGGAAATAACGATGCGTTCTTTGTTGCGCAATGCCCAGTAAATGGCCGGCAGGAGATAGGACATGGTTTTGCCCACACCCGTAGGCGCTTCGATAATGGCTATGCCGTTATCGTTGAAGGCCTTCGCAATAGCTGTCGCCATGGCGATCTGTTGGGGCCGGGGCTCGTAATCTTCCAACCCCTGGGCAAGAGGACTCCCCTCGGCAAAGGCCTTCGCCACTTCGCGCTCCGTAAGCTTGACCGTTGCCCGGGGCAGAAAAGGTTCTATGACAGCATAGAGGCGCGTCGCTTCGTTGTCGACAATATATACACCGTGTCCGTGGGTGCTGTAAATGGAGGCCAGTTCCAGATCGGCATCGCTCGGGCTGAGATCGCCGGAAGGATGATTATGGATAACCACATCGCGCAACATGAGCTGGGTGAAAAGAGCGGGCACAGCCTCGGCATGCCCCCGTGCCAGGACACGTACTTCCACCACCATCCCCATGGCATCCAGAGTTCCGGCAAAAAACACCTCGCGTCCGCCGGCATCACGGATATGAGTGCGCAGGGCTTCGGCCGTTTCCCGGGTCATTCGTTTGAGGATGGATTCGCCATGGGACATAACAAATACTCACCTTAAACCTGAAAATAAACAGGTGTCTTCACAAGTGAAAGCGACAGTCTGAAAAAAGCTGCTCAGAAGGCACCGCCCCTTTCAGGTTCATTACACTGCAACGCCCCGCTGTTCTCACGGGCGGGGATGAAAATTCTTGTGGGCACTGGCCAGCCGTTCCGTACTCACATGGGTATAAATCTGCGTTGTTCCAATATCCGCATGGCCCAGCATTTCCTGGACAGCGCGCAGGTCTGCGCCATGGTCCAGAAGATGGGTCGCAAAAGAATGACGCAGCATGTGGGGCGTCACATTTTGTGTGATCCCGGCACTGCGGGCATAGCCTTTCACCAGAGACCAGGCTGTAGTCCGGGCCATCCGCTTTCCTGTTTTCCCGATGAACAGGGCATCATCACGTCTTGCCCAGCCGGCCCGTACGGGAAGCCAGGCCTCAATTTTTTTCATGACGGTACCCCCCAAAGGGATGAGCCGGGTCTTCGCTCCTTTTCCAAGGACACGGACAGCGGACTCCTGCAGATTCACAGCCTGCAGGGGCAGTGAAATCAATTCGGAAATACGAAGTCCGCAGGAATAAAACATTTCCAGCAAGGCCAGATCACGCAGTCCCATTTCTTCAGTCGGATCAGGCTGGGCCAGCAAGGCTTCCACTTCGCTCTGAGACAGACAGCGTGGCAGACGGCGCGTCATTTGCGGCGTATCACAAATGGCGGTCACATCATTCCGGCAAAGAGATTCGCTTACCAGGAAAGCGTGAAAACGACGGATGGCACTGAGATGCCTGGCCAGAGACCGGGCGGACAAGCCTTCATGCTGAAGCATGCCCATATGGTCAAGAAGGTCTTCAAAGAGAATATCCTCGGCCCGGTCTATCCCCTGTTCCATCATGCGCGCACAATAGCGCTGCAAATCGGAGGCATAGGCTTCCAAAGTTTTTTCGGACAGGCCCGCTTCAAACACAGCGGCCTGCAGAAAACTTTCAAGATTTTCCAGAAGGGACCAGGACTCTTCTGACATAAGGGTGCCTCCATTTAAAAAAGCCCCGATGTCACAAGGGACACCGGGGCTTGAAGTAAACCGGTTAAACTACGCAGCCCTTATCAGCCACCGAGCGTGATTTTGAATTCAGCGCGACGGTTGAGCTTGCGGTTCGCAGCGGAGTCATTGGGGACAGCCGGACGGTCAAAGCTGAAGCTCTGGGTCTCAATGCGGGATACATCAATACCGCTGTCAACCATGTACTTCTTGACGGCGTCGGCACGACGCTGGCCCAGGCCCATATTGTAGGCATGGTTACCGATGTCGCAGGTATGTCCTTCGATGACTACCTTGTCTTCGGGATATTTCTTCATTTCTGCAACAAGCTTGTCAACTTCGGCTTTGCCTTCCGGTTTCAGAACGGCTTTGTCAAAATCAAAGAGCACGTTGTTCAGAATGATGGCTGTGCGCTGCGGAGGAGCGGGAGCAGCGACCGGAGGCGCCGGAGGCGGTGCCACAGGAGCTTCGGGTTTCACCCAGTTGCGATAAACAATACCACGGTTACCCCACAGTTCGGCGTCATCCACGTTGCTGGCGGGCTCTTTCGGCCACCACCAGTAACCGGAACGGGCCATCTGTGCAGGGCAACGGCCGGTTTCAATATGAGGCTCAGGGGTCGCACCCGTGTTGCCCCACCAGGACATGTCGTCCCAAACTTTGGCGGCATGCGCAGGCACGCCCGCAGTCAGCATTGCCACTGCAATGGCGACAATCAACAGTTTCTTCATCTTGGCTTCTCCTTCTACTCGCTAAAGGTTCTTAGGTAAGCGCCCTTCCACAAAACTCTTGACAAAAACAACAAAACATACACATACTCATAAACAACATTAAAACAAAGTTTGTTCCTGAAAATCAATCTTATGAGCAGTCAGTGAGCGCATATACTTCCGCCCGGATTTACTTCAGGCTTTCTTAGCGTATTGTAGCATATCCGACGGGCAATCGCAAGTAACCTCTGGAAAAAAATTCTGCATGCTCAGAATAAGAGCTTATTATATGCGATTCTACTGGCCGGACTGATCTGACTATTCTGAACAAGTGTTTTTCACTGCAGGGGTACAGCGCAATACAGCCGCTACCAAATGTTCTTTTTATTTTAACCACATTGGGCACAATGGAACACAATGGGATCATAGAGAAGCACCGCCGCAACCATCTTTATCTCATTGAACCACGGAACACAGGTCGCACACGGACAAATACATCTTTGCCCAAGAGATGACACTGACACGACGTCCCTTGGAACCACAGATGAACACTGCTTATCACTGATAAATTAAAGACCTTGGGTCGCACAGCCTGGGAACGCCAATTTCCACATTGGCAGACAGCGTGTTATGACCCGGAGAAGTTATAAAGCTGATTGCCGCATGATATCTCTATTTTCTGAAACGAATCCATTAATGAGAAGGCTTTCCGGCAGAAAGTACTCAAGGCCGAAGCACTTCCCACAGAATGCACAACACGTAATTCTGTCTCTTGAGGGAACAAAAAGGCTGAAAACCGGTATAACGGCGTGGGTATGTCTTGGGACAAATAAGAGACTTGAAGGGCTCAGGCGTCTCCGGGGAGTCGGTCGGATCGGTCGGATCGGTCGGATCGGTCGGATGTGGGAGAGGCGGCGACATGTCTTGGGATACAAAAGAGACTTCAGGGAGACACATCAGTCTCTTCCTCTCATTTTCTTAGTGGACCGCCCTGTCCTTCGTGACTTCGTGGTTGGAAAAAGAAAAGAATTATTTGGTTGCGGATGTGCGGGAGACATGAACCCTTTCCCCGGCACACTCATCATCATCGTCATTCATATTGATCCCACAACAACATATAGTCGTTCTGGTGGCTTTACTGTCAACATCACTCCATCTGTATTTCAGGTTCTTCTGTTGAAGTTTTGATCGCAATCAAAACAGTAGAGTAGAATAGTGCAACCGCCTTTGGGGCACAGGTATTGGTTGTGTGCTTCTTCAGCAGGAGGAAGCCGCTATTCAAAGGGCCTAACCTTGTCAGATCAGATCAGTATCATTCTTTTACAATATTTATGCTTGCTCTTTTCGTTGAGCGTTCATGAGGGCGCCCATGCGGCCATGGCTAATTATTGGGGCGATCCCACGGCCAAACTCATGGGACGCATGACGCTCAATCCCGTGAAGCATGCCGATATCATGGGCACTGTTATTCTGCCACTTTTCGCCATGATCACGGGCTGGCGTTTCATGTTCGGCTGGGCAAAACCTGTTCCTTACAACCCGCGCAACCTCACGGACAGAAAAAAAGGGCCAGTCTTTATCGCACTGGCCGGCCCCTGTTCCAACCTGTTGATCATTTTTGTTGCTGTTGCCGTACTGCGCGCTCTGGCCCTTCTCCCCGAATCGGACACAGTCAATCTTTTCATGCGCACCTTCTTCTTTCTGGTCATGATCAATTCGATTCTCATGATCTTCAATCTCATTCCCATCCCCCCGCTGGACGGCCATCATGTGCTGGAATATTTTCTGCCCTATGAAATGAAGAAAAAGTTTCAGCAGATTGGCCCCTACAGCATTTTCATCCTCTTTTTTCTGGTCTTTTACCTCAGAATTCTGCAGGTACCCATGAATTTCATCCTCAAGCTTACGCTGCTTCTGGCCTTTTACGGCACTCCTGTCTGGGGTGAGCGTCTTCTGTCCATCCTCGGCGGGTGAACCCGGTTCAGCGCATCTCCTGGCCACCGGTAACATTGATGGCCTGACCGGTCATATAGCCGGAACCTTCGCCGGCGAAGAAGACCACGACATTGCACACGTCTTCATATTCGCAGGGCCGTTTCATGGGCACCTGGTCAATGTATTTCTGACGGACTTCCTCTTCGCTGATGCCCTGGTTGCGCGCATATTGTTTGAAAAGGCTGTTGACCCACAAGGGCGAATTCAGAAGGTTGCCCGGCAGAATGGCATTGACCCGCACACCCGCTTCGGCAAATTCCAGCGCCAGACTCTGGGTCAGTCCGATCCCTCCGAATTTCGCAGCGGCATAGGCCGCATTTTTGAAACTGCCTTTTTTCCCCGACTTGGAATTGATCTGAATGATGCTTCCGGAACGGGCGGGAACCATGACCCTGGCCGCTTCCCGTGCGCACAGAAAATAGCCGGTAAGGTCCACATCAATCACTTTTCGCCAGGCTGCGGCGTCCATCTCTATGGAGGCACCGGAAATGAGGATACCGGCATTGCACACCATGATATCCAGACGACCCATCCAGGCCACGGCATTATCCACGGCCCCGTGAACAGCTTCCGCATCGGTCACATCCACCAGAGCATAGCGCACCTGACGGCCCGTTTTTTCGGCTATGGCTTCAGCGGATGCAGCAGCCACTTCTTCGTTGATATCCCAAAGCTCCACATCACAGCCTTCCAGGGCAAGACGCTCGGATATGGCAGTGCCGAGACCCTGGGCACCACCGGTAACAATGGCTTTTTTGCCTGTAAGTGTATTCATGAAAAAATCCTTATAAAGTTATTCAAGGGATGACTGCAGATTGCATGTCTTAATAGTATAACGGGCGAAGAACGGATTCAAGTCAGGGGCGAGGAATGAAGGGCGAGGGGGTAGTTTTTCACCACAAAGTCACGAAGTGCACAGCGCAGCACAGCCGCAACCAAATGTTTTTTTCTAATTGAACCAGGTCAATCAGGTCACACACGGAAAAAATACATCTTGACCGAAAAGATGACACTGACACGACGTCCCTTGGAACCACAGATGAACACTGATTAACACTGATGAATTAAAGATCTTGGGTCGCGCAGCCTGGGAACGCCAATTTCCACATTGGCAGGAGACCCGGGAAAAGACCATGACTTATGTATGCATTTGACGGGAGAACAAAGACTCAGAGTTTACA
>JAAYJV010000100.1 GCA_012522755.1 Candidatus Hydrogenedens sp.
CGCCCCACGTCCCTCGCTCCGGTTGTGTTTTGTCACCATAAACCAGTATTATGATGAAGCGGTGGAGCGGTGTTTTTGTTCCCTTTTCATTTTACAGTGCTCAATGATGAATGAGAGATCATGTCTGATTCAACGGTTGATCTTGAAAAAAACATAGAACTTTCCGATGAGGAAAGCAATACGGCCTTCAGTCTTGATGCCATGCGTCTGCAGCTGGATCAGTTTGAAGGGCCTTTTGAGGTGCTTCTTTACCTGATCAAGGAGCAGGAGATCGACATCTTTGACATTCCCATTCTGCAGGTGACGGAGCAGTATCTGGGTTTTCTGGACATGCTTCGGATAGAGCAGCTTGATATTGCCGGTGATTTTCTGGTGTTGGCGGCAACGTTGATCCAGATCAAATCGCGGATGATTCTTCCTGCGGAAATGGAGCAGGACGACGAGGAAGAGATCGAGGAGGAAGATCCCCGGCTGGATCTGGTGATCAAGCTTCTGGAATATCGGAAGTTCCGTGATCTGGCGCAGCTGTTGGGTGATCTGGAAGAAGGCCAGAGCGATTGTTTCGGACGGCGTGTGAAACCTCTATATATTCGTGATGACAGCGAAGAAGAGTTCTTTGATGTCAGTCTTTATGATCTGATGAGTTCTCTGCGGGGCATGCTGCGCTTTCTCCTGGGCGAAAGTCTGCATACGGTGACGCTGGAAGAGGCTTCCGTGGACGAGAAGATCAGCCGTCTGGAAAGCCTTCTGGAAGAGCGGGAGAGTGTGTCCTGGTCCGATCTGCGTGAGGAATGCGGCAATCCGCTGGAGCAGGTGTGTTTTCTTCTGGCTATTCTTGAGCTCTGTCGCATGCACCGGCTGCGTGTGCGACAGCATGCCCCTTTTGGCGAGATACGTCTCTTCGCCTATGACGGCCAGATCCCCGAACTTTCGGAGCAGGAAACAGATGCTTCGCTTCTTTAAGGGTAGAGGGAAAGAGTGGATGCTTGCCGAAGATCTGGCGGCGCGACACCTTAAAAAGCAAGGCTACCGCATTCTGCATCGCAATATCCGGCTGGATCGTTTTGAAATGGATATTGTGGCGCAAAAAGCCGATACCGTTGTTTTTGCCGAGGTGCGTTCCCGGAGCGATGACAGCCACACGGCTCCGGAAAACACGGTTCAACATGCCAAACAGCAGCACCTGAGAGAAGCGGCCCGCCGTTATCTGGCGCGCTTTGGTGAGGAGGATGTCTATTACCGCTTCGATGTTATCGGCATTCTCATGGCACCGGGGGAGAAGCCGCAGCTGACCC
Source organism: Candidatus Hydrogenedens sp. (assembly GCA_012522755.1). GTDB lineage: Bacteria > Hydrogenedentota > Hydrogenedentia > Hydrogenedentales > CAITNO01 > JAAYJV01. Next base: position 1,296 of record JAAYJV010000100.1, read on the forward strand.
ATATTGAAAACGCCTTCGGTATGGATCCGGAATAAAAGGCTTCTGGAAAGCTTTGTTCTGAAACAGACAGTCGTTGCGGTATGATGTTCTCTGTCCTGAGCGAAATTCCAGCCAGTCCAGTCCATGGAGAATTTGCCTATGTTGTTTTCGGGTATTGCCTTGTGGTTTCTTGCGGTCGGTGCCTTGGCTCCGGCGGAACAGCTTTTTCTTGAGGCCGATTCGGCGCAGAAAGCGGGACGTTTTGCCGATGCGGGCAAGCTCTTTGAGGAATGCGCAAGTGCTTCTGAAGAACTGAGGCCCTATGCCTGGTCCAGGCTGGGATGGCTCCATACCCTTAGAGGTCAGACTGATAAAGGTCTGACATATTTCAATGAGGTTCTCAGGCATTTCCCCGAAGGGCCCTGGATACGGCTCACCCGGACACGCTTGGCTGATGCCCACAGCCGCGCGGGAAGACGTCAGGAGGCCTATGAGGCCGGTGACAAAGCCTTTCAAGGGCTGCCTGTCCATCCCTGGTTCATGAATACGGCGGCCTGGCTGCATGTGGATAATTGTCTGGCTTTGCCCGCCCATCGCACAGAGGCCTATGCCTATTGCCGGCATGTGGTGGAAACAACCATCCTCATAGCCCAGCGTAAAAAGGCCACTGAATATCTTCTGGAGTCTTTTGAAACAGAGGATCGGCTCCGGGGAATCTTCGGGCTCATCCGTTCGGGCAATGTGACGGATGGACGCAAACGCTTTGATCTTGAAAAAGCACTGAGTACCGATGTGCTGGAGCATGTCGCCACGCTGAACCAACTGGATCTTCTCAGCCGTCATACAGAAGTGCTGACGGAGGAGAAGAGGGGAGAGCTGGAAAGACTGGTCCGGTCTCTGGCGGGCTCTTTTGAGGGACGTGTCTGGATGATGCTCTCCCTGCGTGAACAGGCCATTGCGGGCCGGGCTGCTCTGGCTGAATATCTGTGCCTTCTTTTCGCCCGCTATTTTCCGGAAGGCCGGGACAGTGGCGATGGTTACTGGTGGATGTCGGAGCGTTATGAAAGAGCCGGGGACCTGGCCGGAGCTGATCGCATGTATCGCGGACTGGCGAGCCAGTGCCCCGATCATGTCCGTGCGCCCCGTTCGCGCTACAATCTGGCGAACCGTGCCAAAGCGTCCGGAAAAAATCAGGAGGCGCAGGCTCTTTACGAGTTGCTGGGCGAGGAGCATCCCGATACGCCTTTCACGGCGGAAGGCTATTACCGCTGTGCTCAGATGGCCCGGGCTGCAGGCAACAGAAAAGCAGAGGAAGACTGGTTGCGTCGGGCTGCTTCCGTGGGCATCGGCTATTTCCATGCCTATCGTGCCCGGCAACTGCTTGCGGAACGGAGTCCGGAAGAAGGCCGGGGCGGAACACGCATTCATGCCCCGGCGGGTCAGTCTTTTCTGCTTGCACCCCCAGTCACTGAGAAGGAAGGGCAGGCGCCTGTGCTGCTTCCGCTCATTTCTTCCAAAGCTCCATACAGACGCATTGCCTTCTTCGGTAACCACGGTCTGGAAGAAGGGGATTGGGAAGCGCTGGACCTGATTTTAACGAGTCCGCCATCACTGAAAAAGCTCTGGTTTCCCGTCATTGCCGATGGGGGCTTCATGCGTACCCTTTCGCAATTCATGAATACTCCGGAGTTGAAAGAGGATGCAAGCCTCACGGAAGAGATCCGACGGAAGCTTGAGTATCCCCGTGCCTACTGGGATCAGGTCAAAGCCGTGGCCCGTCCTCTGGATCTGGATCCTTATCTGCTTCTGGCTGTTGCCCGACAGGAAAGTGTCTTTTGCGCGACCATCGCTTCCCATGCCGGGGCCACAGGGGTCATGCAGCTCATGCCCGGTACAGCGGACTGGCTGGCGAAAGTGGACAGCCGGATTCTTCCCTCTCACGCCTCCAATCTGGAGCGGCCGGGAAATTCACTGCAACTGGGTGCCGTATATCTGCAGCGCATGCTGAAGCGTTCTGATGGCAATGTGATCCATGCCCTGGCTTCTTACAATGCGGGCCCGGGCAACTGCGACAAATGGCGTGCCCGCTTTCCCAATCTGGGATCCGAAGCCTTCATGGAAGCCATTCCCTTTACAGAGACACGGGATTATGTGCATAAGGTTCTGGCCAATTATGCGGCCTATCGCTCTCTTTATCCGCCGGTACATTAAGTCAACTTGACTCTATCCGGCCCAGAGGTAATAATAAAGATTCCTGTTTAAATGCAAAATAAAATCCGGAAAGGATTTGCCATGAGACAGCCCGTCAATATCGCTCTTTTTTCTTGTGTATTTCTTCTGATGCTCCTCGGTATGGCTGGCATCGGTCAGGGTCAGGAACAGGAGGGGTGGTTTGCCGGTGTGGCCAGTGTTGACATCACCCCGGAAGAGTCCATGTGGATGGCCGGATATGCTTCCCGCAATCATGGTGCGGAAGGTCTGCTGCTTCCTCTGAAGGCCAAAGCGCTGGCACTGCAGGACGGGGATGGCAATCAGGGCCTGATTCTCACGGTGGACCTGGTAGGCGCCTCCAAAGAAATCACAGACAGGATTTTCGCATCCGTGAAAGAGAAACTGGGACTGGAACGGCATCAGGTTGTATTCAGTGCCTCTCATACTCACAGCGGCCCTGTAGCCGATAATTCCTTACGCTGCATCTATCCCTATGATGACAGCGAAGCGAGAAAGATTGAGAAGTATGCCGCAGTATTTCTGGAAAAGATTGTGGCCGCCGCGGAAGTCGCCTTTGATAATCTCCGGGCCGTATCGCTGTACAGTGGCAATGGTGTTGCCCGTTTTGCCGTGAACCGACGAAATAATCAGGAGTCGGCACTCACAGCCACTATGGCACTGGAAGGGCCGCAGGATCATGCGGTACCTGTTCTCAAAGTGACGGATCAGTCGGGAAAGTTGTATGCCGTCCTTTTCGGGTATGCCTGTCATGCCACGGTTCTGGATGGGTATCTCTGGTCCGGTGATTACCCCGGCTTTGCCCAGGCTGCTCTGGAAGAACGCTATCCCGATGCAACAGCGCTTTTCTTTGCGGGATGCGGTGCTGATATGAATCCGCTGCCCCGCAGACAACAGCCGCTGGTCCGTCAATATGGCGAGACCCTGGCTTCGGCTGTGGCGGCCCGCTTGGATGGTGACATGAAGGCTCTGGCACCTGTGCTCAAAATGGGATATGATGAGACTGTTCTGGCCATGTTGCCGCCTCCTGATAAAGAGAGTCTGGAGGAGCAGGTGGCCACTTCAAGCGGCTATGTGCAACAGTGCAGCCAGCAGTTGCTGGATCAGCTTGAAGCGGAAGGCTCTTTTCCGGAGAGCTATGTTTATCCGCTGCAGGGATGGATTATCGGCGACCTCCCCTTTGCCATGCTTGCCGGAGAGCCCGTGGTGGAATATGCGCTGGCTATCAAAGAAGTGCTCGGACAGGACAGTTTTGTCATGGGCTATGCAAACGACTACGTATCTTATATCCCTTCGGAGCGTATTCTGGCCGAAGGAGGATACGAAGGCTGCCAGGCCCAGATGATCTTCGGTCTGCCCAGTTGCTGGGCTCCCGGTTTGGAAGAAAAAATCGTCACGGGCATGTGTTCTCTTCTGACTTCGCTTGACTAGTTCGATTTCTCCCACTATTCACAGTAGATCTTCATGCGCAGAATTCTGGACAGCGTAAAACTATAAGAAATATGTTATAGTCTCTGCGTATCTATGGTATAATAACAGTAAAGCAGGATTCAGACGTGTGAGAAAAAAGGAACGGGTTGAATTTCAACGCAATTACAATGCGAATCAGGAATTGTCCATCATTTAACATTACTTTCCGCAAAGGAGGGATGGTATGAAATTCTGGAAGACAGCAGCGATTCCGACCCAATCCAGATTACGTACTTATTTGACCAGTGCAGCCGGGCTCATGCTTGGTCTGGGTATGTGTCTGGAATTGATGATGTCTGTTTCAACTCTCCTGATCCGCTCTTTCCACAGGAGTGAGAGTCTTCTGTCGCAACGTGTCTTCGATATCATTGCCCCCCATTGGTTATTTGTTCTGAACAGTTGCGTGGGCTTCTGCGGTGCGCTGCTCATTGTTGCGGGCGCTTTGAAACTGGCCCGTTCCTTGCGTGTAAGTCCCAGATCGCGCAATTGGCTTTATGTCGCCTCTGCTTTTTATCTTGCTTACCGCTCTTTTGATATCTTGCAGTCCTACCGGTGGCTATTCATCCAATCGGTTTTCGGGATGCTCTGGGATCTTGATCTGTACATATCCGGTCTTCTTCTTGTTGCGAGCTGTTTGTCTTTGCTGATCGGCCTGGTTCGTGCTTTGGTGTATGCGGATTCATCGAACAGGATTCTTGAAAATCAGAATATAATTCTTGATTATCAGGTTCGGCAATGCCATCGTCTGGAAGAGGAATCCCGCAGCAGTGAAGCCCGTCTGAGTGTTTTGCTGGATTCCATTTCTTCTCCCATTTTTTTTCTCAATCAGGAGGGGATCATTCTGGATTACAACAAATGTTTTTTCGATCTCTTCGGAGCGGGTGAAGAGACTCTGGAACAAAAGCATTTGAGGACTGTAATGCCTGCAGCGCTTTTCGAAGCGGGCCGGATCTGTACTGAAGAGGTGATGGCCACAGGCGAATCATCCATTTTTTCAGGAGTTCATGAAAACCGGATTTATGAATCCACCATGTACCCTGTTCGCAGGGCTGACGGTACGATCAGCCATCTGGGAGTTCTTGCGTTGGATATTACTGAAAAAATACGTTCTGAAGAAGAATTGCGTCTTTTGGAAGCGGCCATTTCCAATGCAGCGGAAAGTATCATGATTACCAACGCTGAGGGCGAGATAGAATATGTGAATCCCGCTTTTGAAACCTTGACCGGATATACGGCATCGGAGGCCAGAAACCGCAATCCTTCCTTTTTGAATAAAGAGGCATGCAGCAAAGAGCTTCATGCGGGCCTTTGGAAGGTGTTGCGTCAGGGAAAGATCTGGCGCGGGACTTTTTGCAACAGACGCAAAGACGGGACCTTTTTTGAGGAAAAGGCGACTATTTCTCCCATCCTGGATGAACAAGGCACTATCACCCATTATGTGGGTGTGAAGCGCGATGTGACCCGGGAACGGGAATTGGAACGGCAGCTGTTGCATATACAGAAGATGGAGGATCTGGGCCTTCTGGCTGGAGGCATCGCCCACAATCTGAACAATGCCCTGACCATCATTCTGGGCCGAAGCGAGCTGGCTCTGGATTCTCTGGCCTTTGACGATCCGGCCAGAGAGAGCATTGACATTGTCATGCGCACGGCCAACAACTCCTCCAAACTGATCAAACAGATTCTGAGTTTTGCAAAGAAGAACGCTGATGAAGCGGAAGAAAATATCTTGGCGCCTCTGGTGCAGGAACAGCTCAAGGTCATGCGTGCCTATTTGCCCAGTAATGTGACCATTCGTGAAGGCATTGAAGCCCTGGATGCCTGGGCGCTCATTGAAGCCAATGAATTGCAGCAAATCATTGTCAATCTGCTGAACAATGCCAACCATGCTCTTCAACCGGAAGGCGGGATCATTGAAGTGACGCTGAACCGGGCAACTCTGGAAGAGGACACTCCGACCTTTACCGGCAATTTGGAGCCGGGAAATTATCTGTGCCTGACTGTGAGCGATACGGGCAAAGGAATAGAGGCTTCTCAGGTGGAACGTGTCTTTGAGCCTTTCTACAGCACCAAGGAAATGGGTCAGGGCAGTGGTCTCGGCCTGTCAACCGTTCATGGCAGTGTCAGTCGTGTGGGCGGTGGTATCAAAGTGTCGAGTATCCAGGGAGAAGGCACCAGGTTCGAAATTTTCTGGCCCGAAATCCAGGGGCACAGCCGGGAAGTGTTTTTGACAGAAGAGGACATACCGGAGGGTCAAGGCGCAAAAGTGCTTATCGTGGATGATCTCGAAGATATGGTGGATTTGCTTGTTCTGGGTTTGCAGAAATTTGGTTTTGAAGTGAAAGCCTTTTCTGACTGCATTGAAGCGCTGCGCTATGTGGAAGAGCATCCCGAAGAGATTGATATTGCTGTCCTGGATTACGTGATGCCCCAGATGAACGGTGTGGACCTGGCAAATCGTATCCATGCTCTGCGACCCGATCTGCCTGCGGTACTGCTCACGGGCCACAAATGTGATCTGAAAGAGATGGAAGCTCTGAAGGAGGGATTTTTTGCCGTATTGAGCAAACCCATTTCCACGGAGAAACTGGCCCATGTCCTCATGCGTGATTCCGGTCTCTATGAAAGCAATCCGCTTCTTGACTGACTGGGGATAGGGGCGAGGGGCGAGGGGCGAGGGGCGAGGGGCGAGGGGCG
>JAAYJV010000001.1 GCA_012522755.1 Candidatus Hydrogenedens sp.
GGCGATTTGTCCCATGGATTGGCCGTCTACATAGCGTGCGGCCACGACACGCTTGCGAAGATCTGTTGATGTTGGTTTCATACCCACAGTATATCATCGTAGGCATATAAAATTAAAATGCTCTAAAGCCTCTGAGACGGCTGATCACCTGATGTACTGATGAGGCCCAAAACATATCTGTGTCCCTCCCTGAATTTGCTATTGGAATCCGCCATTTGCTACAATAACATCTTGTGTGGAGTTGTGTCTTTAAAAAGCGACGGCCACACCCTGCATCTGGAGCGTACTCCGCAGAACCATCCCCCGGATTCTACTGGGCGGCTGGTGTGCATTTTTCAGGAGGACAGAGGATCTCAGCTCAATATCAGCAGATCCAAAGGTACCCATAAACATGTTTGAGAATCTGGCAAAACGTCTTGACTCCGTATTCAAAACGATACGAGGCCAGGGACGCTTGACAGAAGCCAATATGCGTGATGCCTTGCAGCAGATCCGCACGGCATTGCTCGAAGCAGACGTCAACTATCAGGTTGTCAAAAAGTTTATAGCCGAAGTGCAGGAAGCAGCGCTGGGCCAGGAAGTGCTTGCAAGCGTCCATCCCGGCCAGCAGATTGTTAAAATTGTCCATGATACGCTGGTTCGGACCATGGGCGAAAAGAATGAGCCTCTTACCCGGGCATCCAAAGGGCCGACCATTATCATGCTTTGCGGCCTTCAGGGACAAGGTAAAACGACCAGTGCGGGCAAGCTGGCTGTTCATCTGAAAAAATCAGGGCATAAAACCCTGCTTGTCGGTGCGGACGTATATCGGCCCGCAGCCATAAAACAACTTGAAATCGTGGCCAAACAGGCCCAGGCCGAAATGTTCAGCCTGGGTGAGCATGCCGATCCCGTGGAAACATGTCTCATGGCCCGGGGCGAAGCCAGCATGCGCGGATGTGACACCATCATCCTCGACACGGCCGGCCGCCTTCATGTTGACGAAGAGATGATGCTTGAAGCGCGTCAGATCTCCGAACAGTTGAATCCACACGAAATTCTTTTTGTGGCAAATGCCATGACCGGACAGGATGCGGTGAATTCCGCACGCCAGTTTCATGAGGCCCTGCCCCTGACAGGCGTGATCCTGACACAGATGGATGGTGATGCCCGCGGCGGTGCAGCCATCAGCCTCATCGATGTGACAGGATGCCCCATCAAGTTTGTCGGTACCGGTGAAAAACTGGAAGCTCTGGAGCCCTTCCATCCCCAGCGTATGGCCGATCAGATTCTGGGCATGGGCGATATCGTCTCTCTGGTGGAAAAGGCACAGGAAGTCGTTGATCAGGAACAGGCCCTCAATCTCCAGAAGAAGATACGCAAGGGCGACTGGGACCTGGAAGACTTTCTGAGTCACATGAACCAGCTCAAAAAAATGGGCAGCATGGGCGATCTGCTCCAGAAGATACCCGGTATAAGCAAGATGATGCCCCAGGGTATGGATTTTGCCGAAGATGAGATGAAGCATACAGAAGCCATTATTCTGTCCATGACACTCAAAGAACGGCGCAGCCCCAATATCATCAATGGAAGCAGACGCCGGCGCATCGCTGAAGGATGCGGGCTTTCTGTTCAGGAAGTCAATGCCCTGCTGAAAGAATTTCAAAAGATGAAGACAATGATGAAGCAGGCCATGAAAGGCGGCAAAGGCAAAAGAAGAGGCCGGATGCCCGGCGGTCCCATGCCGCCCATGCCCGGCTTCTGACGAAACCCGCTTCACTCAGAGAATAAGCCTGCCTCAACAGCAGGATACTGTATATATATAGTTTTTTGGTTAACTTTCAGACCTGTGTCAAAAAGAATGCGCAGCCCAAGCCAGGCTGCGGAGAGGATCATCATGGCGACAGTGATTCGTATGAAACGCGGCGGTTCCAAGGGACAGCCCTACTACCGTATTGTAGTCCAGGATTCACGCAACCGCACACGCGGACGGGAACTGGATATTCTGGGATATTACCATCCCACGGCCAGACCCGAACCGGTCAGCGAAATTAACGTCCATCGCGCATTGGACTGGCTGGGACATGGTGCCCAGATGTCCGATACGGCCCGCTCGGTTATGAGCAAGCTCGGTGTGCTCAAGCATTTCCACGACGGAACACGTCCCGAAGACGCCGTGGCAACACGCAAGGGCGAAGCCGTAGTGGACAAGGGGTATAATGCACCCCCGCCGCCCAAAGCGGACAAACCGGCTCCGGCGAAAAAAGAAGCCGAAGCAGTGGAAGCAGCCTCTGAAGAAGCCACCGGCGCTGCAGAAGAAACAGCGGAAGCGGCCCCTGAAGAAGTCGCCGATACTCCGGAAGAAACGACAGAGACCGCAGCCGAAGAGACTCCGGCGGAAGAGGCATGATGTCAGCCAAAGATCTGGTCGAATTCGTAGCCAAAAAACTGGTGGCCCATCCCGATTCTGTAAGTGTCCGTCTTATTGAAGGCGACAGCGGTGAAACTGTGCAGCTTACAGTGCACGAAGCGGATATGGGCCGTATCATCGGAAGAAACGGTCGTACGGTCAAAGCCATCCGCACACTGCTCTATGCAGCGGGAACAAAAACCGAAAAAAATCTTGGTCTGGAAATCACCAACCAGACCGAAGCGCAGCAATAATGTCTGAGCCCGCCGTCGCAGGACAGATCCTCGGTGTGGATGCGGCAAAGCGCATGCTGCGTGTACAGTTGAAACCTGAATTTATCCGAAGCCTGGATGACTGTGAACGGCTCTGGATTATCACAAAAGAGGCTGCGCCCCGTAAGGTGCGTGTGGAAGCGGTCCAGCGCCAGGATCTCTCCGCAAAAATCACCCTTACACCCGGTGTCTGCCGCGATGATATCCAAAGCTTCCAACGGGCCGAAATCGCACTGGACGAGAAAACACTTGTCCGTGAAACAAGCGAGCAGCCTGAGATCACGGAACTCAAAGGCATGAAAGTTCAAGATGAACAGGGACGGATAGTGGGAGTCGTTTTCGAAACCATCCCCACCCCGGCCGGCGGTGTCATCCGCATGAGCAGGGAAGATGGACGGACAGCGGCATTGCCCTTTATCCCCGAAGTCATCAGAACAATAGATCTCGAAGAAAAAACAATTGTGGTTGGCGATCCGGAACCTTTTATAGTCATGGATGATGCCCAAGGAACGGATCAGCCCACGGGCTGATCTCTGGATAGTGTCATGCGGATAGACATCCTCACACTCTTTCCGGAAATCTTTGAAGCGGCACTGAAAATCGGTGTCCTGGGCCGGGCCATTGCAAAAGGCATACTCCAGGTCAACCTGGTGAATCCAAGAGATTTCACCCACGACCGTCATAGAACGGTAGACGATGCCCCTTATGGCGGTGGTGCCGGCATGGTGATGACCTGCCCGCCTGTCTTTGAGGCTGTGGAAAGTTTAATCAACCAGAACTCACTCGAACACGTCGTTCTTCTCTCGCCGAGAGGAAGAAGGCTCGATCAGGAACGGGTCCGGGAAATGGCCGGATGGAAAGATATGGTTCTTCTCTGTGCCCGCTATGAAGGCATGGACGAACGGATCTCCCAAACGCTGGTCACCGACGAAGTGTCCATAGGCGATTATGTGCTCAGTGGCGGTGAGGCCGCGGCCCTGGTCGTTGTGGAAGCCGTCAGTCGCATGGCTCCCGGAGTCGTTGGCAACTGGGAATCTGTCGATACCGATTCGTTTTATCATGGTATCCTCGGATATCCCCAATACACCCGACCGCCCGTGTTTCGAGGAAAGGAAGTGCCCCCTGTGTTGCTCGAAGGCAACCATGAGGCCATCAGAATATACAGACGCAGAGAAGCGCTCCGGGCCACCTGGCTCAGACGCCCTGATTTGTTGCAAAATTTAAGCAAAGAAGATTTGAAATTACTTGCCGAGATTGGCGCTGAAATACCGCCGTCCCATAAGGAGAACTCATCGTGAACATGGTCGAGGAATACGCAAGCCAGCAATGTAAAGAAAGCCAGGCCATTCCCAAATTCAACGTCGGGGATACCGTTCGTGTGCACTTCCGCATTGTCGAAGGCGAAAAAGAACGCGTACAGGTCTATGAAGGCGTAGTCATCAGCCACAAAGGAAAAGAAAGTGCCACAGCAACCTTTACAGTGCGCCGTGTCGCTTTCGGAGAAGGCATCGAACGTGTCTTCCCGCTCCACTCACCCCGCATTGAAAAAGTGGATGTCATCAGAGAAGGCCGCGCACGCCGTGCAAAACTCTACTATCTCCGCGAACGCGCCGGAAAGGCCGCCCGCGTCAAAGCCCGCCGCCGCAACGTACAGGCCTGAGCCAACTCCATAACCTGAACTGAGTATCCAAGCCCCTGCCCGCTCTGCACACAAGCAGAACGGGTAGGGCTTTTTTATTGTGTCACGAGACTAGACCAGGTCGGTCTCCCAGGAAGGTGTCCATAACCAGTTGATACATGTAACCAAACCACAGGGATAGGGCATACCTGTCCCGGTCAGCTCGAAGGATGTTCTACCGTCCTTCGGGAGCCGGAATGCGATCGTGGTATGGGATCGCTTTGCTTTAGAAGTTGAAAAGATCAGGTTTTTCCCAAGAGGCACATCTGTAAAAAGATGCTTGAAAGTATTGGTGTGGTCTGCTTCAATAGCCACAGTTTTCTTGTAAGAGCCGTCGGGTGCCTCCAAAGTAAAAGACATTCCTTTTTCCCAGCCCCAACGACTCTCCACAGCCGTAATTCGGAGTGAACCTGAGTCAGGTAACATGCTCTCGGGTAAGAGGCTTCGGCATCCTCCGGGAACTGTTTTCGGGCCTGTGACAAATTGCCACGGTGCGAAGAGCATCGTCAAACTCGTTACAATAATCGTTGCAAAGTCAATAAAGCGCATAGTGTAACCTTTCCTTTTTGATTCTTTGCCAGCCATTCATGAAGTATGACATATAAGAAAATAAATATCAAGAAAACTAAAAAATAAGACTGCTGAATAATATATAATAAGAAGATCATTAGATTAGCGATGATCCTTTGTTTTTGCTTACACTGAATTCGCAATTGAACCGCAAGTGATGGGGGGTGGATTGCGCATCACAGCCGCAAGCAAATGACTTTTTTTCAACACAGAGGAGCACAGAATAGCTGCAATCAACTGAAGCTTTTTTAATTAACCGCAAAAAGCGCAAAAGGACGCGAAAGGAATGCGAGGACAAAGCTTATGCCTCCTCGGAGTCTCTTTTGTGACCACAGACCATCCTTGTCCAAATTAGCTTTTCTTGGACAGGCCAATGCAACGACCAGTTAGCCTGATTCTGGAAAGCGCAAGTGTTGAATTATTTTTTCTTCCACGAAGTCACACTAAGAAACACGAAGGGAAGA
>JAAYJV010000101.1 GCA_012522755.1 Candidatus Hydrogenedens sp.
CGCCCCTCCCCTCGCCCCTATCCCCTATCATCTATCACCTATATTCCCCCGCCGTCATACCGGTTCTTTTCCGACCCGGCCCGTCCATCAAAGCATTCAGCCCATACAACGCAAACAAGACCGGTATCCAGATTGGGAAGACGAAGAGAAGCATGACCCGCCTTCTTCAGTGTTTTATTTATTCTTGGAGTCTTTATAGACATCGAGATTTTGTTAATCTCCTTGGGGAATCGGTCGGATCGGTCGGATGTGGGACGGGTTTTTGTTGAGCTTTGGGCTGAAATGGGCACGGCATGCCGTGCCCCTACCTGAAGCATGTCTTATGGTTTCACGTGGATTTTGTGGGCACGGCATGCCGTGCCGCTACCTGAAGCATGTCTTATGGTTTCACGTGGATTTTGTGGGCACGGCATGCCGTGCCCCTACCTGAAGCACGTCCCACAGTTTCTCCTATCCCCTCGCCCCCATTTCGCCTTTTTCCTCTTCAACCTGCTACAATCATGGTATGGGCCTTGCAGTTCCTTTTTTGGAGAAGCGGCCCGTCTTTGCAGTTATGAATCATCCTTTCAACAGGTATTTATCCCTATGACAGAAACATCCGCTCAGAGCGATTCCCCCACTGGCGGCGCAATCGCAGCCCAGCCCCGCAGCCTTTATCTGATCAGTCTTTTACTGACCGGGGTGGTCACTTTGCTTTTCTATTTCAGCCTCACGGGGATTCCCCTTCAGGGTGCCGATCTGGATCTCTTCGCTCTCCCTCATTATCTGAACAAATCTGTGGATGCCCTGTTCATGAGAGAAGCGATTCCCAATGCGCCTCTGGCCCGGTGGCTGCTTCTTTCTGTATGGGATCTGTCTCAGGGCTCTTCTGTTGCCCTGCGTCTCCTCGCCCTCAGCTTTCATCTCTTTTCAGTCCTTTACTTTTTCGGGATCATCCGGCGCTGGACAGGCAAGCAGGAATCTGTGGTTGTGCCTCTCCTGGGCAGCCTCCTGTATTGTGTGCTTCCGACAGTACCGCCCATGCTTGCGACGGGAGCCGGTTTTTCTCAATTGAGCGGCGGCACTTTTGCTCTCATAGCGGCCAACTCTTATCTGGCTGTCACGGAAAACCCGGATCGTCGTCGTTTCTTCCATTTTTGTGCGACACTGTTGTTTTCTCTTCTCGCCTTGGGAGCCTGTTATGATCTGATTGTGCTGCCTCTCCTGCTGCTGTTGCTGGATGCCACGCGTCTGGAAAAGCACCGGGAGATCCGCCTGGCTCCTGACTGGACGATGCTTCTGGCTGTAACTGCTGTTCTCGCCCTTCTTAGCGGTATCATCTGTATTTCTGATTCCCCCGTACTTCCGGAATTTTTCATTCCCTGGCATCTGTTGGGCATGATCGCCATCTTGCTGCCGGGACGCTTCATTCTTCGCAGCAGAATAGGCCTGATCAAAAACATACTCCTCGTCTGCTGCAATGTGCTGCTCATTGTTCTGGGCGTATTCGCTTTCCAGTCCACCATGGCCTTCTGGGAGCCTCTGGCACAGCTGCAAAAAGAAGGGGGGACTGATCAGAGTGGACGGGCGGCTCTGCAATGTCTGACACTGGCGCAGGCCGAATCCATTTCCGCAGAACGCATTGAAGGCTTGCGCCAGGCTGCTCTTCTCTGGAATGTGGCTCCGCCCGGGTTGGAAGCGAAAGGCCTGTACAGGCTGGCCTATGGGCGTGTATTGGAAGAAACAGGCAAGGACGAAGAAGCCCGGGCCGTCTATACGGAATTGCACGAAGCTTTCCCTTTTGCAGAGACCGGCATCGAAGCGGTTGCAGGATTGGCACGGATCGTCTCCACTGAAAATGAACCGGCACTGCTGGCGGATCTGCTCAACAGTCTTTCAAAACAGCGCAATTTATCAGACGAAGAAAAAATCTTTCAAGCCCTGGCCCATATGCAGCTCGGCGATGTTCAGGAAGCGGCTATTCACTTTTCCCGGGTGGATCTTCCAGCGCAGGCTGCAACAGAAAAACAACTGAAGGAACAAAGTCTTCAGCTGCACGCAACCATACAATCTCTTGTACAGGAATCTCAGCAAAAGGCTGGGGAAGATGCGACCTCCATGGAAATTTATGTCAGCCTGTCGGAAAGCCTCCTTCTGGCCGGCAACCACTTGCAGGCCTATTACTGGCTCAACTTCGCCTTGCGCCGCGACAACACCGTGCCCAAAGCCTGGGAATTGCTCGGGGTTCTCTGCGCCTTGAAGGGCAATGAAAAAGAGTTCATTCAGCAGTGGGGCCAACTGAAGGCGGACGATGCCCGTGCCTGGGTGGATCTGGGTCACAAAGCAGCCTTTTCTCAAGCTTGGGATGGAGCCTGGAGTTATCTGCGCCAGGCCGGGGACAAGGTGGAATTGACGGCTGAAGAAATGATGGCTGTTTTCTATCTTGAACAGAAGCGTGTTGAAGAAGGGGAACACTGGTTGCGCCAGGCCATGGAGCTCATGCCTGATGCTGCTCGACCGCGTCTGCTCCTCGCTGATCTGGCCATAGCCATGGAGGACAAAGAAAAGGCCCGGAACCTCCTGGAAGAGGCAAGACAGCGAAACGCACCGGAGGCGGAGATCAGCAGACGCCTGGCCGTGTTGGACGGAACCGCTCCCGAAGAAGGTCCGCCACCGGCTCTGCGCCGCCCCACACAAACCCCGGAACAAACAGAAAGCTTTCCTCCGGCGGCCCCCACACGGACACTCATAGAATAAAAACATAAAGGACAATACAGAGCATGTACACTTTCCTCATCAATTCCGGCTTTTATCTTGAAGCGGAAAACTGGAAGGAAGTGTTGATCAAACTGTTGGTTTCTCTCTGTCTGGCATCGCTCATCGGTCTGGAACGACAACGCAAAGGACGGGGCGCGGGCTTGCGCACCCATGTACTCGTTTCTCTCGGAGCCACCTTGCTCATGCTTGTGGCTGACTATATGCACCACAGTTCAGCGGAAGCGGTACAGCGCTTTGATCAGACCCGAGTCGTCGCCGGAATTATCACCGGGATCGGTTTTCTCGGGGCCGGTACCATCATCACCTCCGACAGAGAAAAGCTGGGACTTACCACGGCAGCAACCATATGGTTTACAGCAGCTCTCGGAATCGCCGTGGGAGCCGGTTACCTCATTACGGCCAGTCTGGCTACAGGCTTCATGGTTCTTGTTGTGATCGGTTTCGCCACACTCTCTGAAGTGCTGCCTCAGGACGGTTCCTTCCTCCTGTGCATGCAGCTGCCCGCGGCTGAAGGGGAGATCACGCGCATTCTCACCCATATCGAAAACGCCGGAGAATTTGAAGTCCAGACCTCCGCCATCCGAAGTCTTGAGGAAGGCCTTCTCCTTCAATATACCTTTCGCATACACAGCCGCTCTGATCGTGATTTCTCTCTTCTCGCCGATATGTTGCACCGCCATTACAGCCATGCTTCCAATATCAATCTGGAACGGGTTCATCTCTGAGCTATCTCCTTTCCAATGGCATCCTGCTCCCTCTTCTTTTTCCGGGACAGAGGGGCGCGCAACTCAGTCACATCTATTAAAGAAATAGTATTTTTTTTGGTGGTTCTGTGCTATAATGGAAGAAACACGGTTGCAGGTATATTCTTGGCCGGATGTTGCCGCCTTGGACAAATGTTGTAGATCCAGGGAAGTCTGTTGAAGTATTCGTTATTTTTGTATCCGGCATACGCAAGAGTGTATTTGTGCCGTGGTGGAAATATTCGTTTCAGTATCAAGGTTTTTATCAGTATCAACCCGGCCGGTATCGAAGACGAATCACAAAGAGATCTGAGATCCGGCAACAGCCCGAAGAAAGAAAGGTCTCAAAAATGAAACATGTAAAAATTGGCGGTGCGCTGCTCCTCAGCTGCCTGCTCCTGACAGTTGCCGTTGGAGCCTATGCGGATGAGCCACAAATACCGCCGGAAAAATGTCCGGACTACGCTTTATTCAGTCAGCGTCCTGCGGCGAATAATGACTTGGCTATCCGTATCTGGGGTAACGACGACCTGATCGCACTGGCTGTGAGTCTGGGTGCAACAACCTTCAAGAAGACGCCCTATGCAGTGGATGATTTCGAAGTGTCTGCACCCATCAATGAAGTGGTCTGGTGGGGCACGGAAATGGATCTTGGACAAGTACCCGCTGAACGGTATCAACCTCTTTTTACCCTCACCTTTTTTGAAAAGGATGATACCGTCTCCCCGGATATGCCCGGTGCTGTTGTAGTTGAATTTGAAAATGTACTGGTCAACAGAGAGTTCACCGGTATCATGTATTTCCACCCAGATACCTTCCAGCCTATAATTCCTCTCTATCGCTATTCCTTCACCCTGCCCGCCCCCTTGACTCTTTCAGAAGGATATATCCGGATACGCGGCGCCCAGAATGGAAGTCTGAACCCCGAAGACCCTTATAACGCTGATCTGGCCCGTGGTTTCGTGCAGGTCTCCTCACCTGATGGTAACCGTAATCTCCGCGAATTCAACGGAGAGGACATGCCCTACAAAGTCCGTGATGATGCAAGTAAACAATATGACATTGCCGTATGTTTCCTCCCTGTAACCGAAGAAGTTCCGGACGTTGTTAACATGGATATAGCTGATGCGGAACAGGCATTGGCTGCACTGGGCTTTGTGCTGGGTGCCATCACTTATGAGTACGATACTGGAGCTCCCGCTGGTCAGATACTTGAACAGACTCCTGCGGCTCTGGACCAATTTCCTGTTGGAGGAGCCATTGATTTGACTGTTGCCGCAGATAGGATTCCTGTTCCCAATCTTGTCGGCAAAACTCAGGAAGAAGCAGAAGATCTGCTCGCAGCCCTTGGATTAATTCTGGGTAATGTCACACAGGTTTACAGTAACACAGTCCCCGAAGGACAAGTCCTTCAGCAAAGTGTCGCTGCAGGAACGGAAGTGGAACTGGAAACCGTTGTGAATCTGGTTCTTTCCCGTGGCAAAGAAATCATTATGCCTGCGGCTGGTGCCGCGGCGCTCATTGCTCTTTCCGCCGCCTTGGCTGGTCTGGGAATTGCCCGCAACAGACGCAAATAATATGAATGATCGCTTTTGATTTGTCGGGAGAACTCCCGAGTTCATGAATGGACAGTCCCGGCAAGGGTACTTGAAAAGCCCTTGCCGGGCTTTTTATGTTCATCACATGGACACTGTGTTACTACCCGTCATCTTCCATTATTTTTTCGAAGAAATTTGTGTTGTTGACTCTGCAAGTCATATAGTTTCAGGATATTGTGGGATTCTCGATTCGGCAAACTGTCTTCCGACAATCACGAACCAACAATGCTTCGGGAAACCCTGAAAGACGTTGAGAGTCACTCCTGGGAACGCCAATTTCCACATTGGCAGACAGCGTATGATAATCCGGAGAAGTTATAATCCTGATTACGGCATGAGATCTTTATTTTCTCAAACAAATCCATTACTCAGAAAACTTTCCGGCTGAGGATGAGTATATCGTGGGAGCGCCAACGTCCCTGTTGGCAGACAG
>JAAYJV010000102.1 GCA_012522755.1 Candidatus Hydrogenedens sp.
CGTCATTCCTGCGAAAGCAGGAATCTTGCGTATATTCAAGTCCTCATGTCGCATTAAGATTCCTGCTTTCGCAGGAATGACCCCAGGCGAAGCACGACCTCAGGCGTCAGGTTGTTTCCTGGGAGTCGGTCGGATCGGTCGGATGTGGGAGGGTTGAATGTATGATGCGAGGCTTGAAAGAGAACAGTCGACCAAGTGGGCTTTCTGGGCACGGCATGCCGTGCCCCTACCTAACCAAGGCCAACTATTTTTCGTGGGCTTTCTGGGCACGGCATGCCGTGCCCCTACCTGAACCACGTCCCAACCCCCAATCCCCAATCCCCAATCCCCAATTACCAATTCCCAATCCCCAATCCCCAATCCCTTATCACCTATCACCTATCACCTATCACCTCGTCCCTCGTCCTTCGCACCTCTCTTTTTCATCTTGTCCGTGCAAAATAAAACTTTATTTGGTTTTTTTATTTCCATTGGATAAAATAGGTAGGTTATAATATAGATCTCTTTTGCCTCAGGCTGTTATGGAGTAAGATTTGTGAATTCAACTGCTGGTATATTTCCGAATCCCTGGTACAAGCGATTCTTTGCCCGCCTGGCCGGTATCTTTCGAGCACCCAAGCCGACAGGGCCCAGGCTCGTTGATCTGCGGGGCAAGGTGGTGCTCATGGATAATGATGAGCTGCTGCTGGTCTGGGAACGGCGTCTGCGCAATATCCGCCTGCAGAAAGAGGAAGAAGCCTGGAACAAATTTGAGGCTCAGTATGGTGCGGGCAACCCTCAGGTGACGCAGGCCTTCGTCAACTGGCAGGAAGGTCTCTATCGTTATATTGAACGGGAAAAAGAACGTTTCCTCCGTGTCCGTCCGGGAAGTCTCCCGGCATTGGACAAACTCGTTCAGCAGGGCGCCCGTACCATTGTGGTGACCAAGGGCGCCAAACCCTATACACAGAAGTGCTTTCACCTGACGGGGCTCTCATCGTCCATTACAGACATTTACTCGCCGCCGCCGGGTTCCAGGCAAAAACAATTTGCTGATGCTGTTCGCGATCACGGAATCAATTCGCTGCAACAATGTCTGAAAGATGCCATTGTTGTGGGCCATGATCTGGATCTCGACATGGCCTGGGAATTCGTGCCGCCCAAAGGTCCCGGAAATGATGGTCATGCTCCCGTCTTTCTGCTCTTGGATACCCTCGCTTTTGAAAAGGATGTCATCGCTCCCCTGGATGCCATGACCGAAGTGATCGAGCTGCTTGTTACCCGGGGCCGCAACAATATCTGGCGGGGTTTCAATGCTCTGCGCAAGGCTCCCTATGCGACGACGCCCAATTATCAGTTCAAGGTGGGCCTCTATAACCATCCGCGGCTCCAGAGCAAGGCGCGTATTCCCGTAGTCTATGATGTACGGCGCATAGGCGTCGGCTTTTAGCCGCTGCGGCCTTTATAACCCTGCAAGACGATACAAACTCAGCTCGGTAATGGCTGGGCATGCAGCGGCGCCTGTGATGCGCAGCCGGACGCCATCTGTTGTGACAGCCTTCCCGCGCCAGAGGCGACGGCTGCCAATGGAAGTGCCTGAAGCGAACTCCATCCACTCACCATCCTGACGCGCGTCCAGTGCCCAGGAGTCCACCCGCTGACCCAAGGGCGGGTATTCGCGGATACTCACCACATCAAAAGTCCGGACTTCAGGCAGCTCCAGGATCAGTTCCGGCGTGAGACAGTCATCATCGCCGCACCAGTAACTGTCCTTCGAAGGATCCAGAACGGCCGCAGCACCGAAGCGCTCATCACCGCCCCGCACATTACTGGCTGCGGCCGTGGCACCGTCCGCCAGATTATGCGCATACAGTTTCTTCAGCCTGTTGCCGAAAGTGAGCAGTGATTGCTCGTCCCGTTCATGGATGCGGCCCCGTCGGTCCGGGGGCAGATTCAGCAGGAGAGAGGCTCCCCGGCCTACAGACTGAAAATACAGATTCATGAGATTGCCCGGCGTGCGGATCCTGGAATTTTCACGCTTGTGATAAAACCAGCCCGGCCGGATGGATACGTCCACCTCCGCCGGTTGCCATCGGGTTCCATCACGCATGCCTTTGCCGAGCAGCTTGCCATCTTCTTTGTCTTGCGGGGTGAAGGTGGCCCAGCAGGGATCGCCCGCATGGCCGGATTCGTTGCCGACCCAGCGTATATCACCCAGATGACTGAAAATGACCGCCTGGGGCTGCAGCTCACGAACGAGAGCAAAAGTGTCGTCCCAGCCGTAATAGGCCTCCGTGATGGAGCGTGTTTCTCTGGCGCCTCCATACCAGCCGTCGCCGCCATTGGCACCGTCGAACCATACTTCAAAAATATCGCCATAGCCTGTCAACAGCTCGCGCAACTGGTTGCGGTAATACTGCACATAGGCGGGCCGTCCGTATTCCGCATGGTTGCGGTCCCAGGGCGAAAGGTAGACCCCGAAAAGAATACCCGCATTGCGGCAGGCATCGGCGAATTCCCGGACCATATCACCCTGGCCTTCTTTCCAGGGACTCGCCGCAATGGAATGCTCCGTATAGGCTGAGGGCCAAAGACAAAAACCGTCATGATGCTTGCAGGTGAGGATAAGACCCTTCATGCCCGCTTCCCGGGCCAGGGTGGCAATGGATTGCGCATCGAAATCAGTGGGATTGAAGAGTCGTGGCGGCTCATCGCCATAACCCCATTCCTTGTTTGTGAAGGTATTGATGGTGAAATGAATGAAGCCGTAGAATTCCAATTCATGCCATCGCAGCTGCCGTTCCGAGGGAACAGGCCCATAAGGAGCGGGAGGCCCGGCCGCAAAGGTCGACCAGATGAGAGAGGAGAGAAGGAGGAGAAGTACAGCTGTCTTTTTCATGAATGATCCTTTCAACGCGGCATTTGCTCTACTGTACTGAAGATAAGCCGAAAGAATCAAAGCATTACAAGCCGGAAAAAGAAAAACCCCCTGGAATCCAGAGGGTTGATAAAAAATGGTGGAGCCGAGGGGTCTCGAACCCCTGACCTCTTGACTGCCAGTCAAGCGCTCTCCCAACTGAGCTACGGCCCCAACAGATAAGCATAGGGGAAGTGGTGAGTAAAGTATACAGAAAAGGGGGAGGCAAAGGCAAATTTTGATAGGTGCGAGGTGCGAGGTGCGAGGGGCGAGGGAACAGGTAAAATCGTGGGGCGTGGTTCAGGTAGGGGCACGGCATGCCGTGCCCACTCTGTCCACTAGGTCCACCCCGTGCTACCCGGGCGAAAGATTTTTCGCCCCTACCAGCGTTGAATCGTAGCCCTTCC
>JAAYJV010000103.1 GCA_012522755.1 Candidatus Hydrogenedens sp.
AAGGCTGTGGCTGCGCGTCAAGATTCCTCCTTTCGAAGGAATGACCGAAGGAGGTTTCGGGCGAAAGATTTTTCGCCCCTACCGATGGAGTGCCTACGGTCTGAGTTGCTTAAGCCAGGCACTTGTAAAAAAAAGGCTGTGGCTGCGCGTCAAGATTCCTCCTTTCGAAGGAATGACCGAAGGAGGTTTCGGGCGAAAGATTTTTCGCCCCTACCGATGGTGTGCATACGGTCTAACTTGCTTGGGCCCGGCGCAGAGCCGTAAGATGCTGTGGGGTCTGTCGCACTGTCTTTATTTTCCGGAAAGAGGCTGTCATGTTATCTGCTTATATGCTGCCGGGTATCTCGCCGGTGATTTTCTGGGTCTTTGTATCTGTTGCCATTATCATCCAGGGGATCAGCAAATCCGGTTTTGCCGGAGGCGCCGGTGTGCTGTCGCTGCCTCTCATGATGCTGGTCATGCCTGTGGACAAGGTTGTGGCCTGTCTTTTACCCCTGCTGATTCTGCTGGATTTCAACGCCATTTATCATCACCGGAACAACAAGGACTGGCAAGTCATCAAGCTCATTTATCCGCCGGCGCTCATCGGCATCATTATCGGTGCGCTGGTCTGGTGGTGGATAGGCCGTGCGGGACTGGCAAATTATGAAGGCGCTCTCAAGCGTTTTGTGGGTGTCATCGCCATATTCCTGGCCTTTTATATTCTGGGCAAGGAACTGTCGCTCCAATGGGTGCAAGGACGGAAAGGAGGGAAAAAGATCGGATGGATAGCCGGGCTCTTTGCGGGATTTTCCTCCACCATCGCCCACGCAGCCGGACCCATTGTGAGCCTCTTCGTCTTCTCACAGGATCTGGGTAAAACGCTCTTCGTGGGAACTGTCGCCTGGGCCTTCACGCTCATCAATCTGACGAAGCTTCCTTTTTATGTGGCCGCTGATCTCATTGATTATTCAGTTCTGCAATTTGATCTCTTCCTGCTGCCTCTGGTTCCTCTGGGCTCCTGGCTGGGCAAATGGCTGCATCAGATTGTCTCTGAAAAAGTCTTCAACCGCATCATCATGATGCTGACTCTTCTTGCGGGCATCCAGCTTCTTTTCAATGTGAATCTGGTCCGCAGCTTTCTTGAATGGTTCCACTGACTCATGTAAACGCCGCGTTTACCATTGATCTTCAAGCATGCCGTTTCATGTATAGTGATTTAAAAGGGGGACAGGCCTTTTCGCCTTCTTCTGTTGCAGTTGTTTTCCTTTAAAGGTGAAGGCTTCAACTGCAAGGGGAGGAGAAGAAGCATGACATTCAGTGAATTGCGACAGGGCGAAAAATGGATGACTGAAGAGGAGCGGAAAGTCCACAGACGTTTTGCCATGACGATGAAGAAATTTTTGAAGGATCATGGTGTTGCGACATCACCTTTGCTGATTTTCCGTGTCAGTGATATTGCCATGCAATGGCTTGTGGTGCGCCGTCTGGAAAACAGTCTCTTTCAGTCGGAAGATGATGAGCAGGGCGGTTTGCCTACGGTCACCACGGCACTGGCGGATCATATAGGCAAAGGGCGGGAACGTCTGCGCAAAGCCATCCGGGAGCTGGAAGACGCCTGTGCCCGCCTGGGTACGCCCATCGATGCGGGACTTGCCGATGAGATGGCGCCACTCATGCGTGAAACCCGGGAGCTCATGGATGGTGCAGACTTTTCCGGGAAAGAAGAGTGATTGTTCTCAATGGTGGGTCGGGGAGTTTTGCAAAGCCCTTTTAATTTCAGGCGTCTTCTGACATAATAAGATGGAGCTTAACCGACAGGGAGAACAGCCATGAACACCTTTTTCCGATCCATTTCACTTCTCTGCATTTTTTCGGGTCTTCTTCTGCTGACAAATGGCTGTGCGAGTCATCCCAAACCACCACGGGGCGTCTCTTCCTTCGATCGGCAGATGGAAGTTTCGGCCTATGATGCGGGCAAAAAGTCGACCAACTGGAAGAGGAACTGGCTGCTCCAGCCTGTGGTGGCGAGTGGCCCGAACAAGGGTAAACCGAAAAAAGTGGGTGTCACCGCCAGCGGCACAAAGGCGAAGCCGGGTACGCTTGCAGCCGATACGCAGCATTATCCTTTCGGCACCATCATGTATATTCCGGGCTACGGCTATGGTCGTGTGGAAGACCGGGGCGGTGCCGTCAAGGGACCGGATAAGGTGGATGTCTTTTTCAAGAGCCGCAAGCAGGCTTTGAAGTGGGGCCGTCAACGATTGAAAGTACGTGTGTGGCCTCTGCGCTGAGGCGGCGGCAAATTTACGGTTCCGAAATCACGTCGCTGAGAAAAAGATCGATGAGCTCGGGGAGGGTCCTGTCGTGGACCACTGCATTCCAGGCGCCATGTTCCGCCAGGGGCACGGGGAAAAAATAGTGGGGGATGGAGAATTTTCTGCAGAGCGTATCAATATTGAGGGCCGGGGTGAGGCTGTATCCGATGAAATAATCCTGCTCACCGTGGACACTCATGATGGGTGGTGTATGAGCTCCGAAGAGTTCCGGAAAATAATCAGCTGTGCCCCAGAGATTGACGATGGCCGCCACAGGGACGGAAGCGGATTCGGGAGGCGCAACGCCCACGGCGAGAGCAATGACTGATCCGGCGCTGTCGCCCATAAGCGTTATATGCTCCGGGTCAATATGATAGTCGGCACCGTGATCGTGAATATGGCGCAGGGCCTTTTTCACATCCTGAAGGGCGGGAGCCATGCGTTCAAGAAAGGGCGTTTTCTTTTCCAGTTCAGGAGAGAGGTTCAGGGCGGGCAGGCGATAATCCAGCAGGAAACAGGTGTAGCCCCGTTGGGCGAGGCTGTGGGCCAGTTTCCGTTGCATCTCCTGTTTGCGGGCACCTTCGGGGATGCGTCCGCCCGGCACGATGACAATGGCCCGTTGCGGCTCATCGGAGGGTTTCTGGCCCCGGATGATATCCATGAACAGTGCGGGCGAAGCATCGGCTTCACCCTGAGCATAGAGGATGTCGGAAAGAAGCTCCACCTTCACTTTTCGTTGCAGTCCTGCACATCCGGAGAGGGCGAGAAGCAGACAGAGGAAGCATGAACATATACAGGATGAGTAACGCATGGGCTTATGATACTCTTTTTTTGCAGAGAGGAACACATTTTATCTGATCAGCTGTTTTTGGGGTGATCAGAAGGGCGGGAAGAAATAAGGAGGGACAGAAGGGTGAAGCAGGAAGAAGCCGGGATATATGAGGAGGCTTTTCTCAAAGAGCAGGGGCTTGAGGGGGAAGCACTGGCGAAATGGCTGGAAATAGCGAGCCGCGAATCTTTTGCTGGCCGCCATTTTCAGAATCGCAACGGAGAGCCCTGGAAAGTGCGCCCCTATCAGCGGCGGTCACTGGAATCCCGGGCCATACGGAAGGTTCATTGTGATGGCCGTGATGTGGGCAAGACAGCGGAAATAGAAATCATCGCCTGTTGGGCTCTGGTCGCCTGTCCGGACAGAGAAATGCTCATTGCGACACAATGTGAAAACCATCTCTTTCCGCTCATGAACAGACTTGCCCGACGATTCAGGACAACCCCTGCTTTTGCACCTTCCCTCGTGGAGATGCGCCGCTCTCCTTCCTGGCATTTCCGATTTTCCAACAACTTCGTGCTCTGGGGACGTATTGCCGGACCGCGGGGCATTAATTTTCAGGGGATGCACGTGGACTGGCAGATTGTGGACGAGGCGCAGGAAATGACGGAGTCGAGCTGGGGCGAATTGTATCAGGCCCTCAATGGGGGAGGCCGCCGCTGGGTCTATGGCGTGCCCAACGGACTGCGCAACAGTTTCTATCGCATGACCCAGGAGCCCGGTGCGGAACAATACAACTGGAGCAGCAAGGAGAATCCGGAATTCACGGAGGAAAAGGATGCGGAACTGATGCGCCTCTATGGCGGCAAGAATTCACCGGGATATATTCATCGGGTACTGGGTCTGCATGGAGAACCGAGTCATGCCGTTTTTTCTCTGGATGATTATCTGGCCTGTGTGGATGAGAGCCGGGAGCTGTCAACGGTCATCCTGCAGGAGGGCGATTCTTTTGAGGCGCCCATGGGTATTCAGACAGGGGAGTATTATCTGGGCTGTGATCTGGGTTATGCCCGTGATCCCTCTGAATTTGTTGTCTATCGCAATGCGCCGCCCTATCTGATCCAGGAGTTCCGTGTGCGCCTGGAAAAGGTGAATTACAAGCGGCAGGAGGAGATTATTGTGGCTCTGGATCGGGCGTATCATTTCCGGGCCATGGGTATCGATGCGGGGAACAGCGGTCGTGCTGTGGCGCATATGCTCATGACCCGGGGCCGGGACTGGTGTGCCCGGGTGCATGCGCTGGAATTCGGATCCACAGTTGATCTGGAGATCATGCCTGATGGAAGACGGGCCCGACGGCGTGCGAAAGAGTTCATGACGGAACTGATTCAACGGCGTCTGTCGGAGAGAACATTGGTATTTCCGCCTGATCCCGATCGGGAGGCCCAGTATGCGGCCCATACTTATTCGGTGAATGCACAGGGGCTGATCGTCTATGAAAAAGGGGATGATCATCTTATTGATGCGGACCGCTGCGCGCTGTTCTGTCATTATCTGGATACGCGGGAACCTGAAGCGGATCGGCGGGTGATGTTGCCGCCGGAGGTGTTTTTGTTTTGAGTTTTTTTAACCGGATCATTCATGGAGAAATACTTCTATAACCGAAGAAATAGCCCTGACACAACGCCCCTTTGAACCATAGATACACACTGATTTCGAAAGCATAGCGCCCGCACTGTTAAATTATTAGACTTCTTCGAAAAAATGATGGAAGATGACGGGTAGTAGCACAGAGAAAGGAAATGACTTTCATAAAAGCAACTTGCCAAATATGGTTCAACTGTGTTACATTGCGTATAGTTAAGGAAACACAGAATGAACCCAGGCAACGACAACAATAAACAGAACATCGGTGGCTTCCGGTGTTCTGTTTTATTTTCAGAAAGGAGAGTAATGGAGAAAGAAACAAAAGAAAGAAAAGACGATGACCTGCTATATCTGCAAGAGATCGTTGAAGAGCTGGTCAAGTTGAGTGGTCTGAAACGAAGCAGACAGACCGTAGCGCGTTGGTTGAATTCCGGGGAGATCCCCACTGTTGTAATCATGGGTCGGCGTTATGTTCGATATGCTGACCTCAAAGCCTATGTAGGCAAGAAGAATTAAACTTCGCAGATAAACCACGAAGGTAGGTCGGGCACGAAGCTTCTCTAAGAAATGGGACAGAAAGGCTGATGCCTCTCACGGAGACTGTTGATTGCCTAAAGTCTCTTATGTATACCAGAACATGCCTATGCCTCTCCCACATCCGACTGATCCGACTGATCCGACGGATGTGGGAGGGGCGGGGGTTGGTTCTGGGCATTACTGCGGGGTCAGTGGACCAAGTGGATCAAGTGGGCACGGCATGCCGTGCCCCTACCTGCCGTCGCTCCTCGCTCCTCGTTCCTCGCCC
>JAAYJV010000104.1 GCA_012522755.1 Candidatus Hydrogenedens sp.
ATTCCTGCTTTCGCAGGAATGACGCAGGCGCTGGTGAGTCTTTGGATAATATTAGAATAAAAAGACTTATGTGGCTTCTTGAGTAAACTTCTTCGAAAAAATAATGGAAATTGAGGGGTAGTATCACGAAGGGAAGAAAAGAAAAGTCAAGCTATAAAAATTCTTCATCCTTGTCCAAATCAGCTTTTCTTGGACAGGCAAATGCAACGATCAGACAACCTGATCCGGGAAAACGGAAAAATGAAGACAAAACCTGGCCAAAATACCAATGAATTCAACTGTGTGGATTCGATGGTGCCTTTAATTTGGACACCAGTGGATAGTAACATAAAAATTACGGCCTGGCATGCCTTTTTAACGCTGACGTTTCATGAGTATTTAGCACACAAGCACATCTGTCTTATCCGGCTGAACAAAGTCTCAGAATCAACTTGTGGTTTGGATATACATGTCTTGAAAGTTATGCACAACTGATTCCCAATCCCGAATTCAGGCATTCATCCATTCCTTTACCGCTCTGAAGTTGTGCAGTCTTTCATATCTGCGGTATAGTGAAGAACCAGAAGACAACACAACAGGAGAAGATCATGAATTTCAGAGCAAGTTTTCTTATACCGGCCATGCTGCTGTCATTGATGGCTTTGTCTGCAAGTGCAATGGCTGCAGAACTGCAGGTGTGGTCCGTGGATCCTCTGATCAAAGTTTTTCAGGATGCTCAGCCGGAAAACAGTGACAGTGCAGCCGATCATGTAGCCCGGGGTGAATATGGCGAATTTCAGCTCGTGGTGCGCTGCGATACGGTTCTGGATGACCTCAGCGTTGCAGTGAGTCCCTTCACCCATGCTTTAAGTACGGCCACCCTGTCCGAGCCTCGCTCCCGCTTCGTGGGTTATGTGAATGTGGATCGGCCCACGCAACGCCCTTCTGCGGATCAATTGCGCCAGCCCCCGGCTGATTATCCTGATGTGCTCCTGGAGGCTGAGAGCCTGGCTGTTCCCGCTGGAAATGCACAACCGGTGTGGATAGATGTTTCTGTTCCGCTCAGTGCCGCTGAAGGCGCCTATAATGCCACAGTGACTGTCTCCGCCTCAGTGGACGGTGAAGCACTGGAAGCACAGTTCCCTTTGAAAGTGGTTGTCTATCCCATCACTCTGGACAAGACCCGTTTATGGATCACCAACTGGTTTTCCATGCAGTGGCGTCACATGGAAATTGATCCGGCGAGAGATTCGGAAGAGTACTATGCTCTTCTGGGTCGTTATGCACGGAATATGGCGGAACACAATCAGAATGTTGCCCTCATCTCCCCCTTGAATCTGTCACGCTTTTATATCGATGAAACAGGGGCACTGGCCGTTGACTTCAGTAAATTTGATCGCTGGGTACAGATATTCATTGATGAGGGCGTTATCGGAAGAATAGAAGGGGGCCATATAGGCGGCCGTTCCGGCGATTGGGATTCTGATTTTGTGACGAATATCCGCATCATCAGAGAGGGCCAAGTCCAAAATGAACGTGTTGACCCCGCTTCGGAGGAAGCCCGGCAATTTTATGCTTTCTTTTTCCCGGCACTTACAGCCCATCTGAAAGAAAAAGGATGGCTGGATATCTATATGCAGCATCTGGCCGATGAGCCCACAAAAGGTAATATGGATACCTATAAGAATCTGGCCGCACTGGTCCATGATTTTGCGCCGGAACTTCGGATTGTCGAGGCGAATCACACCAAAGAACTGGTGGGCTCCATGGATATCTGGGTCCCTCAGTTGAATTATTTTCATGATGATTTTATCCATTATAAAGAACGTCAGGAGGCTGGCGACGAAGTCTGGTTTTATACCTGTGTTTTTCCGCAGGGTGAATACGCCAACCGCTTCATCGAGCAGCCTCTCATCAAAACACGGCTGCTCCACTGGATCAACTTCGCAAGCGGTGCAACAGGCTATCTCCATTGGGGGTATAACGCCTGGCAGGATACAGATCCTGTGACGCACACGACCCGTCCCCATCCCGGGCCTCCCTATCTTCCGGCTGGAGATCCCTGGGTCGTTTATCCGGGCAAAGAAGGGCCTTTGGATTCCATACGCTTTGAAGCCATGCGCGACGGTGCCTTTGATCATGAATTATTGTGCCGGCTGGCTGAAAAGGATCCGAAAGAAGCGACACGTCTCGTTGAGCGTCATATTCTGGATTTTGACCGTTATGAAACAAATGTGGCTCTGTTCCGGGAAACACGCATTGCTCTGCTGCAGGCACTGGCTGCGATCTCCTGATCAGAATACAGAAATCAATCCTGAGCGGAATCTTCTTTTTTCCGGACTTTAAGTGTGTTACCGAGACGCATGGAATCAAAGCCCATTTTATCGCGTACGTCATCTACGGTGTGTAAGAGACGCTCCCATTTCTCCCGTTCTTTCTGGTCAAAGAGGCCCATCTGATGCTGGTCTTTGGAGAGACCTGATAAACTCACGCCTATAAGACGCACCCGGGTCCGCCGTTGTTGCGCCTTGGGCAGGAGCACTTTCAAAGCATCCACCACCTGCGTATCCAGACAGGTGGGTTCCGGCAGGGTGAGTCCGAAAAGTTTTGTTTCAAAATCGCTGTACCGTACTTTCAAACTCACTTTCCGGGCCTCCAGTCCTTCAGAGCGCAAGGTATGCGTGCAATGCTCCACCAGACAGAAAAGAACCGAAGCCAGCTCGTCCCAGTCCGCCAGATCCTCTGAAAAAGTGGTTTCCTTGCTGACGGATTTGGGCACACGTACAGGTTCCACGACATCACTGGCGATGCCACGGGCTGCTGCGAGGAGCCCTGCAGCCGCCTGCACACCCATGAGCTGTGCCAGATGGGATTCGGGGATCTGCGCCAGTTGTCTTACAGTCATGATTCCCCGCATTTCCAGAATTTCCCGGGAACGTGGCCCTACTCCGGGCAGCTCAGACACAGAAAGAGCTGCGAGAAATTCCTCTTCTTGCCCGGGAGCAATGGCGAGAAAGCCATCGGGCTTGCACTGATTGGCGGCTATTTTCGCCACCATTTTATTGGAGGCAATGCCTATGGTTGCCGTGATCTGCTCCTGCTCCACAATCTTTCTTTTCAAAAAGGCGGCCAGAGCGGCTTCGTTTTCAAAGAGATGAACAGATCCGGTGATGTCCAGATGTGCCTCATCAATGGAAGCCATCTGCACGAGAGGGGTGACGGAATGAAGAATCTCACGGATACGGCGGGACACCTCTCCATAGACGCTATGGCTTCCTCTGATGAAAATACCGTGGGGACAGAGTTGCCGGGCGCGGACTATGGGCATGGCGGAACGGACGCCGAAACTCCGCGCTTCGTAGGAGGCACTGGAGACGACTCCCCTCCTGTCTTCGGGGTTGCCGCCTATGATAACTGCTTTCCCACGCAGCGCCGGATTTCGTGCCACTTCCACGGATGCGAAAAAAGCATCCATGTCGATATGCAGAATGCGCCGCATGGGAAGCAGAAAACTCCTTGTGGATGAATCAGAGGGCGCTGTTCGGTATCAGCCAGCAGCGTACCCGATCGCGTTTATAGGTATAAGAAATGGCAACGCCATCTTTCATGTGAACAATAGCCGGATAGGAAAACTCGAATTCGGTGTCCCGGGGCGCATCTTCAAGATGGGCGAGAATGGACCAGGTTTCTCCGTTATCCTCGGAAACAGCCAGAGAAATAGGCGTGCGGGCTCCCCAGTTTTCACCGACAGGATTCAGAACCAGAAGAAGACGACCATCCTCCAGTTGTACCAGATCGGCACCACTGTTGTTGTTGGGCAGCTTCGTGTCGTAGGTATCGCACCAGGTGACACCGTTATCCGTGGAATCGGAGCGAAGCATGGCACCACAGGTGGAACGGAGAAGCGCATGGATATGTCCCGGTTCGGATTCCCAGACGGTGGGTTGGATGGTGCCTTTTCCTTCGAATTTTTTGCGATCCAGAGGAAAGTCCATGGAGCGCTCCCAGGTCTTACCATTATCGGAAGAGAAGTCCATGAAAGAATCCCAGAAAAAATTATCTTCCGTGGAAGCGGGAGCACACCATCTGCGATCAGACAGGATGATGGCTTTGTTTTTAACAGGACCCCGTCCGCCTATGTCACCGGGGACCAGAACTTCAGGTTCGGACCAGGTTTTGCCATTGTCAATGGAAGACATCCACCAGGTACTCCAGCGGGGCACGTCGATACCGACTTTGAAAAAGAGATGAATAATGCCTCTCGCATCTTTGAACAATACCGGGTTCCAATGGGCTGTTTCTTCCACTTTCGCAATGGAAAGGGGAGGGGTCCAGTTTTCACCATCGTAGATGGAATACCAGATACCTACATCGGGTCTGTTCTCAGCTGTACCGCCAAACCAGGCAACCATGATCTTGCGGTCTCGCGTTTCCACGAGCGTGCTGGCGTGACACTGCGCAAAGCCACGTTCATCACCGAAAGCGAATTCCACTTTGCCACCAGCTGCAACAACCTTCGCTTCAAAGTCAGCGGCCGACATGGCATTTTCAGGCTGAAGCAAGGCTATCCGTGCTTCTTCGCTCATAAATGCAGCGGTCTCGTCAATAAGCGGTTTGTTCTTTGTCGAAGCAGAGGTGGCACAACCGCCAAGCGTGCAGCCGAGGGCCAGAAGAGCGACCAACATGAGTTTTCCAGGCATCTTAAATCCTTTCTGTAAAAACAGTGGTACTAAACGATTTCGCAGGAACAGGGCCATCCTGTCTTGATCTGACTTTTCAGTAAAGTGTCATTGTACGGGAAAATATTTGGCAATTCAAAGTAACCGATTTCTCTGAATCACTGATCTCTCAGCAGCGGTGCCTGCTCACTTCCCAAAAGCCGGGACCTGGAAAGAAGCCATCCTTCACAAGATATGGAACAGGTGCATAGCTGTGCATGGGGCAATTAAATGATCTTTTTTAACCACAGAGGCACAGAGAGCACAGGGCAGCACAGCCGCAACCAGATGATGCTTTTTTCTAACCACGAAGTCAGGTAGGACAGGTCGGTTCACGAAGAAAGAAAAGGGGAAGGGCTGATGTCTTCCCAATGCCCATCTGTACCTCAAGAGAACACTCTCGCCTGCGTCATTCCTGCTTTCGCAGGAATGACGCAGGCGATGGCGAGTCTTTGGATAATATTAGAATAAAAAAACTTATGTGGCTTTTCGAGTAAACTTCTTCGTACAAATGATGGAAGTTGACGGATAGTAATACAGAGGACCTCCGAGCAATGACATTGTCACAACGAGCCTTAGAAGCACGGATAAACACTGATTAACACTGATAATTAAAAGCCCTGGGTCGCGCA
This sequence comes from Candidatus Hydrogenedens sp., assembly GCA_012522755.1. GTDB lineage: Bacteria > Hydrogenedentota > Hydrogenedentia > Hydrogenedentales > CAITNO01 > JAAYJV01. The sequence continues at coordinate 5,330 of JAAYJV010000104.1, forward strand.
GCCTGGGAACGCCAATTTCCACATTGGCAGGGCACCCGGGAAAAGACCGTGACTCATGTATGATTAGACGAGAAAACTAAATCTCGGAGTACACAGCTTTTATTTTATTCGTGATTAGCAAAAGACCTGTTGTCGGATCACTGTTTATAAACTCACAATGATCTTAACTCACTGTCTGCCAATGTGGAAATCGGCGCATATCAGCACAGAACAATGTCACTGCTACTCAAGAGCTTCCAGGGGAATAAACCAGAAGCGTATCCGCTCCGCTGTATTATAGGTGTAGGAAACAGCCACCCCCTGGTTGCTGTGCACAATGGCGGGATAGGAAAATCTCAAGCCCGTCTCAGCCGGCGCATCTTCCAGATGAGCCAGGATAGACCAGCTTTGGCCGTTGTCCTTTGAAAGCGCCAGAGACAAGGGAGTGCGCCCTCCCCAGTTCTCCGCCACGGGATTGAGAACAAGCAATAAACGTCCGTCTTCGAGTTTCACCAGATCAGCACCACTGTTGTTGTTGGGGAGACCTGAGTCGTAGATATCAGACCAGGTTGCACCATTATCTGTGGAGTCAGAGCGCAACATGGCACCGCAAGTGGAACGCAGAAGAGCATGAATATGACCGGGCTCCGATTCCCAGACGGTTGGCTGGATGGTCCCTTCGCCGGGGAACATCTGACGGTCCAGAGGAAAATTTTCTGAGCGCTGCCAGCTTTGTCCTCCATCAGAAGAAAAATCGACAAAAGACTCCCACAGCTCGGTTTCAGTGGATGCCGGAGCACACCATCTTCCGTCAGCCAGGATAACGGCTTTGTTTTTGACAGGCCCGCGCCCGCCAATATCGCCGGAAACCAAAACAGAGGCATCAGACCAGGTGACAGCGTTGTCTGTGGAAGACATCCACCAGGTGGTCCATCGGGCCTCATCTTTCCCCACTTTGAAGAAGAGATGAATTACATTGTTTTCATCTTTGAAAAGAACAGGGTTCCAATGGGCTGTCTCTTCCACTTTCGCTATGGATTGCGGCGGGCTCCAGCTTTTGCCGTCAAAAACAGCATACCAGATAGCGACATCGGGGTTTCCTTCTTCAGTGCCGCCGAACCACGCAACCACGATTTTCCCATCCCCTGTTTCCACCAGTGTGCTGGCATGGCTTGTGACGAATCCTGCATCATCGCCAAAGGCAAACTCTACCCGCCCTCCGGCTCCACGCACTTTTTCTTCGAAGCAAGCGGCTGAAAGGGCTTTTTCGGGTTGAAGCAATGCTATACGAGCCTCTTTACTCATGAGAGAAAGGGTCTTTTCAATCATCGGCTTCTTCTTTACAGTGCCAGAAGTGGCGCAACCCGTCAGGGTGCAAGCAAGAACCAGGAGAGCTGTCATCATCAGTTTTGCAGGCATATCAATCCTTTTCACGCATTTGAATTCAGAGCACTTCTGTTATTGGTGATGAAGGTTCATTGTAGACCAAGGGCCTTCAGGATTCAAAGACACAGAGCAGCATAGCCGCAACCAAATGAACTTTTCTAATTGAACCAGGTCAATCAGATCACACAGGGAAAAATACATCTTATCCGAAGAGATGACACTGACACGACCTTCCTTAGAACCATAGATAAACACTGATTAACACTGATAAATTAAAGACCTTGGGTCGCGCTGCCTGGGAACGCCAATTTCCACATTGGCAGGACACCCGGGAAAAGACCATGACTTATGTATGCATTTGACGGGATAACAAAGAC
>JAAYJV010000105.1 GCA_012522755.1 Candidatus Hydrogenedens sp.
CCTTGGTATTTTGGCCAGGTTTTGTCTTCATTTTCCCGGTTCCCGGGATCAGGTTGACTGATCGTTGCATTGGCCTGTCCAAGAAAAGCTGATTTGGACAGCAGTGATATGGAATAAAAAACTGGCCCTGTGTGGCTCTTGCGGCGAGGTTACCAATTACTGCATCTGGCAAGAGTGTTCACACAGGACCAGCATTTCAAAGAAAGGGTACAGCAATTCCAAAAGCGATCCTTTCAAAAGAAGCGTTATTCACGGGGCACCGTGACTTTAATGGGTATGCGTTTGATCAGTCCGGAATTGTTCATCAAGGCCCAGGCCATCATGTCAAACTCCGGTTCATCAGCGCTGATCCCTTCTTTCAACATGCCACGGAGTGTGACTTCAAAATCAACTGAGCTGCCGGGAGCAACTCCTCTATGCCGCAGTGATTCAGGGTCTTGAACAAAGCCATGGTGGTCATCCAGAACTTCAAGAGAAACATCCATCGAAGACATGGCTTGATCGAGAGCAGAGGTAAAGGAAAATACAAAATCGCTGCTGTTCCCTTCCAATGGAAACATTTTGCCATAGCCTACTTCCATTATAAGATTTTCCATATGCATTTTCGCTATGTCTCCTGTATACAAGCCCAATAGAGTAATGCGATTGTATTTAAGGGCATATGCCGTTTCAGTGAAGCCCGCACCGGGATAATTTTTGTCCTTCTCACTATCGTGAAAAGCGTCATCCGTAGCGAGGACAATGAAGCGCATAGCACCGGGACGCCACCCTATATCTCTTGGAAGGAGATCCCCGACATCGCTGTAGCTGCCGTTGCCGTTGATGTCCCGACCAGCTCCTGTAGCGATTTGATATAAGGCTTCCAATTGACTTTCCGGGTTGTCCCACCCGCTAAACACTTCGAGGCTGTTTATTGCGCTGTAAAAAGCATCGATGTTTTTTGTAAGCGGAAGGTTGAGAAAATAAGCTTCATCACCTCGATCAGGATTCCCATATTTAGGAACGGGAAAATCAGAAAAACTGGTCAACCCGATACGCAAGTCAGAAACCCGGCTTGACAGTGCACTTACGATGTCCCCCGCATAGGACTTGATATTGGGTAGATCATCGTAATAACTCTCAGAAACATCGATACAAAATACAATATCCACGGCTTTATCAGCGTCCGGGACCTGGACATTCACAATAAAGGACTCCGTCTCATCCAGTCCGAGTATGGCTTCCAGGGTGTCATGTTTGGGAACGGTCAGAGACGACTCCGTAAAGACAGCAGAACGACCGAGGTCCAGGAGGCCCGCACCGGCTTTTGCATGCAATCCAGCCAGAGGCGCTTTATTCGCTCCGTCAAGTACCATCCGTCTTACTTCAGTCATGGACAGGTCTTCGTTGATACTCTTGAGCAATGCAGCCAAGCCGGTAACAAGAGGTGCAGCGAAAGAAGTACCGGAGCCTGGATAGAAATTCGGGCTGTGCGATATTTCCACGCCGGGAGCCAGTATGTTCACCACTTCACCCAAAGGGCTGAACTGTGCTATTTTACCTCTTGTGAAGGGATGGTAAATGTATTGCTGTGGTACGTATGTGGGCGTATATTGATTGGAAAAGAGGCGTGCGCTTTCTTCCATAATTTCAGGAGCGGCGGCACCGACAACAAGCGCATGGGTCTGCCAGAATGCTTCGCTCTGTTTACTGTTGGAGGGAAAGAGTTGGTCGTCATTATACAAGGTGGTTCCGGGAACAAAAGTGTACAGACCTCCGCCCGCCCCTGTTCGCGTGGCTTCAGCGAGTACATTGCCCGCATCGTCCACCAAACGGGGATGATGATGTTCCGTTATACCATAACCATCGCTTCCTGCTGCAAAAACCACCAGTGTATCGTTGCGACCTGCTGTATTGACATAGGGTGTCATCGACTCGCGCCACCAGCGTTTCTGGCTCAGCAGAGCGTTTTCAGTGGCTATGGTGCTTTTACCCAGAACCGGGCTCACAGAAAGATTGATTACTTTGGCATTGTTTTCAACGCAACGCTCAATAGCGCTTCCTATATCGCCTGCACGGTTGAAGCCACCCTCACTCCATCGCCAGCGAACCAGAAGAACGGGGTTTTCCCAGGCGACACCCACCGCTCCCGAGCCTGAGCCGTCACTGGCGGCCAGACCGGTCACCTGCTCGCCGTGCTCTGTCCTGGGAGAATGAAAGCCTCTCCCCTTTCCAGACCCGCCATCAGAAAAGACTTCGGTGATTCTGCTTTCATCAATGGTTTCCCCAGGCACGATGTCACTCTCAATAATGCCTATGGAAATATCAGGGCTGCCTGTACTGATCTCCCAGGCCTGCGGAGCATTGATGGCTCTGATCCACCAGTCACCTTCAAAGTCCTGAGGTTGCCAGTTGACCAGATCGGGATCGAGTTTTTCAAGAAGTGCTTCGGGCACAGGCTGGTACCCGTCTTCCAGAGCGGCCAGATGACCTTCCCAGTTGTCGCCTATGATGAGCGGCCTTTCAGCAGGTATTTCATAGACAGCTTCAAAACTGGCCAAGGTCACTTCCATATTCGGGGATACACTCAGAACATGGGGATGATCCACCAACTCTTCGAAAAGGGTCGGGGTGACCGGCATATCTTCGTGGGCTTTTCGAATCTGAAGTACACGGGAGATAGCCGAATAGCCCACAACTTCAAAGGACTGGTCTTCAAGAAAGCCCAGAATATTTTCCAGCTCTTCCTCAGTGATGTCGAATTTCAGGCTGAGCATGAGCTCACCCCGGGCCGCTTCAACAAAGACGTCGGGTTCAATTTCGATCTCTTCCACTTCATTCACAGGTCTGAAAACTGTTGTTCTTTCTATCAGTGGGAAGCCTTGCGATATGACAATATCCACCGGGGTGTTCAGAAACACCTCTTCGCCACTCGCAGGGTGGTGACTGGTAATAAGACCCACGGCTGTGTCCATGCTGTAAGCCTGTCGGGTCATGCCTACATGAAGCTCCAAGTCCTGCAGCAATGCTTCCGCTTCTTCCGGGGTCTTTCCTTTCAAAGAAGGGACAGCAACTTTGGGTGCGCAAGAGCCTGTAGAAACAACGAAAGCAACGGGCGTGCCCAAATCTACAGAGATGCCGGCGATCGGGTCTTGACTGATAATCTGACCCGCTTCCACGGTGTCATCACAGTCTTCTGATACTTCACCTGCAACGAGTCCGACAGCGATAAGTTCTTGTTCCGCTTCTTCCCGGGTTTTCCCCGTGATATTAGGAATGAGGGCTGTTTCCGGTTGCGGGTCTTCGCAAGGGCCTGTGGACACAACGAAAGAAACAGGACGACCCAGATATACAGAGATGCCTGCAGCAGGGTCTTGACTGATGATCCTTCCCGCAGCCACATCGTCACGGCATGTATACGATATCTGGCCTGCAACGAAACCGACAGCGATAAGGTCTTGTTCGGCTTGTTCAAAGGTTTTCCCGGTGATATTCGGGATGAGAGCTGTTTCTGGTTGTACATCTTCGCAAGGGCCTGTTGAAACCACAAAGTCAACGGGACGGGGACTGCCCATGTTTATAACCGTGCCGGGGGCCGGGTGCTGTCGAATCACACTGCCTGCTTCCACCTCATCGCTGCATTGGTGCACCACATCACCAGGATAGAGACCGACGGCGGCCACGGCTTGTTGCGCTTGTGCCCGGGTTTTCCCGATGATATCAGGAACGATGGCTGTCGCTGTGTCCGGTCTTTCACACTCGCCTGTAGATATGATCAGAGAAATAGGGATAGCGGCATCCATGAGAGTGCCGGCTACCAGGTTCTGGCTGATGACCTGTCCACTGGGCACAGTATCACTACAGTCCAGGGAAACAAAACCTGGAGCGAATCCGGCTGCGATGATCGCTTCCTCAGCGGCACCAGCACTCAGACCAACAAGATTCGGGACGATCAACAGACTTTCAGATCCGCGGGACACCAACAAGTCAACAGCACTGTCTTCGGATACTTTATTCCCGCCTTCAGGGGTCTGACTGATGACATGGCCTTGGGGGATATCGGCACTCTCAACCTGTGAAATAACACCTACTTGAAGACCTGCATCCGATAAAAGAGTACGCACCTCATCGATATGCTTTCCCACAAGATCCGGGACAGTCACAAGACTTTCAGATCCGAGGGATATCAATAAATCTACAGCACTCCCCTTGGAGACTTTATTCCCGCCTTCAGGGTTCTGGCTGATGATATGATCTTCGGGAATATCTTCGCTCTCAGCCTGAGAAATGATTCCCACCTGGAGACCAGCATCCGATAAAAGAGTATGCGCCTCATCGGCATGCTTGCCCACAAGGTCCGGAACAGTCACATTGCAACCCGAGAGGACGAGGACGGCAAACAGCATTACTGTTGAGCAGATCAGAGCCTGGAACTTCATAGTAAAATCTCCTTGATTTACCAATGAAGCATGCCCAACCATTTCTGAAGTCAGTTACCGCACAAAGGTATCTGCCAGCCAAAAACTGCACCACTGTTCAAATAACATAATTTTTGAGTGAAAAATTCTTGGAAAGGAGAATATTGCTTTTACAGACAAAATTATCTTGCATTTGAAAGCAGGAAAAGTTGTCATTTGAAGGATGCTTATTCACAGACTGCGGTTGTCTTGATGGTTGTTTTCTTCATAAATCTTCTTGCCCTTCGAGTCTTCGTGGTTAAAAAGTCATCTCATTTCTCGGTGGTTCTCTGTGGTGAAAAAGAAAGAATCATTTGCTTGCGGCTGAGGTGTGCTATAAAAGCCTTTAATTTTATCGTGAAGTTTGATAAAGATCATTGGTACAGAAGTTTTGATGGAACCAGTTGTCCGTTACCTTATTTAACAGAAAAGCCTCAGCTAAAGGACAATAATATTTATAACAAGAATGACAAGTAAAAGCAGATTTATTAAAACAATCGGATTGAATCCTCATTGTTTTGCTGTAAAGTTGAATTTAAATGCATAATACTGATATATAATTATTGATATAAAAACTTTTGCAGTTAACGTTATTCAGTGTTTCCTGTAATGATTCGTTGTGGTCCTGTCACAGGCGAGTTTGCCGCATTCATTTATCAACAAGGAGTTTCCGTATGCTTGAAGAAACGGTTACGCTGAGTCAAGCCAAAGACATTATTAAATCGGTGGCCCACGAACATGGGGTTCTGTTGCTATCCCAACCGGGTCTGGGTAAATCCGATATTGTGGCGCAAGCGGCAATGGAATCGGGACTGCCGGTGCGTTCTCTTCTGGGGACACAGATTGCCCCGGAGGATGTGAGCGGTATCCCCCGGATTATCGGCGAGCGCTCCGTCTTTTGTCCCCCCCGGGTGTTGCTTCCAGAGATACCGGAACCTTTCTGTCTTTTTCTGGATGAATTGCCGGCGGCTGCACCGGACGTGCAGAAGTCTCTGTATTCTCTTTTGCTGGAGCGTCGTCTGGGTGAGCATTTGCTGCCGCCAGGCACCTGGGTGGTTTCGGCTGGCAACCGCATGGAGGATCGTGCACTGGTCCGTTCCATCAGCAGCGCTCTGATCAACCGCGTGATCGTTCTTCATGTTAAAAGCGATTTGCAGGAATGGCTTATCTGGGCAAAGGCCAATGGTATCCGAGGAGAGATATTGGCCTTTATTCTTTTCATGCCGGAAGTATTGCTGCGCCCCGTACCCACATCGCCTGTCCCTTTCTCAACACCCCGTTCCTGGGCTTTATTGTCCAAGGCCTTGGACCTGGTCGAAGAACGGGATATGTTGACGCCGGAAATTTGTCGCGCCCTGGCTTTCGGGCGGCTCAGTGCTGAGGATGCCGCCTTGTTTTCTTCTCTGGACTTTTCCGGTATTTCCCCCAATATCATGCCAGCCGATTGTATTCTTAATCCCGGTCTGCTTCCGAAAGAGGATTCGGGTAAGTGGTTGATACTCAGTCTTATCCGTAAGATGGCCGCCAGAGATGAATTGACTCAATTTACCCCCAAGCAGATCTACCATTTTCTTAAGAGCTTGCCCGAGGAACACCGTTTTGCGCTCTTCATCGATCTGGTGCCCATTTGGGGGAAGCTGGGTGCCAGTGAATTGATGCTCACTTCTCTGGAAAGACTGATGGGGGTTGTATGAAAATAGAACGTGGTTCCATAGATGCTTTCGCTCTGGAAAAGGCGGAGGATGCATTGCGCTTTGTCTGCATTGCCTTGCCTCACCTGGCTGGTCTTGCGCATAGTGTCCATGTGGTTGCTGATAAATTTAAGGCTACAGTTGGCGTGGGTCCCAGTGGTCTTATCACCGTGAATCCTGGATGGTTTTTATCACTCAGCCTGGAAGATGCCATGTTTGTCATGGCTCATGAACTGATGCATCTTGCTTTGCGTCATCATGATCGCTTCGAAATGGGTGTTGACAGACAGTCAATGAATGTGGCTGCTGATTATATTATCAACGACATGTTGATGGTGGATCTGGGGCGATGCGATTGTCCACCTGCAGATGCGTTGTATGAGCCGGGGGCACGTCGTTTTTCTTTGGAAGAACTCATCATCCGCAATCTTGATAAGGGCGGAGGCAGCGGCGAGGTGCCCGGCCAGGGTCCTGCGGCAGCAGATACCTTACAGGATGCACTTACAAAGGCATTTTCTGATAATCAAGGCGCATCTTCCGGTGTATGTACCGACGACCTGCTTTCCGAGGAAGAAGAACGGAGCCTCTGTCCCGACTGGACCCCGAGAAAACAAGAAAGTCTCCGAAAAAACATTAAGAAATCAATTATGGAAGCCAAGGCTCTGGGTGCGATGAAAGAGAACCTGGAGAAAGTGCTCTATCCCAAGAGTCGGGGAACAGAGTCTGGAAATTCTCAAGCCTATATTCAGTCTATTGCAACTGCTTACCGTCCTCCGTGGGAACAGGCGTTGCAACGTTGGATGGAATCCACCGCACCTGGTCCCCGCAGCTACAGCCGCCCTTCGCGACGGGGAGCGGACCGCTCTGATGTAGTTCTTCCGGGACGTTCCCGGGAAGGATGGACATTGAATATCATTCTTGACACCAGCGGTTCCATGGTTGATGATCTCTCCAAAATTTTGGGAATTATAGCCTCTTTTTGTGTGCAGGTTAATGTACAGGATGTACGTCTGCTCCAGTGTGATGTTGAAGTTACAGCCGATGAACGAGTCACGCCGGAAGATTTGGCCGACTTTATTGTCCGTGGTATGGGTGGAAGTGACATGTCACCTGCCATGGAATTACTTGCAAAAGACTTCGAAGTTACGGCCGTTATCGTCATTACAGATGGGTATATTGATTATCCTTCTGAACCCATGCCCTATGAAGTGCTTTGGGTCATTACTGACTCACCTGATTTTCAACCTCCTTATGGACAGGTCATTCCCTTGCAGGACAACGGTTTTTGAATGTAATTAGCTGAAGAGTGAAATGATGATGATTTATAAGATTCAAGACTTGCTGAAAGACCTGAGATAGAATGAGAAGGCGAGGCAGTACGTTCTTAAAGTCGTGACGACTCGCATTGACCTCGTGTGGTTGCTTCTGTTTTGGATACGACCTATGAAAGTAATACATCAGATTATTGAGTTTTTGGATGATGCGGGGATGCTGACAGACGAATTTTACGATCGTCTGGTTGCCCAGGGATGGATCAAGCCTGTTTATCTGGATGGACATGTTGCGTCACGTGCGGAACTGCGTGATATGGCTAAGGATCCTTATAGACCATATGCAGTGAGGGATGAGGAGAGACCCGAGCCAGCCGGAACAGAAAAATATAAGTCAGAGGTAGGCAGCCGGAAACGTTCTGAGGAGCGTCGTCGTCGTCACGACGATCAGGAGCATATGCATGAACGGCGTCGTGTGATCGGCGAAATTGCCGGAGCCTTGGAGAAGGCAGATATTGCTGCCGCGCGAGAATTGTCAGGATTGCGTACACTGGCCGACCGTCTTGGTGAAACTTCGCCCTGGATGCGTTCGCTTATAGACGCGTCTGAATCGGCCTTGGATGACGCACTGACGGCAGCGATAAGTGACGATGTGCTTTCAGCGACGGTGCTTTTGGGAGCATTGACTTCGTCAATCTATAGATTTCCGCTGACTGATAAACGCTGGCTCTCTTATCCCGCTGTCCTTCGCGCCTATGAATCAATTGTAAGCGGTCAGGAGGTGGCGTCCTTATATGCTCAGGGCTCAGCCTGGGTTTTAAGAGAGAAAGCAGTGGTGACGGCTCATGAAGTGGCACGTTCCCAGCAGCGGGTTCTGGAATCCCTGGGCCGCGTCTCGGAGCTTATACCGGAAAGGATAAAGCACTGGCTGTCTGCATCGGGACATGGAAAAAAACGACCAGGTGATGTAGAGGTGATTGATCTGGGTGAGGGAGTGAGCTTGGAACTGGTGTGGATCCCGGCCGGCACCTTCCTCATGGGCCGTCCAAGCGGTATCGGGCGTGGTAATGAATATCCTCAACATGAGGTGACGATTCAGCAGGGTTTCTGGCTGGGAAAATGTCCGGTGACTCAGGCACAGTGGAAAGCGGTGATGGGAGACAATCCGAGTTATTTTAAAGGTAATGATTGCCTGCCCGTGGAACAGGTGTCCTGGTATAGCTCTAAAAAATTCATTGCCCGATTAAATGCAAAAGAGAAGAGTAAATTCCGACTGCCCAGCGAAGCGGAATGGGAGTACGCCAGCCGCGCAGACTCACAAAGGACTTCTAAATGGTGCGATTACCCGAATCTAAACATGATCGATGACTACGCTTGGCATTGGGACAATAGCGATGGAAGGACACACCCTGCGGGCGAAAAAATACCTAATGCCTGGGGTTTATACGATATCTTCGGCAACGTGTGGGAATGGTGCGAAGACGACTGGCATGACAACTATGATGGAGCTCCTGATGACGGCAGCGCTTGGGTGGATAAGCCTCGTGGTCAAAGCAGAGTTCTTCGCGGCGGCTCGTGGGGCAGCTACGACCGCCACTGTCGCGCGGCCTACCGCGACTTCAACAACCCGGGAGACCGGTACATCAGCGGCGGGTTCCGGATTTCGCGGACTCAGTAACCCTTTTTACTTTTACCTTGTTCCCTTTGCCCTTTTTGTTTTACCCTTTCCAGCCAAACAGGAGGAAGAGTTTAGTCATTGCTGGTCGCGGGCTTTCGTGGATAAAGCTTGTTACTTCTGTGTTGTCTTCACTGTCGTGGTTTGTTGTGTTGATAAAATGGTGAGGTGAGTTTCATGAGTCGCTGTGATCTGTCAGGGCAGTCTCAAGGATCAAAGTCAAGAAGGAAGATCAGATGGCACAGATAGTGTTCCTGAAGGCATGACGGTACACTGGCGGTCTAAAAAGACGACTGGTAGCTTGGAGAGAAACGGCGGTATTTTTCTGGACATTCATATGGAATCGCAGGGAATATTCAACGGGGTAATCGGAAATTACATTTATCAGAATTTCCCCGGGTATGGCGCTCATTATGCAGCTTATCCCGACCTTCAGAGGAGGGTGTGCGGAAAATTGGATTTGGAAACAGGTACAGGGGTTCTTATTCCTGAAGGCGAGGAACTCACCCATGTAACGGTAAAACACCAGGGAGATACGCTGGTCGTCACTTTTGTGGAAAGGCTCCATCTGGAAGGCTATGAGCAGGCCGATACTACCATGTGGGAAGTGAGCCAGTTCGTATTTCTTAAATAAAAAACAGGACGCAGGCGGGCTCTAGCGGGGTTTGGGATAACTATAAGGCTGGAGGTGCAGAGAGCTAATTTCCACATTGGCAACCAGTGCGGCAAAAGACGACGGACTTGTGCAGAAGGTGGTAGCAACGATGAACCCTGTGAGGTGATTCAAGGAATTTACTGAGTCTTGTCATCTCGCTTGTTCCGCGTAGTTTACGCTCGGCTCCATGCGCACCAACACAAGACGGCTTGCGGCTCAGTTCTTAAACCCATAAACGCCCAAAATTTGGGGGTTTGACTTCTCTTTTCTCATGATCAGCCGCTATAGATTTCTTTTCGGAACCCTGAAGTACAAATAAAAATCATCCTTGTCCAAATTAGCTTTTCTTGGACAGGCCAATGCAACGACCAGTTAGCCTGATTCTGGAAAGCGCAAGTGTTGAATTATTTTTTCTTCCACGAAGTCACACTAAGAAACACGAAGGGAA
>JAAYJV010000106.1 GCA_012522755.1 Candidatus Hydrogenedens sp.
CGGGGGGTGAATGAAGATGCCTCGACACGAGGGGTGTGCATATATTGCTTCCAGTGCCGGGGCGCAAAAAAAAACAGGCATGAGGGCGGGGGGAATATAGGGGATAGGGGAAGACCTAAGGCATATAAGAGACTCCGGGGAGACATTAGTTTTTTCTTTTATTCCTTTCGCGTCCTTTTGCGCTTTTCGCGGTTAAATAAAAAGCATCATTTGCTTGCGGCTGTGCTGCGCTGTGTTCCTCTGTATCCCATTGTATCTCCGTGGTGAAAACAAATTTCTTCCCCTGTTTTTGACTATCACAGGATGATGGGCTATAATCATTTTTCCCGTAAACGTCATTTATTTTCTTCGTGAAAGGAACACAGATCATGGCCAACTTCAAGCTGGGATTTATCGGAGCAGGTTTCATCGCCAACTTTCAGGCGAAAGCAGTGGCTCAAATTCGAGGCGTCGATATTGCCGGTGTATATTCGCTCAAAGGCGCCGAAGAGTTTGTCGCCAACGTCAAAGCACTGGACGTAGGCGACTGCACAATTTACAACTCCATTGATGAACTCTGTCGCAATGTGGACGCCGTGGCGATCTTTGCACCCAACTATGTGCGCATCGACATCATGAAAGAAATCGTGGACTCCGTCAAGGGCGGCGCCGCCTTGAAAGGAATCATCTGCGAAAAGCCGCTGGGCCGTACCGTTGCTGAAGCGCGGACACTGGTCAATCTTGCGAAAGAGGCCAATATTCCCACGGCTTATTTCGAAAACCAGATCCACATGAAAGGGATCCGCGCACAGATGGAACAGCTCGCACCGGTGCAGGCGCAGATGGGTCCTCTGGGCCTCTCACGCAGTTCCGAAGAACACTGTGGTCCCCATGAGCCCTGGTTCTGGAATCCCATCCAGCAGGGCGGCGGCGTCCTCAGCGACATGGGCTGCCACTCCATCGCCGTAGGCTGGTTCGTGCTCACCCCCCAGGGCAAACCCATCACTTTCCTTCAGCCTGTAGCCGTAAGCGCCGTCACCTCCCTATTGAAATGGGGCGTCCCGAAATATCGTCAGGAACTTCTGGATCGTACAGGCGTGGACTACAGCAAAACACCCGCCGAAGACTTCGCCACGGGCATTGTCACTTTCAAGAATCCTGAGACAGGCCAGCTGGTTCAGGCACAGTTCACCAACTCCTGGATGTATGACAAACAGGGCCTCCGTCTGCTCATGGACGGTCTCGGCGCCGGATACGCTTTCGAACTGAATACGCAGCGCTCCTCCCTCGAAGTCTTCACAGGCGACCAGGCCGCTGAATCCGTAGCCGACAGCGAAACAGCTCTGGAAAAATCCACAGCCAGCCGGGGACTGCTCACCGTGGAAACCAACGAGCCCGATTTGTATGGCTATGTGGACGAAATCAAGGATGCCGTGGCAAGCTTCAAAGCGGGCCGGGATGCCTTCCTGAACTTCGAATACGGCTTTGAAATCACCCGCCTCTGTCAGGCCGCCTACATGTCGGCGGAACGGGGCACGACCATTGATCTCACCGATCCGAAGATCATCGAAGAGCTTGAGTCCTATGTCTCCCTCATCGCTCAGGGAAAAGGCGCCGACCTTCTCTACGGCAAGAAATAACCTTCAAAAACATACAAAGGAATTCACATCATGACCAGGTCTTTTGACCCCGCTCTTATCAACCGGCGTTCCTTTCTCCAGACAGCCGCTGTCGCTGCAGCCGGAACCGCCTTCTTATCCAACTCCGCACTGGCCTCAGCGAAAATGCCTATGGCCGGCCGGGTGAAAAAAGCCATCGTCTACAATATGTTCAAGTCTGATGAACCCATTGTCGACAAGTTCCGTGCTCTCAAAGAAGCCGGATTTCAGGGCATTGAAGCCCAGACAAAAGCACCGGAAGATCCCGCTGAGATGGTGGCCGCCGCCCGTGAAACAGGCATCGAAATTCACAGCCTCATGCATGGTTCCGTTGACAACATCCCCATGGCCGTGGACCGCGCGAAAATCCTCGGCGTGAATGTCATTCTCATCGTGGCCGGACGGGTCAACGAAAAGAAAAGTTATCAGGATAACTACACGGAAACACAAGCCATCATCCGCGAAGCCCTGCCCTATGCGGCCGCCAACGAAGTCACCTTGCTCGTGGAAAATGTCTGGAATAATTTCCTCCTGAGCCCTCTCGAAATGGCCCGCTACATTGATGAGTTTGAAAGCCCCTGGATCCAGAGCTATTTCGATGTGGGCAATGTGGCACGCTTCGCCTGGCCCGAACACTGGATCCCGGTACTGGGCAACAGGATCAAACGGGTTCATGTCAAAGAATATTGCCGCGAGAAGCAGATGAACGAAGGGCTGTGGAAAGGCTTTGACGTGGAAATGGGCGAAGGAAGCATCGACTGGGAACTGGTCCGAAAAGAACTGCTCGCCATCGACTACGAAGGCTGGGTCACAGCGGAAGTGAAAGGCGGCGATGTGGAGAGAATGAAAGAAATCTCACGCCAGATGGACACGGTTCTGGCGCTGGGCTGAGCCCCGAAATAACTGTGAATCAATACTGTGTCCGCCGCAACCCGCTGGCGGACACTTTTTTTGTCCGACAACAAAACCAATGCCTCCAAAGGAGTTCATCATGCGTCTGCTTACTCTCCTCTTTGCTTTTCTGCTCACCTTCAACGCACTGGCTGCAGACTTCACCGTGCTCCCCGACGATGCCGACCAGCCGCCCCGGGATGAGATGGTATACCGCTATCTGCTCGAGGAGGCCAACAGCTGTCTGGCCGCAAGAAAAGAACGCTATGAAAGCGTGAAAACCGTTGAGGACGTGGAGCGTTGGCAGAATGATCTCCGTGAAAAGATTCTGGAGAGTCTCGGCGGCTTCCCCGAACGCTGTCCCTTGAATGCACGCATTGTGGAAAAGGGCGAACGGGAGCATTTCCGTTTTGAAAAAATCATCTTCCAGAGTCAGCCCGGTCTCTTCGTCACAGCCCTCCTTTATCTGCCCAGGACTGAAGGACCCTGGCCCGGTATTATCGTACCCTGTGGACACTCCGCCAATGGCAAAGCCGCTGAGCCCTATCAACGCGCATCCATGCTCCTCGCAGCCAATGGCCTGGCCGCACTCTGCTATGATCCCATAGGACAGGGAGAACGCTACACCTTTCTCAAAGACGACGGATCTGTAGAGATCAAGAGCACCACCATTGACCATACACTGGTAGGGACCAAAGCCATCCTCACCGGAATCAATACGGCCACCTTCCGTATCTGGGACGGTATGCGCGCCATCGATTATCTGCAAAGCCGCGATGATATCATCAAAGACAAGATCGGCTGTACGGGCAACTCCGGAGGCGGAACCCTCACGAGCTATCTCATGGCTCTGGATGAGCGCATTGTCTGCGCGGCGCCCTCCTGTTATATCACCACTTTTGAAAGACTCGTCAACACCATCGGCCCTCAGGACGCTGAACAGAACTTTTTCGGACAGATCGCCTTCGGCATGGAACAGACCGACTATATCCACCTTCATGCGCCCAACCCGGTGCTCCTTTGCACGGCGACAAAAGACTTTTTTGATATCGGCGGCAGCTGGAGCTCTTTCCGGGAAGCCAAACGACTCTTTACCCGACTGGGTCATGCGGAGCGGGTGGACCTCATTGAAAATGACGCAGAACATGGATTCCACCAGGCCCAGCGCGAAGGAGCCGCACGGTGGATGAGCCGCTGGCTTCTGAAGGAAGACCGCTATATCACGGAACCGGAGTTTCAGATTTTCACCGATGAAGAAGCCTTGTGCTCTTCCCGGGGACAGGTCATCTTTGAACCCGGTGCCCGTTCCGTTCTGGATCTTCTTGCGGACAGGGAAAAGGCACTGGAAGAAAAACGGATGGCTTATCAGAAATCGTCTGAGGATGCCGAACGACGAAGCAAGATCCGGGAACTCATCAACCTCCCTGCAGGGGCCAATGACCAGCCGGAAGTGGAATTCGTGAAGAAAGAAGCCTTCAAAGGCGGGACTCTGCACTATATGATTTTTCAGCCTGAAGAAGGCATCGTCCTTCCAGCTCTGATGGCCATGCCCGCATCCTTCACAGGAGCCTGGACCCTCATCTGCGTCGCTGAGGGAAAAGCCTCCTTCTTCCGGAATGATGCTGTTGTTGATCCCTTACTCGAAGGCGGCAATGCCCTATTGGCTCTGGATCTCAGAGGTCTGGGAGAAACGGTCAACCTCAAAAAGAGCCACGGATGGGACAGCACTGTGGGACCCAACTGGGCGGATTATTTCCTGGCCTATCTTCTGGGCCGCAGCTATGTGGGCATGCGCACCGGCGATATCCTGGCCGTCGCCAACTGGCTCCAGTCCCGTGAAAACAAAGCCATCCATCTCATCGCCACCGGCGAAGCTACCGTACCCGCCAGACACGCCGCCGCCCTGGAACCGGATCTCTTTGAGAAGCTGCGCATCGAAAAAGGCATAGACTCCTGGGCCGCCGTGGTTCATACTCCCCGGGCCAGACACCAGCTTATCAATACTGTCCACAATGCCCTGGCCTGGTATGACCTCCCCGATCTCACTGCATTGACACAAGCTCAGGTTGAAGAAGTGGAATGCGCCGTGCCTGTATTCTGAAATAATACTCGCAAGCCCTTCGCCATAAAGGTACCAAGGAAGCAAAGAGATTTTTTAGAAGCACTGATGGACACTGATAAAGACTGATAATCCGAGGGCAATGACGCCACTGTCAAAATTGGCTGAGAACGCATGATGACCAGAAGAACAGGTTGACTTGGTTGCGGCAAAATGTCACTTTGAGGTACCAGGCCCCCTCAAACAAATCCATTACCTGGAAAACTTTCCGGCGCAAAGTTACATGATGTGGGAGCACCAATGTCCCCATTGGCATACATCGCGGTAAAGACAGAAAGTCAATGTAGAACCTTGGCGCGACGCAAAGGGTTGGGTGCATAAAAAACATCTGGTCAAAAACGAAATATCAAGCCGCAGCCAAGTCAATATGCTCCCCGGGGCATCATTCGCTATCTGCCAATGTGGAAATTGGCGTTCCCAGGAGTGAATCTCATCAGTTTTCAGGGTTCCCCAATACGTTATTTGTTCGTGATTCTCAGAAGACAAGTCACCGAAATTGTGGCCGCATGACGTACTGACACGGAAGATGTACAAAAAGGCATAAAAAAGACCTATGGTCATCCTGGTCCAAATTTGCTTTTCTTGGACAGACCAATGCAACGATCACTCAACCTGATCCTGGAAACCGGGAAAACGAAAACAAAACCTGGCCAAAATACCAATGAGTTCAACTGTGTGGATTCGATGGCGCCCTTAATTTGGACACCAGTGACCTATGGTCTTGAAAGATCACTCTGTTCGCTCTATCCACTGATTCACCATAAATGCCCTCCCTGGCCGACAACATCGCGGCAACCAGGTGATACCCAAAAAGGCAATGAGATCTTTTACCTGGCTACACGCTGGTGACTGTGAGACCTGTTTCCGGAGAGGCCTGCTGGCGGGTATGGTTTTGGTTCTGTTTTTCTGGGAGTAAAGGGGTGTGTTCCCATGGCCACGGATATTACCTCGTCACCAAGGGATTGGTTGGGAAGGGCTTTCATGTTTGTATTGGGTGCATAGGGACGGGGTTTTGTTTTTCCCGGACCTGCAGAAATTGTTTTCTGAGGAGCAGTTTCTTTTTTCACGACCTCGGCAGCCGGCGGCTTTTCCTCCGGCTGCTGGATCGTAATGGGACCAGCCGTTGCATTCTGTACCAGTTGCAGTCTCTCTGTCTCGTCCGCGCTTTCCGGGATTACAGGAACCGGGTAATCAGTAGGCTCTTCATAGGGCTGCAAGGGAGAAGGGTAATTTATGTTTTTAGCAGAATGATAAGGTTCCCTATGCACTCCGGGCCGTAGCTGACCAGAACCGACAGCCCGTGTTTCCGTGACATTTGACTTTTTTACTTCGGGAAAATCGCTTTGTAAAACTTTTCCTGTTTTCAGCCTGGCTGCGGGCACCGCTTTAATCTGGCTGTTACTCCCGGGAACGGCCGCTATTTTGCTGTCGGGATTATTTGTTTCCACAACTGCGGTCTGGTCTTTGACTTTTCCAGAAAAAAAGAGATAGCAGCTTATCCCGATAAGAGCCATCACCAGCAGCAAATCACGAATATGATATGAGCGCTGCTCAGCATTGTTTCGAGGAATTGTATTCTGCGTGCTCCGTGGCCAATGATTATATTGGGCATTGTTTTTGGGAACACCGGGCTTTTTCCATTCAGCCATAACAAGCCTCCTTATTTTTACTGGTTCTTGAACTGTTTTGTTACTGTTCAATGAGGGTCAGAGTGTTTGTAAATTCCCTACCCAAGATTTGGTAGTTCTCCACAATTGTTTCCCTGTTATCTATATCCACCAGGAAATCATTAAAAGCCGCTCGCAGATGCTCCTCTGTGAGTCTGTCCTTTGAGCTTATAAAAAACTGGCCTTTGGCCCGTTCCACCAGCTCCTGCAGATCAGCACCGTTGTAGTACTCCGTGGCCTCTGCGATTTCCTGCAGAACCCCTTCCAAAGAAGGAGCATCCATGACCGGCTTCGGTCGGTTTCCTTCCATGCCCAATTGGATCCTGAGTATCTGATACCGGGCCTCCCTGTCGGGATAGAGAAAAGGCACAATATATGAGAAGCGCCCGGAACGCAGGAAGGCCGCATCCATTTGTTCAGGAACATTAGTGGTTCCGACTACAATGGACTTCCGGTTCTGGTCACCCAGCCATTCCAGCATCTGGGCAAATACACGTTGTGTTTCCCGAGCAGCACCGCCTCTTCCCTCGGTGGCCCGCTGACCAAAGCGATCTATTTCATCAATATACACCAGGGCCGGTGCAGCCTGCTCAGCAATCTGAATAGCATCGCGCAAACGCTGTCCTGTTTCACCGAGATAGGGAGTGAAAAGATTCTCCGTTCTGAAATTTATAAAAGGCAGATTCGTTTCTTTGGCCAGCGCCTTCGCAAAATAGCTTTTCCCTGTGCCCGGAGGCCCGTAAAAAAGGATGCCTCTGGGAAGATCAATGGCCGCCATAATCGCACGTTCGGGCTCCTGCAATGTGAGTATCAGGCGATCCTTCACCATTTTTTTTACAGCCTCATATCCACCCACTTCTTCAAATCCGTATTCCGGTTCTTCCAGCTCTACAAGCTCAGACAACCGGATCATATCGGACTTGTATTTCTTGAGCCATACCAGATCAAATGTTTTTCTATTCTCATCATAACTTCTGCGGACCGCCACTTGGGTTTGGTGCAGGTTCAAACCGGCTGTTGCTTTGGTTATAATCTGCAGTTCATTGAGATTCAAGCCACGGTTCTGTCGGCAAGAAGATGCCACACTCCGCACGATACTCGTGCGCTCCGCCTCTTCAGCCAGTGGAGCCCGCACCTGAATGGTCCTATTGATTGTCGCTCTATTCAGAACAGCATCTTTGTTTGTTGCAAGAAGGACAATCAGACTATGCCTTTCGAGAATCTCATGCTTCAATGCCCAATCCCAGAAAGCATGCATCAGTTCTTGATTTTTCTCCAGAGAGTATTTTGGTTGATCCAGGCCCTGCAGGACAAAGGCGATTTTCTCTGCAGACAAGAGCGGATCCATATAACGAAGGGCATCTTTCAAGACTGTAATTCTTTCGTTCAATGCGGCATCATAGGCCGAATTACAGGAAACTGTTACATCTTCCTGGTTTTCGGCTCCTTGATTCCTTTTCTGCAGGCCCCTCCAGGGACTGTAAAAATAAACAGTCTCATAGTGCTTGCAAAGATACGCACACAACTGATCGGCACGGAGCGGATCAGAGTTTTCAACCACGGCTATGGAAGATTCTCCATGGACGGCATTGCTCTCAAAGTTCTGAATCCAGGTATAGTCTAAAGATAAAGTCTTCATATTTATCCTTTCCAACTATTGCTTGAGTGCTGATTTTTCAACTGATTGTTTGAACGATGCAACTGTCAACGCTATCTTATAGTTAAGTAAAGACTGCAGCGCTATTTCGACGCCTCTTCTTTACCGGATTTTGTGTCGTATCGGTACAGGTACATTTGCAGCTTCTGCGTTGCACTGTTGTATGCGGACATGCAACGCCATACCGCAGGCCTCCAGAGCTTTCCTCAAGTGTATTTCTTCTTCAATAGATTCTTCTTCAGTAAACCCGCTCAGCTCTGTCGAGACCTCTCCTTTTTCGTCCACACGGGTGATTATTTTCTTTGTCATCTTCTTTCTCCTTTAACCTGTGATCCTCAATCCTAATTGAGCCAGTTGTTTTTTAAATTCACTGATTTCTTCTTCTGATGCCATGCCATTCATTTCAAGTGCGCCCCCTTCATTCACCCGCAGCTCCATGGCATTATCTGTAGCGAAAATCTCTTTTTTCAACGCCCGGTAACGGGGGCTCAGAAAATGGAATTCCTGGTTACTGCTTCCGATCCAGGGACGGGAGAAATCCTGTTGTTCCTGCAGATAGGGCCCTGACAAGAGGAGATCTGTCATTGAAAGCAGTTCCAGCCAGTCTTCACGTTCTGAAGAGCGAATGTCCTTGTAGTCATATCCGGTAAAGGTCACGACAGAGAGCTCGCGCTCCCGGCATTTTTTGGCCAGAAGTGCGAGAGCAGCCGCCTGCAGGAAAGGCTCACCGCCGAGGAAAGTGATTCCTTCAATATTTCTTTCTCTGCAAATCATTGCATCCAGTTCCTCCACTGAATAGCGTGTCCCCCCTTCCAAAGGCCAGGTGTCTTCATTGAAGCAACCCGGGCAGCGCCGCATACAGCCCTGTACCCACAAAGCAGCTCTCTTGCCGGGGCCTTCCACCTCTGTCTCTGATAAAAATCTGTGAACCCTGATCATCAGCCTGCTTCCTTATCCGCTTTAATGTTTGACAGCCGTGATGGTCACGCGCCTTCCCTGGCTTGTCGGAGTCTCTGTTTCTTTACAGAGCCTGAAGCCACGGGTATTTTGAGCACGTAATACAGCGATTGTGGCATAGGCTCTGGCAATACCATTACAGATTTCTTCCACTTCCTGCGGCTGTACACCTTCACTGTCATAGATAAAAGATACTTTTCCGTTCCGCTCAACCTGGACGCCGATACCCCGTGGAAGGGCTGGCGTGCGAATGGCCAGAATACAGGGCAATTTTGTGCCGGTGCAGTCGGTATAACTGTCGGTGACCGTCCCTCCTTTTTCTTCGGCAATTTTTTTGAGAGCCATAGCCATAATTTCCATGCAGGGTGTCTCTTTGATATTTCCGGCAAAAGCCTTCATCTGCGGGACAGGAACAATAATTTGCGTTTTGTAATCTCTTGATCGGGACATGTCATTCTCCTTTGCACTTCATGGTCATCAGTTGCTGTTGTGATGAAAAACTGATCATAATCCTGCTCCCCTCTCGTCAAAACCGTCGATATAATTTCTGATTTTCTCCAGGCCCGATGGCCCCAGTTCGCGATCCAGACAGGCGCGCAGCTCACTCACATCCCCTTGGAAATAAGTCTTTTCAATGGCTCTGTTACCACAGAGTTCCCGCATATCCCGGGCAAGACTCCGTTCTGCAGGATAGGAGACTTCTTCCACAGAGTCCCGGCCCCACTCTTTCAGAGCCAGGTCCTCCGTAATACCTTCATCCAGATGCCGGCCTATTTCTTTTTCTATGCCCGGATGAGAAAGCTGATGCAGTCTTTCATGATAGATGGCCCGGGGAAGTTCCGCGCTGTCCACAGCGATGGTCGGATTTATATAAGGTCCCTGTGAATAGCCTCTGATCTTGATTTGTTCCGGTATGGTTTCGCCTGTCACTGATTCATAGCGTGCATTGAATTCTTCACGATCGTGGATAAATTCACTCTTCGTCTCCCGTACAGCTTCCACCCGCTCCGGAGGAATGAACTCTTTATACTGATCAACAAGTTTCTCCAGGGCAACCCGATCCAATTTCTCAAGAGACTGTTCCAGACACTCTTTTCGCTCCAATGCTTCGGACAGTACTTCTTCTGTTCCAAGTTCATCATAAAAGCTTTTCATTGATCGCCCTCCTCGTAACTGAACCATATCCGTCTCATGCTCCTTTTGATTTCTTCCATATTGATTCTCTCTTCATCAATTAAGGAGAGGATTCTCAAAATCACGCAGTAAACTATTGCAGGAGTCTTTTGATCTCCCCATATTTGACGGGCATGCTTATCGCCAAAAAGCCAAAGCATTTCCACACCCTCATTGAGAGCGACGAAGAGTTCTTCGCGAAGATCATTGCACAACAGATACTTCAAGACATCCACTTGTTCAACACAGTTCTCCTCATCGCAGCCCTGGCACGGCGGTGGTTGCGATTGCCCTTCCCTCCCGGAGAGTGGTTCAACATAGTCGATGATCTTGCCGGTCATCATCCTTTGAATCGCTTCATCTGAGACCGGAGAACCACCGTAACCAGGTGCCCGAACATGATTGGGTATTTTCACATGAAAGGATATCGGCCGCCCCTGAGAATGAACAACAGCCTCCCCTTCCTTCAGGCCCACAAGAAAAGCGCTCTGTTCTTCAGAAAGATTCATGGATTCCGATAGAATCTGTCGATCTGATCCATCCACCAGCCTGTGTGCAATTTTCAAATTGGTATTGCGTATGGCATCACGGGCCAATTTTGCAGGAGCCTGATCCACAATCATAAATCCCTGACCGAAAGCACGCATTTCACAAAGCATATTGCTCAGCATTTCCACAGCTTTTCGCCGGGGATTTGCAATGACATGCCCGGCTGTCACGGCTTCGGCGCTCAAAAGGCGGTGCGCTTCTTCCAGAAGTGTCACATGGCGCAAGCGGTTATCAGTTTGCCCTTCTCGCATCCGGTATTCGTTCAGCTGCAGCAGGAAAGCGGCCATGACAAAAGCCTTGTCATCATCATCGCCAAGTTCTTTCATCTCCAGAATGGTCGGCTGCGCCAGAAGACTCGCCAAGTCATTGGTCTGGCGCGTATTCAAAAGGCGCCCCCTGCTCCCGTGGCCCAATGTTCTCAAACGGGTAATCAGTCCCGATCGAATATTTCCTGTTACAGTCGCATCATACCCCAGAGCAGGAACCAACTCTTCCAGGGTTTCAATAAGATCAGATAAAACAGGCTGCACTTCAGCAATATATCCCCGGGGATTGCTTCCGGAAACCAGGTCCCATCCTCTCTGCTCATAGACATGATGAAGGGCTGTACTCAAAACCTCCGGCATGGGCGGAACCAGCTCGAAAGCAGAAGAAAATATGGTGAACAGGCTGTCAATGTGCGTCTGTACTCTTACGCCTTCTTGAATCTCAAAAGGATTCAGCCGAAGAGGCGTACAGTTCTCATCGCCCAAAGTGAATACCTGCAGACTGTCTTTCAAGCTCGTTGCGGCCAGGCATCGGTATTCTGATTTCATGGATGCTTCGATCACCAGCCAGGGTATGCCGTGATCTTCCCAGAGTTGAGAGAGAAGATAAAAGCAGGTGCAGCTTTTACCGGCCCCCGACATACCCGAAATAAACACATGTCTTGATAACTCATCGACAGCTATGCTGTGCCAGCGACGGGTCGGAGCACCGTTATGCTGAATGTCGCCAATGTCCAGCATCCGGGGCGTCCGTTGTTCCGGTGTCGCAACAGCGAAGGGCACCAAGTCGCTGATGCTGTAACCGGGAAATTCTTCATTGGGTAATTGAGTCAGGGCGGCGACCTCTGCTGAAGTCAGCAAGGTGGAAATATCCGGGTTGTTTTGGACATTCATGGCCGGTTGTCCAAATCGAACCCTGAAGGGCTCAGGAAGTGCTGTTTCACCGCCAAAACTGCTTGAAAGGACCTGGCATCCCTGATACAAATCATTCGGCTCTGCTGTCAACAGCCAGGCCCGGGTATTCCACATGCCTGACCGTGTTCCTTCACTGGCTTTGGCTGTGGCAATACGAATCAGAGAAATATAATGTTCCACCTGAGGATTGTTTGCTGCTTCAATGGTTCCCGGGCGCATGAATCCATTGATAACGTCCTGTTCAAGTCTTTGAAATGCCCTCAACCGCTTTTCCACCGCTTCTTCAGATTCCGGCTGCACAAAGACCATATAGGCCCATACTCCGCCTTGCAGGCTATGCAAAAGCGGTTTAAGACAATGGCGCGACTCTGCTCCCTCTCCTCCCATTGCCGGGTTTCCCGTCAGAACAGCCGTGTGGGGCAAGCGGCGACAGAATTCCGGCAATGTGATGTTTGCTGTTCCGAAAGACAGACTGCATCCCGGAAAACTCTCTTGCAAGGGACGCCCCCAGCGATCGAGTACCGCATCACCTCCGGACAAAGCCAGCATAATTGAAATGTCCTCGGGTGTGCTGATAATGATCAATCCAAAAGACTCTTGGCAAGCGTACAAACCTGTCAGAAAAAAACGCTGTCGGTCATACAGACTCGTTCCATAACCTCCATCTCTTTCCCAAAAGCGGCCCACTCCTTTCAGATGAATCAATCCCATTCTTTCGACCAGCTGTGGATTAATGATAAAGGGTGGATCAGCGTCATCCCGATAGCGGGCCTGAATCCTGTCAATGCCTTCTGCAACAGCTTGCAAGGAGTATACGCTCATACTGTCCCTTTCATCTCAGCGGACATGGGCCACCAGATTAGTCACCATTTCATAAATGCCACTGAAGAACACCAGAAAAACCACCAGAGTGATCACAAAAGAAATCCACGAAGTCGATCCCCGAAATCTGATCCAGGATTCTGTCCTGTGACTGAAAGCATGACTCGCATAAACAACCCCCCGATTCCGCCGTCCCCAAAAAGAAGCTTCATCACCCGGCATGAGATACCCTTGGGAAAGCTCCCCTTTCATGCGCACTTGAAATTCCGCTCCTTCCTCGCTGTCTCTGACACGCATGAACCAGACAGGCACTTGCTCCCGCTCTCTGGATCGACCATGGGGACGCAGGAACATCCATAAATGGAGCCAGGATAAAAGTGTGCCGGGGCCCAGAAAACGGTGAAGTAAATACAGTACTCCGAAAAGCATCAACAGAGAAAAGGCACCTGCATTGCTCAGCACAGTAAGAAGTACCAGAAAAGGCGACACAATCAACAGAATAAACCAAAGAAGTTTTGTAAAGAAACGGTACCAGTCAAAATCCGGATCTTCCAGATGTGGTGTTTCAACAGCGATCACCGTACCATGGAGCAGGGCTGGATCCTTCAATGACAAAACTTCTTTAACAGTTGCTGAAACTTTTTTCATTCCACCTTTCAGCCCCTGCAAAGCACGGCCCAGATTCAACCGGGCTGGAAGTTTGGAGCGGATATCCAACTCTTTCAACCATTCAGCCAGGGGAAAACTTTCTCTTCTCCGCTCCTCTTCTGTCAGGAAAAGCCGATCATAGGAAGCATTCCCTGTTACTTCGGCATTCGAATATGCTTTTTTTTCTGTTCTCTTGGATGCTTTGGAAACATGAGGGACAAGCCGGGTTCCGCATGCCCGACAGATTTGAAGATAACTGGCATTATTGGTTCCGCATTCAAAGCAGCGCATAATAAACTCTCCTTTCTCCGCCGGTTTCGCAATTACTTTTCATCATGGCTCTCCCACAAAGACATCTTCTTTTCCCTGAGCCGATAACAGGTCTTCACCCCTTTCGCCGCGCTGTGTGCATGCGGCCAGGACGAGCTGGTCTGAAACGGGGGCGGAGATCCGGGTTTCTGCTGATATTTCACTTTTTTTCTGCTCATTTATGACCTCTGCGGTATTCGCTCCCTTGATACAGGAACTTACATCTTCTTTGCTCTTTTCTTCATCAGATGATTTGGAAGCGAAATAATCTTCCACACTGACCGGACATTTGAGAGGCTCCACAAAATTCTCTCCCCGCCCCTCACATCCTTCAGGGCCGCAGACGGGGCACTGCTTTCTCTTCTTGCAGTTCAGCACCCGAAGCTCATGTCGGAGCATGTCATAGGAGACATAACGACTGGCCACACTGAAACCGCTCAGATATTTCATGAGCAGATCCGCTGCGATACCGCCCATCATGGAATTGATCGTGACAACGGATGCGGGTGTTTCATCAGTGCCTTCCACATAGCCTATTTGCCGGTGCAACAGCCGTATTTCACGGGGAACACTATGTGAAAGATTCAGGCCCTGACAGAGCAGACAGGGACCATCGGGCACATAAAATATCGCCTGGCCGCCCATACTCTCCACCTTGCGGCTTGGCGCTTTCAATCGAATTCCGCTTCCCAGATCAAGCATGGGAATGAGATGGCGCGCCGCCACCACCTGCACGGAATGACGGGCAATATCATCGTCCAGAGCGTTCACAATAATATCCACGCTTCGGAGAGCACACTGAGGCCCCTCAGCATCCACAGGCTCCCGGAAAACCGTGACCTCCGCATCAGGAACAACAGCCTTGATAAAGCGCTCCGCAATATCCACCTTGTAGTCTCCCACTTCTTCCGCGGAACACAGAAAGCGATTGAGATTACTCGTTTCGAGGCGGTCCATATCGATAAGGGTAAAGCGTTTGAAACCGAGGCCCCGACAGTTTTTCAATACTTCTATGCCAAGACCACCCAAACCGCACAGAGCTATATGAGTTTCTGTTATGTTTGCCTGCCCTGCTTCTCCAAGCCAGTTGATATTTCTGTCCAGACGCTTTCGCTCTTCTGTGGAAAGCCTGTCCTGCTTCTCGGCTCTTTCATCCATTCTCCAGATCTGGCTGTATCGCTGAGAGCCCTTGATTCCCGGAGGAAATACCGCACTTTCCCGAAAGCATTTCAGATGCTGTATACCAGTTTTTCCAATGACCCGGATCTCATCGATCTTTGCCAGAAAGTTTCCATCCGCATCATACACTTCACCGGTATAACCCGCTTCATTTTTACCCGTCACGATACGAAGAAAACGAAAAGGTCTTTCCGCTTTCTTCACTTTCAAATAATGTCCCAGTCCCACAATTTGCTCAGGAAGATAGGCGTCATCCACACTGCTGAAAACAGCGCAATTCGTAAATGGGTGGCTATGGGCATGAAGGAAGGCGATTGTATCGCTTTTTTGAAAGGCCTGAAAATTGTCCAGAACAGTCCAGGAATCGGGCTCAACAATAGTGGCATGTTGCTGCACGCAATTCTGATCGGGAACCAGGCGCAACTGATGCACATAAAACTGAAGAGTTTCTTCCTCCTCAAGGGATCCCAGCAGCATGAAAGCGGCCCGTTCCATCCCGTCTTTCTGATGCAGATGTTGACGAAAAGCGGACCAGTCTGATTCTTTGATGGTCAGACGGGCGCATTGTCCATCATTGAACACAGGGGACCCCCTGACACTCTTCTCGTCGGATTCTCCGATGATCAGCTGAGTTTTTTGCTCCCTTCTTCTTGTTTCGCTTTTTTTATCTTGAAGCAGTCGCTGACCCGCCTTTTTACAGCGGGATATGCAGCGGGAAAGAAAAGTCGAGAACACATCTTTCATCTTTTCAAACAATGCCACTCTCTCAATACTTGATGGCACAGCAGACTTATTGAGCCCGGGATCGTCTGATTCCTGGTGTCTCGCTTCTCTTTTCGAATCGGCCTTCTGGATTTCTTCATTCTGTCCGTCAGGAGAGCAACGCTTGTGACCGTTAAAGGTGATGGATGTGTATCTTTTCATTGTCTTTCCTCTGAGCAAGGCCTTTTACCTTCACTTTGTTGACAACACCACCGTTATTTTCACTTTCCTGAGCATGAACCAGGGCCGACTCATTCAGTGGTTGGCCAGTCATATTCAGGATGACTCAGGAAAGTCCTTACCAGCTTCATGTAGGTATAAATGGAATAAGAATCTTTCCACTCTGTCATATGAAGGCATAAATAAGCCCAGTTTTCATTCGCCCAGTCACGATATTTCTCGCCCGGAATATATCCGTACGGAAAATAATGGTCAATTGTTTTTCCGTGACCAGGTTCCCCATACTCCAGATCCGCATCAATAAAACAATCCCGAATCGGCGCACCATATCCATAGTTACCAGGAATCATGATCGCAAGATCGATATGGCGCTTGTTGTACCCTTTGGGAACGCTATAGCCTCTGATAACAACCCAGTCCATCATTTTCGGCCAGAGTACTCTGCCTGAACCATAGGCACGCTCCAGAGCTTTTATTTCCACATTCAAACGGCGATAGTCTTTTGCAGCCGTAATAAAGCGTGGCGTTGCACCCAGCTCATCCCCCGGCTGCAGATGCACGGTATCATTGTCGTGAATCAGCTCATGGCCTTCCTGGCTGGGGCGATATAAAGTATTCTCGCCCTGAAGGCCCAGTGCTTGTTTGAGTTCAGAGCCTTCTATTCTTCCGTCTTCTGCGCAAGGAACTTCCAGGATTTGTCCGTTAAAGGTGATCGTCGTACTCATTTGTCGTTCTCCTAAAAGAGTCTGGGGCCTGCTTTTATATAAGAAAAAATCCCGTTCATTTTCCTGAGTATTTTCCTGAAAAATAAAACTTGTGATTCAACTTTTTTCAGATGCGATAGCTTTGGGCAACTGCGCCTCTGAGGTCGCTACTATCAATACGCAGCCTGAAAGCAAAATCTTACACGTCTTTGTTTCTTCAGTAATGACAGATAGCCCGCCTGTACGGAAAATGGGCACAGTGGTACTGCATGGGGTGGGACAGGATACCAAGCCGGAAGCTCTTCCAATGTCTTTTTTTTGAAAGAGGATTTAATGCCTGACTCGGGAAGGGACGGGGGCTATATCAGCAGAGGGTCATTTGTCCAGCCGAAGCTTTACATTGAAACCCTGAACACGCAAACGCACAGGCGGTGTTTCTTCTGTGGAAAGCTGCGCCTGAAGCTTTCGGCTTTCCCCGGGGAAGAGCGTGATGAAATTGTCGCTCCAATAGACCGGAGCCAATTCGAAATCTCCATCAAAGGGCAGCAGAGCAAGCTCCACCTGAAAGGCGATATGGGGGCTGTCGTTATGAATCACAATCTCATAGCCGCCGGGAACAACACTGAGCACTGTATCCACTTCTGTTTCCGGCAGGGCACTGAGAGCTGTAAAATCAGCACGCGATTCAGGACTTGTATAAAACATATCATCAACATGACGGGAAGTCCCGGGAATATCAGGCGTTGTTGAAAGCCAATAGCTGTTTTCTGAAAGAAGCCCTTCTTCTTTATCCTGCAACCGCAGTTTCACAAAATAAGGATTCGTGATCTCAGCGGGAACTTGCAATTTCCCGGCCAGTGCAACACCATCGGCATCCACGGAAAGCGCAAAGTTTTCCTCGGATAGAGTATTCCCTTCCAGATCGATGATGCTCGTCTCCAGCGACAGATCCTGCTGCGCCTCATACAGGCTGTTCACCACATGAAAAGCGCCTTCATGGGGATCAAGCAAGGCATGAACAGGGGTACAGGCTTTTTTGGCACCGAAATACGCCGCCGTGGGGCGGGTATACCAGTCCACATACTGCCAGGTGAGTGCGGCCGGCCAGGCTGCATTGTACTTCCACGTAGTGATGCCCAGAGAGTCATATTTGAAGCGGCCATAAGCTTCGAACATGCCCCGGGCACTGTTGTAATTCATGGCGTACAGTTTTCTGCAGAAGTCTTCAAAATTCTCTGCAGGGCCATAGCCTTTTTCAAGTGCTTTCACCACGGCATCAAAGTACTCCATACCCTGGGTCACCGTGTGAAAAGACCAGCATGCGTTATTTTCCAGAGGCCAGAGAGCACTTTGCGGCATCATCTGGCGGAGGCTGTCTCTCGCTGCGAGAATCCCGCCGATGCCACCGGATTGAGCGAAACCCCAGGCGCTGTCATAAGGACGTTCTTTCACAAAATAATAGTGAGAGGGCCCGGCATAGGTCCACAGTTCGCGGGTGCCGGTCCGTGTGCCGCCCGTCTTGCTGCGCGTACGGATATTGAAAGTTCCCGAGTGGGGCTGATAGCCGCGTTTGATGCGATGCTTCTCCAGCAGATGCTGATAAGCGGCATCAAGCGTATCGGTGGGGAAGGTTTCGTCATGGCCGAGAAAGTGCGCCAGACTCGGGTGGTTGCGGATGCGCAGCAGCGTATCTTCCACACAGGCAATGGCGAGTTCCTCATCGGGGAGATTACGCCCGAAGAGCTGTTGCGTCACCATGACCCCATAACGATCGCAGATATCATAAAACTCTTTGGGCTCTCTGATGGAAAAACCTTCAGAGCGCAGCATGTTCAGATTGGCTTCCCGGGCATGACGCACCAGCGCCTCGTAGCGGGAAGTATCCAGATTCATGAGCATATCCGTAGTCATCCAGGCACCGCCCCGGATCAGGATATTACGGCCATTGACGGTATAACCCCGCCAATCATCTTCATTCACATGGCTGCTGATATCCCTGATTCCGAAATGGAAAGAGTCGCCGTCTGATTCTTTTCCCTCAACAGTGACCGAACAGCACACCTCATACAATTCCTGAGCACCCACGGGATGGGGCCACCAGATACGTGGTGAGGAAATAACCAACTGGGGAAAGTCCTCAGCTCGAAGCAGCACTTCCCTCTCTTCGCCAGCCTCCAAAGTGACTTCCCGGGAAATCTCTCGACCTTCCACCACAGCCGAGAAAACACAAGTCTGAGATTCATGACTGTTATTGCGCAGCCAGGCTGAGGCGCAGAGCCGTGCTTCTTCCAGCCCGGGCTGACTCAGCTCGCTTTCCATATAGGGATGGCGCATGCTCACAGGCCCCTGCTCTCGGAGATAAACAGCCTGCCATATGCCCATATTCATATCAGGCGGCTGAGGATTGTGGTCATCCCACCCTGTCGTCGCTTCCAGTTGCTTGGTCTTCCTGTGGTCTTCGGGCAACAATCCCGGCGGAATGATCTCCACAGCGAGAGCGTTTTTGCCACCGAAAAGAAGAGCTTCCGTCACAGCGAATTCGAAGCGGCGGAACATGCCGACTACTGTATCTTCACCGGCGATCTTTTTTCCATTGAGCCATATATTCGCCTGGTAATTGATACCATCGAGGTGCAAGGTGAAGTGGCGATCTTCTCCCTTCGCATCCAGTTCAAATTCGCTGCGATACCACCAGGACACCCGGAAAGGACTCTCCTCCAGATGCCTCAACCACATGCCATCCTGATAGCCGGGAATGCCTTTCATGTTTTCGCCGTAATAGGGATCAGCATACACTCCGGCTTTCACCAGTGCGGAAAGTACTGTGCAGGGTTCGTCCAGAGCATACCATTGACTGAGATCCACACCCGGCTGCGAAAGGGTGCCACCATCCGCTGCAAGCCCGGCGCTGCTGTGCAGATGCCAGTCTTCTGAGAGGGGAATGATAGCGGCGTGGACAGACGGGATAAAGAGAAGGGCCGCAAGCAACAGCATATAGAAACAGCGGGTCGTCATGGTATCTCCTTTTCAGCCCCCTGAAATGTGACTCACGACCCGGAAGAATGGTTTCCTCAGGCCGCTCTGTTCTCTCCAAAAACACGATCAGGGGACAGAGCCTTGTTATTCATAGCGCAGCGCTTCCACGGGATCAACACTGCTTGCTTTTGTGGCTGGATAGACCCCGAAGAAAACACCTGTAACCAGACTGAAGATAAAGGCTGTGAGGACAGACCACATGGAAATGATCACGGGGACAGTTGGATAAATCATGCCGAGAATCACGGTAGTCGCCCAGGCGATACCCACGCCTATGAGTCCGCCGCAAACGCTCAGCGTCACCGCCTCAATGAGAAACTGGATGGCAATATCAGAGCGGGTCGCTCCCACCGATTTTCGGATACCCACTTCCCGGGTTCGTTCACGCACGGAAACGAGCATGATATTCATGATCCCGATACCGCCCACAAGCAGAGAAATGGCTGCAATACCCACCAGCATGAGCCGCAATGCACTGAGAATTTTTCCAAAGGAGTCCACAATGGCATCCTGATTTATGATGGTGAAATCTTCGTTGTTATCGTGGGCGGCCATGAGCACTTTTCGGATGGACTCCTGGGCCATAGGAATATCTTCTGCTGTTCTGGCAGCGGCATTGATTTCAAATACGGTATCTTCGCCGCCATAAAACATCTGCTGGCCACTGGGCAAGGGAATCACCACCAGGTCATCAAGATCAATACCAAGCATCTGGCCCCGTTCCTCAAGCACTCCTACAACAACATGCTTGGAGCGGTTGATGGAAATACGCTGAAACATGGCCTGTCCGGAACCGAAGAGGTCATTTTTCAGCTTCACGCCAATCACACAGACCCGGTTGTTCTTTTCAACATCCTGGGTGGAGATGAAACGCCCCTGAGTCGTGTGTACATCACGGATTACAGCCATTCCCTCTTCCGTACCCAGGACAATACAATTTCTTTCCACATTTCTGTAGCGTACCTGGCCCGTGCCGATCACATTGCCTGTAACCGCTTTAATTCCCCGGGCTTTTCGGCGCAACTCAGCCACATTGTCCGTAGTCAGCTTACGGAAACTGCCCGCACTCACAGCGATCATGCTGGAGGTGGTCTCCTGTTTGCCGGGGGTGATGATAATGACATTGCTGCCCATGCCACTGAATTGGTTTTCAATATAGGCCTGTGCCGCTTCTCCCAGCGAAACCAGTAGAATAACGGACATGACCCCAATGATCACGCCCAGAGTCGTCAGAAAAGAACGTACCTTGTTTTCTGACAGAGAGGTTAATGCCATCCAGATACATTCGAGGATGTTCATTACAGCTCCAGTGAATCCACAATGTTTACCTTGGTACCGTTTTTGAGGCCCTTGACGCTGACAGAGGTGATGAGCACCTCATTTTCATGGAGCCCGTCGAGCACTTCCCGATGCATCCAGTTGCCTATACCCATGGTCACCTTGCGGAGCACAGCGCGACCATCCTCCACCACGTAGCCTTCTTCTTCGCGAACCAGTGCTTCCGTAGGTACAAAAAGAACATCCTCTTTTGAATCAGCAATAATAATGGCATCGGCCGACATGCCGGGAATGAGTCGGTCTTTGCCTTCTTCAATCAATATCTCCACTTCAAAGGTACGGCTACGATCCAGATTCCGGGTTACGGTTGCCGCAACATGGGACACCCGCCCGGGAAACTCTTCATCGGGGTAGGGGTCAAAGGTCAGACGTACGGGCTGACCCAGCTCGAGCTTGCCGAAGGTGGATTCGTCAAAGGGCGCTTTCACATAGAGATCGGAATCATCGACCAGATGAACAACGGCCAGAGGAGAAACACCGGAAAGGCCGCCTGCACCACCGCCGGCCGCCATGGCTGCGCCACCCATGGCACCCATGGCACCTGCTCCGCCCATCATGGCACCACCACCCAGACCGCCACCGAGACCCGCGCCCAGGCCACCGCCCACGATTTCGCCCAGTTCAACCGTAACATCCGCAATAAGCCCGGCAAAAGGCGCACGCACCTTCGTCCAGTCCGCCGCTACCTGTGCCTGCTCCAGAAGCAGGGTGGCACCGACACGGGCCGTCTCCACCTCTTCAATGCGCAAAGGATACAGAGACACCAGATTACTGAGATTCTTATAGGTATCATCAACCTGATTATAATTGATTTCAGCCATGTTGACCATGCTTTCAGAACCGACATCAGCGGCTTCAAGCAACTTCTTGTCCTTGGTCAATTCATGTGCGGCCAGATCCCGGGTGCGTTTGAGAAGATCAATGCGGCCCTGGTCATGCACCTGCTGCTCCTGAACAAGCTTCTTGCCCAGTTCAGCCTGACGCAAGCGTGCCTCCGCCTGACCGACCTGCAATACCTGCTGGGTGGAGTCCAACTCAACAAGAACATCACCTTTTTCGACACGCTCACCTTTTTTAACGTAAATGGCCACTACCTTGCCTATACTCTCAGGGGCCACCATGGAAGAGATCTCCGGCTCCACGGTTCCCGAAGAAAAGGCGGAAATGGTCTGCTCAATATTACCGCGCGTCAGTGTGGTGACCGTCACGTCAATGACAGGCTCCTGAAGATAAAACCAGGTGGCTGGTCCGCCGATGAGCGAAAGAAAGATGAGCCAGCCAAAAAGCTTACGGATCACTTTGAAGGGTTTTGATGCAGCCATTCGTCTGTTACCAATCTCCCGTCACGAAAGCTCATGATGCGTTCCGCGTGTTCAGCGATTTCACGCTCATGAGTGACCATGACAATTGTATGTCCTTTTTCATGCAGATCTTTAAAAAGCTTCATGATACTGTTGCCACTTGCCGAATCCAGGTTACCGGTAGGCTCGTCTGCAAAAATTATGGAAGGCGAGTTGATCAGTGCCCGGGCAATAGCGACACGTTGCCGCTGTCCGCCCGACAATTCATTGGGACAATGATGAAAGCGATCTCCCAGACCTACCGCCGTCAGTGCTTCCCGGGCCCGACGGGTGCGATCACGGCGTGCCACACCGTCATAAAAAAGAGGCAACTCCACATTCACCTGTGCACTGCTTCGGGCCAGTAAGTTGAAATTCTGAAAGACAAAACCGATTTCGTGATTGCGTACCCGGGCGAGCTGACGATCCGAAAGATTACTCACCTTGTCGCCTGCAAGCCAATATTCGCCCGTCGTAGGGCGGGAAAGACAACCCAGAATATCCAGAAGCGTCGTTTTTCCTGAGCCGGAAGGACCCATGATCGCAACAAAACAGCCCTTGGCAATGGTGAAGGAAACCCCGTCCAAGGCTCGCACTGTCGTATCACCCATTGTAAAATGCTTGTGCAGCTCATCCACACGAATGACGGAACCGTCTTTGGGTTTATTTACGGAATTGGGTTTCATCTATGCTATTGGATCCGAAAATCAGCACGGAACTTTCAAAAAGGATTATTCTCTGGAAAAATGTGAAAACAGAAGCACAATGCTTAGTATTGCATTGTACTTGACTGGTGAGAGGCTGATCAAGAAATATAGACTCAACACATCCGGATCAGCTAAGCTGTCTTTTGATAATCAAGAACAAATAATGCCTTGGGAAAGCCTGAAAAAGCTTGGGAGTCACTCCGGGGAGACAAAAGCCTTTTTCTCTTCCTCTTCTTTCTCAGTGAAGCTTCGTGCCCGACCTGACTTCGTGGTGAAAAGACTTCCTTATTGCAAATATAAGAAATATAAGGATACAATAGCTTTATGAAATGCCCGGCCTGTTCCGACATATTATTAACTCTGGAATACAAAAAGATAGAGGTGGACTATTGCACCAGCTGTCTGGGCATCTGGCTGGATGGCGGGGAACTGGAACTCCTTCTCGGTGATGCACGCGCGAGAGAGGGTTTTCTCACAGAGGGAAATCACGCCCTGGCTTCAGGCGAAAAGAAACGACCCTGCCCCATCTGCGATACCCTCATGAATAAAGAAGTTACCGGAGGTTTGAAACCTGTGGTCTATGATTGCTGTCCAAATGGGGACGGTTTATGGTTTGATCATGGGGAACTCCTGACCATATTCGAAGCAGAGGATATAGAAGGGGATACGGCCGCTCTCCGGTCCTGGCTGCGGGAGGTTTTTCCCGCCGAGAATCAACAACAAGGTGAAAACCAAGTACACAAAGGAGTTTCCTCATGAGCATGATTGTCCTACCGATTATTGCAGGTCTGGTTCTGCTGGCCTTCGTGGCCTGGGTAATAGGCATCTTCAACGGACTGGTGCGTCTTCGCAATGCCGTAAAAAATGCCTGGGCACAAATCGATGTGCAGTTGAAGCGCCGACATGATCTGATTCCCAATCTGGTGGAAACAGCCAAGGGATATATGGAACATGAACGTGAGACTCTGGAAAGCGTGGTCAAGGCCCGCAATCAGGCGGCGGAAGGCAGCAAACAGTCCGCCGATGCTTCCACCCAGAGCACTTTGGAAAGCGGTCTCAGCGGTGCTTTGAGAAACTTCATGGTTGTTGTGGAACGCTACCCGGACCTGAAGGCGGATACTCTTTTCGCTAATCTTCAGGAAGAACTGAGCTCCACGGAAAACCGCATCGGCTTCGCACGGCAGGCCTATAATGATGCGGTCATGATGATGAACAACAAAGTGGAAATGTTCCCCGGAAATATTGTGGCGGGCATGTTCAATTTCAATAAGGAAAGTTTCTTTGAGATTGAAGTGGAAGCCGAACGGGAAGTGCCCAAAGTCTCTTTTTCCTGAAGAGAAAAGGAACTTTGTCTGAGAGGGAACTGTCATGTTTGAACTCATACAAGCCAATCGACGCCGATCCTGGTGGCTCATGGGGGGCATGCTTGTCGTATTGCTGGCTGTGGGGTTCATCTGTGGATTCTCCCTCTTCCCTGCGACGGACTCCTTCGTTGCAGGAGGCTACCGCTTTTTCATTCCCCTGGGCGGACTCATCGGCATGGGCATCGCCTTTTCCATTTGGGGCTTTCAGGCGCTCCTGGCCTGGACAGCCGGTGACCGCTTGCTCATGGCTGCGGCCGGAGCCAAAGAAATCAGAAAAGAGATGCATCCACAGCTCTTCAATATTGTGGAAGAAATGACTCTCGCCGCACGTCTGCCCGCCATGCCCAAAGTCTACATCATCGAAGACATGTCCCTGAACGCTTTTGCAGCGGGTAAAGATCCGGAAAATGCAGCTGTAGCCGTAACAGCCGGGCTTCTCTCCACACTGAACCGCGATCAGCTGCAAGGGGTGATCGCCCATGAAATAGCGCATATCGCCAACCGCGATGTTCAGTTCATGACTTTCGCCGGGATCATGCTGGGCTCCATCATTCTCATCACTGAAGTTTTTCATCGGGCCATCTGGTACAGTACCCGAGCTCAGGGTTCCATGCGCCGCTACAGTTCCAGAGGCTCCAAAAAAAGCGATGGTACCGCTATCATTCTCCTCGTTCTTCTCGTCATCTCTTTCCTTCTGGCGATCATCGCTCCTTTGCTGGCGCAGCTACTGTACTTCGCCTGTTCACGACGTCGTGAATATCTTGCCGATGCCGGTGGTGCCGTCTATACGCGCTACCCCGAAGGTCTTGCCAGTGCTCTGGAAGTTATTTCCCGCAATCCCGGAGACAAAGCTAAAACAAGCCGCGCCATGGCACCCATGTATATCATCAACCCCCTGCAGGCAAAACGTGCTTTCAACTCCCTCATGAGCACCCATCCCCCTGTGGAGGAACGTATCAAAATTCTCAGAAAAATGGGCGGCGGAACCGGTTATCAGGACTATGCCCGGGCCTGGGGCGGGGTCAGCGGCACATCTGCGGTGGAAATGCCCGCATCCGCTTTTCAGGCCTCAGCACCGCCTCCCCATACACCCGCAGCAGTTACCCCTCCGCCCCTGCCCGGACAAGCCGCCGCTCTGACGCCACAAGAGGCACGGGCTGAGTCACAGCAACGGCATCGTGATACGGGCGATATGCTGCGACACATGCACCACTACCGTTTTTTGAACTGTGACTGCGGCGTGAAAGCCAAGATTCCGCCCAACTATCCCCACAGCCAGGTGAAATGTCCACGCTGTGGCAAAATTCACAAACTTTCCTGAGTTCTTCTTACTTCTGAATTGGCAAGGCTTATGTTTACTTCAAAATCCACCCATAGCGTAGCCGTCAATGACATTCTTATCGGAGGCGGCAACCCCGTTGTGGTGCAGGCCATGACCAATACGGATACGGAAGATGCGGCCGCAACAGCAGCGCAATGCCTCGCTCTGGCCGAGGCCGGAGCGGAGCTGGTCCGTATCACCGTCAACACGCCCCATGCAGCGACAACAGTCCGGGAAATCGCTGACCGCCTGGCCGACGAAGGGTGTACGGTGCCCCTCATCGGTGACTTTCATTACAACGGCCACAGGCTCCTGCGCAACTATCCTTCTTGTGCGGAACGGCTCGCCAAGTACCGCATCAATCCCGGCAATGTAGGGAAAGGTACGGCCCAGTCCATTCATTTCGCGGAAATCTGCGCCATTGCCCGTGACCACGGCAAGCCGGTGCGTATTGGTGTGAATGCGGGATCGCTGGACCAGGAATTACTCGAAAAGCTGCAGGAAGAAAACCAGCGGAAGGAACACCCCGATTCCGCCCAGGCCGTCATAGACCGATGCATGGTTCTCTCCGTACTCAACTCCACAGAAGAAGCCCTGAAAGGGGGACTCACGGAAAATCAGATCATTCTTTCCTGTAAAAGCAGCCAGCCCCGTGATCTCATCACTGTCTATCGGGAACTGGCCAGAAAGACACGACAACCCCTCCATCTCGGTTTGACAGAGGCGGGACTCGGTACGAAAGGCCTGGTGTGGAGTGCGGCCGCCATGGGCGTATTGCTGGAAGAAGGCATCGGCGATACGATCCGTGTATCCCTCACGCCGGAACGGGGAGGAGACCGCTGTAACGAGGTGTATGCCGCCCAGGAGTTGCTGCAGGCCTTGGCATTGCGTCAGTTCGCCCCCTCCGTTACCGCTTGCCCCGGCTGTGGACGTACTTCAAGCGATGACTTTCAACAGCTCGCCGCCGACACGCAGGACTATATTCGCAAACGGCTGCCCGAGTGGCGGGAAAGCTGTCCCGGTATAGAATCGTTGAAGGTGGCTGTCATGGGCTGCATTGTCAACGGTCCGGGAGAAAGCCGGGCGGCTCATATCGGCATCTCTCTGCCGGGCAGTAATGAGGCGCCCCTGTGCCCTGTCTTTGTGGATGGAGAAAAAACACACAGCCTTCAAGGCACCATGGAAGAAATCACCCGTTCTTTTCTCTCTCTACTGGAAGATTATGTGATGACCCGTTACCATCGCGCCGACGATTACAGCTCATCTCAATAAAATCCGGTTTCTGTCATTCTTCCCCGGCACCTGTCTCTGTGCCCTCTTCTTCCTCTTTCTTTTCCCGAGCTTTTCCATCCCTGAAGGTTTGAAGAAAAAGATCGCGCTCCTGTTTTTTATAGATCAAACGGGTAAAACGCATATCAAGAAAGGCGATATAAACCGCTGCGCCCAGAAGGCACAACAGACCGCCCCAGTAAATCATGATCATACGGGGATCCATGCTCCGGCGCAGGAGTGTATCACTGTAAAAAACAAGGATGAAGGCGCCTGCCAGACAAAGGATGCCTGTCAAGCGCCATGCGGTTTTCAGTTTCATAAAGGATCTTTCTCAAACAATCAGCGCAGGGGAACGCGCTCTTCATAACGTTCACCCGAAGGCGTTGTCACAGTCCGCACCGTATAGCCTGTCGCCGGAACCGCTGTGCGGCCTGCTGGCGGAATCGGTGCTATGGGCCGTGTCTCCACCAGAGGAACAGCACGGGGCGCCGGCAGCGGCACAGGCTGCACAACCTTGCGTACAGGCACTCCGGGAGGCCGATAGCGCGTCACAGGCCGGGGCGTATGATACACCACGGGACGCAGAGGCGCTCGCACAGGATAATAAGGCCGGTGCCTATAATGAATCCCATGGCGGACGGGCATCACATAAGGATAGGGTGCCGGAGTGGCATAATAACGGGGGCGGCTGGCGCTGCCGATGGCCGCTCCGGTCAATGCGCCGATGCCGGCACCGATGAGCGCACCTTCGCCGGCACGTCCCGTATAGCTGCCGATGATCGCGCCCGTTCCAGCGCCGAAAGCACCGCCGACAAAAGCGCCTTCAGCGACGGGTTGCGCCAGGGCGGCTGGTGTTGCAATGAGAACAACCAGCAGGAGGAGGAAAATGCTTTTTTTGTGTTTCATGGCTGAGCTCCTTTCTATCGGGCTGTGGGCTTTGCCCCTTCTACAAGACCAGACGCCAGGGAAGGCTGAAATATTCATTCTGTCCCGGTTTTTTCCAAGGCCTCCTTATAGAGTATGCTTTTCTTCTGGATATCTTCCACTTCTGTAGAAGGGATGCTTATGGAAACAACAAACTTAAAAGGAATTGTCCGGTATAGGGGCACGGATTTTTGTGGATGGCAGCGGCAGGACAACGGCCCCTCCGTTCAGGAAGAGTTGGAAAGAGCTCTTTCGAAAATCGCCAACCGACCTGTCAACATTCAGGGAGCCGGCCGTACCGATGCGGGCGTCCATGCCCTGGGCCAGGCTTTTTCCTGTCGCTGGCCGGGGGAGGCACCCCGGCGCCTCGGCCATGCCCTCTCCAAAATGCTGGCTCCCGACATACGCATTGAATCTCTGGAGACAGCCTCGGAAGAATTTAATGCCCGCTTTGATGCCAAAGGAAAACGCTATGTCTATTCCTTTGTCCTCAACCGCCATGCAGACCCTCTGCTCGCCCCTTTTTGCTGGCATATGCCCTATTCCACAGATCTGGATCTGATCAGGGAAGGCTTGAAACTCCTTCAAGGACGTCATGATTTTGCAGGCTTCCAAAGTACGGGCTCCCAAAGCCATACAACCGTTCGGAATCTGTATCAGGCGAAGCTCTATCCCGGTGCCTGGTGCGGTCCTGTGGATGCGCAACAAACCTGGACCCTGGAATTTATCGGCGATGGATTTCTCTACAAAATGGTACGCAATCTTTGCGGCACCCTCGTGGGCGTTGGCCGGGGACGGTTTCCCTTTTCCTTTATTCAGGAAAGTCTGGACCGGGGCGCACCTTTCCTCGGTTATTGTGCACCGCCTCAGGGTCTGGCTCTGGCTGAAGTGTATTATGAAGCCCTTCCGGATTTTGAGGACTGAAAACAGAGTTGAGGATGTCAGTGTTTTTAGCCACGAAGTCACGAAGGACAGGGCGGTTCATGAAGAAAGAAGAGGAAGAGGCTTATGTGTCTCCCCGAAGTCTCTTTTATATCCCAAGACACTGGTGTCCAAATTAAGGACACCATCGAATCCACACAGTTGAATTCATTGGTATTTTGGGCAGATTTTGTCTTCATTTTCCCGATTTCCAGGATCAGGTTGACTGATCGTTGCATTGGCCTGTC